>JABDPF010000041.1 GCA_013042915.1 Lysobacterales bacterium
AGCGGCAGGAACGACATCAGGCCGGCCTGCGGCGTGGCAGCGTCCTGGGCGTGGGCGCTGGCAATGAAGAAATCCAGGAGTTCCATGGTGTCCTCGTTTTATCCGTTTGTCGGGCTTGAAATGGGGACTTCGCCCCGTTTGTGCAATAGCAGCCGGGCATTATAAAACAATTGCCTGACGGGGTCACAATTTCAGTGCCGAAGTCGCCGCAGGGGATACCCTTGCATTTCCGACGCAGCCCAGTATCGAGTCTCGACCCGGCCGCGCCGGCATATACCCAATTCCAGGGGGCGCTCGCGCAGGGCGTACATCCCTGTATCGCTTGAATGAATACTTCCTGTATTCATACACCCCTTGAATTGGGTATATGCCAGCACGGCCTGGAGTTGGGCAGAGGACCGCGGATTAGTTACCGCTGCACGATGGCACGGAGCCGCGCGGGGCGGGCGCGAGGGCACCCCGCAGGGGCGATAAGCAGAGAGCGGAACCGAACGGGCGTCCCAGGCGGCGGGTTTTCGTCAGAATAATTTTCATGAGGTCACCCTGAAGCCACGTTCTGGATAACCCCAAATCCCGTTTTCAGATCAAACGCCGCGCTGCAACCCTTGCAGGTAGTCGTCGGTGAAGTCCTCGAGCCGGCCCCTGGCGATGGCGTCGCGTAGACCCTGCATCAGGTTCTGGTAAAAGCGGAGGTTGTGGATCGTCATCAGGCGGGCGCCGAGAATCTCGTTGCACTTTTCCAGGTGCTTGACGTACGCGCGGCTGTAGTTCTGGCAGGTTTCGCAATCGCAGGCCCCGTCGATGGGTCCGAGATCGTCCTCGTAACGCGCGTTTCGGATCTTCAGCACGCCTCGACTAGTGAACAGATAACCGTTACGCGCATTTCGCGTGG
Organism: Lysobacterales bacterium; assembly: GCA_013042915.1. GTDB lineage: Bacteria > Pseudomonadota > Gammaproteobacteria > Xanthomonadales > SZUA-36 > JABDPF01. Next base: position 893 of record JABDPF010000041.1, read on the forward strand.
GCATGACGCAGTCGAACATGTCCACCCCGCGCAACACTCCGGCAATGATATCCTCCGGCCGGCCGACGCCCATCAGGTAGCGCGGCTTGTCGGCCGGAAGCTCGGGCACCGTGCAGTCCAGAACACGATCGCGCTCCTCGTGGGGTTCACCCACCGAAAGCCCACCGATCGCGTAACCGTCGAACCCCATGTCAACCAGGCCGCGGGCCGAGCGGACACGCAGCGGCTCGAACATGCCGCCCTGCACGATTCCGAACAGGGCCGACGGGTTACCTTCGTGGGCGCGTCGCGAACGTTTCGCCCAGCGCAGCGACAGTTCCATGGACTCCAGGGCTTGCTGCTCGGTGGCGGGGTACGGTGTGCACTCGTCGAAAATCATCACGATGTCGGAACCCAGGGCTTTTTGGACCGCCATCGATTCCTCGGGGCCGATGAATACCTTCGAGCCGTCGATCGGCGAAGCGAAGGCCACGCCTTTTTCGGTTATCTTGCGGCGTTCGGCCAGGCTCCAGACCTGGAAGCCGCCGGAATCGGTAAGAATCGGCCGCTTCCACTGCATGAACTCGTGCAGGCCGCCATGCTGCTCGATCACCCGCGTGCCCGGGCGCAACATCAGGTGAAAGGTGTTTCCCAGCAGTATGTCGGCGCCCGTTTCGCGGACCTCGCCGGGCGTCATGGCCTTGACCGTTCCGTAGGTGCCCACCGGCATGAAGGCCGGGGTTCGCACCTCGCCTCGTTCAAATGCGAGTTCTCCCAGACGGGCCTTGCCGTCGCTTGCCTTGACCTTGAACTCCACGCCTCAGACCTGCGCCGCCACCATGACCCGCTTGTGGTAGCGGAGTTGCTCGTAAGCATCCTCGGGCGGCTCGAGCACGTCGACCCGTGAGAACCCGACTTTACGGAGTATCCAGGTCAGCGCGTCGAGGCTGGGCACCAGGCAAACACCGGTGATGCTGGCCTCGGGACCATGCGTTTCGTCGGTTTCGTCAATGATGCCGAAGCTGCCCATCAGTGGTTTGACGTACTGGTAGCTGCCGTAATCGACGTGCCCGGTCAGACCGGGAACGACCTGCGTCTCGATCAGGCAGAGATCCTTGCACAAGGCACGGCAGGTCCGCAGCGCCCCGATCGGGTTTTCCAGGTGGTAAAGAAGGCCCATCATCAGTACTACATCGAACGTTCCGGTGTCTTCCACACTCAGCGCGTGGATATCGCCCTGCCGAAAATCGAGCCCTTCCAGGTCGTAGACGGATGCGATCAGGCGACTGTCCTCGACGTGCGTATCACGGGCATCGATCCCCAACACCCGGCCGAAACCCGCCCTGGCCATGTTGATCGCAAACCAACCCTGGTGGGAGGCGAGGTCGAGCGCCGAGAAAGCCCGGCGGTCCCGGCCCAGCCGATCATCGAGGCATCGCCGAACCATCGACCAGCGGGTGTCGTGAATGGGCTGGATGTCGAAGCCGTGGTAGGTCGGCGCGGTGCTGCCGTCGGGCAATTTGTAGGCGTAAAACCACTCGCGGGCACGAACCTTGTCGAGCGTTGAGGACATGGAGAACTCCGGCTGTCTGTGCGGGCGAATTATACCGTCTCGTGAATCTCGCTTCCTTTCTTTTGCCCGCGGCGCTTCGGCATCGCCCCTATCAGAGAAGCAGCATGGCGTCGCCGTAGCTGAAGAAGCGGTAGCGTTGCTCAACGGCATGACGGTAGGCGTCCAGCACCCGCTCGCGGCCCGCGAGGGCTGCAACGAGCATGAGTAGCGTCGATTCCGGAAGATGAAAATTTGTCAGCAGCCCGTCGATCACACGAAATTCGTAGCCCGGAAAGATAAACATCCGGCTGTCGCCGGTGAAGGGCGCGAGTTCACCTTGCGCCGCGGCGGTCTCGAGACTTCGGACCGCGGTGGTCCCGACGGCGATGACCCGGCCTCCCCTGTCTTTCGTCTCGCCCACGGCCTTGCACACCGATCCGGGCACCTCGAGGTACTCGGCATGCATGCGGTGTTCCTCGATATTTTCGCAACGCACCGGCTGAAACGTGCCGGCGCCTACGTGCAGCGTCACCTCGGTTCGCTCGATGCCCCTCGCGGCCAGGCGCCCGAGCGTGTCTTCGTCGAAATGCAGTCCCGCCGTTGGCGCTGCGACGGCTCCGGGAGAACTGGCATAGACCGTCTGGTAGCGTTCGCGGTCCTCTTCGGTATCTTGCCGGCCGATGTATGGCGGCAGCGGCATGTGCCCGTGGGCCTCCAGCAATGCGCTCAGCCCCCCCTCGGGGAAGCGCAGGCGGAAAAAGCTGCCCTCCCGGCCGATGAGTTCCAGGAAATGCCCGTCTTCGAGCAGAATCCGCCTGCCTAGCTGCACGGGCTTGCTCACGCGCAGTTGCGCCAGGCACTGGTCATCGCTCAACAGGCGCTCGATCATGACTTCGACGCGTCCGCCTGTCTCCTTGCGGCCAAACAGGCGCGCCGGGATCACCCGCGTGTTGTTGAATACCAGCAGGTCACCTCGTTCGAGCAGGTCGGGCAGATCCCTGAATGAGCGGTCGACGGGTGGCCCCGAATGCCGATGAAGCTGCAGCAAGCGGCTGTCCGACCGACGGGCAAGGGGTTCCTGCGCGACCAGTTCGGGCGGCAAATCAAAATGGAAGTCGGTGCGTTTCAACGGCTTGACCGGGATTTGAATCTGGCGCTGCATTATAGCGGCTTGTCGGCGGGGCCGAGCGGATGATCTGTGACAAGAGCCGTGAAAAGTGGTCCGCTAAAATATGTTCTATATTGAATACAGTCACTCATTTGTGAATCACTGCGACGCATGCCGAACGATACCCAGAACATCACCATCATAGGGGCCGGAATGGCGGGTACGCTTCTCTCTGTCCTGCTGGCCCGACGCGGTTACCGGGTGGACCTGTTCGAGAGGCACCCGGCACCGAACAGCGGTGAGAGGCACATCGAACTGGCCAGCAACCTGGCATTGGGTGAACGCGCGCGCTACGCCTTGCGCGTCACGGGACTGCTCGAGCAGGTCGAACGCCTGGCCACGCCGATGCACGGCCGCATGATTCATGATCGCGCGGGCCGAATCACGCTTCAGCCATACGGCTACAAGGATTACGAGACCCTCTACAGCGTTCGTCGCGAGAGCCTCCAGCACTGCCTGATGTACGAAGCAGAGAAAGATCCCCGGATCACGCTGCATTACGATCACACCCTGCAGGATATCGACTGGGACAGCCGAGTCGCGGTGTTTGCCACGCATCGAAACGGCGGCGGTCAAACTCATCATTTCGACGTATTGATCGGCGCGGACGGCGGGGCTTCCCGGGTCCGTCGCCTGATGGAAGACGCGTCGGACATCGGCGCGGACGTATCGATGCTGGACGCCGGCTACAAGTTTCTGACGATCGATGCCGGCAGCAACCACGAGCCGTTGATGGACCCGCATGCCGTGCATGTCTGGCCGCGAGGCGGGTACATGATGCTGGCTTTCCCCGGCCCGGACGGCAGTTTCACCGCCACGCTGTTTCTTCCGCTAAAGGGCGACCACCAGATGATCTGGGGTTTCGAAGATCTCGACTCCTGGACGCGCCAGAGTGCGTTCATGGAGGCCAACTTCCCCGACGTTACGCCGCTCATCGGCAAGTTGGAGGAGGAATTCCGGGATCATCCCGTCGGCAGGATGGGCACGGTGAAATGCAAACGCTGGCACCTCGGCGGCAGAACGCTGCTGATCGGGGACGCGGCCCACGCGATCGTTCCCTTCCACGGCCAGGGCGTTAATTCCGCGCTGGAAGACTGCACGACGCTCGACAGCATCCTGGATGAGGGCTACCGCGACTGGGAAAGCGTGTTCCACACGCTGCAGGAGCGACGCAAGCACGACACGGACGCGATCGCCGACATGGCGCTGGACGCCTATCGCACGGTGCGCGAGTCCGTCCGTCACCGGGACTTTCTGCTGCGCAAGGCGCTGGAACGCGAACTGGAACTGCGCCATCCCGACCGTTTCGTCGCGCGCTATTCACTGGTCATGTTTCATCGCATTCCCTACTCCGAGGCGTACGAGCGCGGTCGGGTCCAGTCGGAGATACTCAGGGAGCTGCTGGACGGCAAGGATGACCTTGGACAGGTCGACCTGCAACAGGCCGCGCGGCTCGTGAATGAACGACTCGCCGAGGTGCCGCAGAGCGCGTAAAAAAAAGGCCGCAAACTGCGGCCTTTCAAACTTGTTTAAACGCTTACTCGCACTCGATCGGATCGGTCAGCCGAATGACCTCGTCGGTTCGTTCGACCGTGCCGCTCGGTGGAGCGTCAAAGCTGTAATCCAGTATCCAGAAACCGGAAGTCTCGCTGTCAAAGCCACGACCCAGCGTGCCCACACGCTCAAAATCGACCTCCGCAGGCTCGCAAACGGCGCAGAAACCACGGAATTGCAGGATGGGAATTTCGGGGTCCAGTGGATCGTTATTCTCGGGATCCTGTGCAAACAACCAGCGCGGCTCCCCGTTCTCATCGAACAGGTAGTGAATCTGGGCCTGGGTCAAATCGTTGACCAATATGCTGGCTCCACCCAGCCCCGACGACCCACGGAACCAGATTCCCGTGTAATTAGCTGGCTGGCCGTTCACGTCCGGGCAGGTCGAGGCCGCCAGTGGCCGCATGCGGTCGAAGCCCGATTCGCCATAAAGCGTGAAGCTGAACAGCGCATCCTGGCGGGCCAGGTTAGTGATCGACAGATAGCCCACCGGCATCAATTGCTGGGTGGCGCCGTCATCGGTTTCGCCGTTGTTGGTCACGCGGAAAATCTCGCTGGTCCAGATGTTACCGTCGGTTTCCGGCGCTCCCGCGATGTACCAGGCGGGCAGGCCGAATTCGTCGTAGGTATACCAGATCAACGAACGTGAGCCGCCGCCGGTGTTGTAGTCGTAACCCTGCCCCAGACCCGGGCGCGTGGATGGAAGCCACAGGCCACGGTGGAAGTCGATCGGGTCACCCGAGGAATTCACCTCTGCCTGGATCGTAACGGAGGCGGGCGATCCACTGCTGTTACTCAGCACCGCGTACCAACGCCCGGGCTGTACGCCACCGGCAACGGCCACGATCGGGCCGACACCGCCGGCGCCGCTGGCGGACCCAATCACGGGTCCGTCACCCGCCGGAAGCGCATACGGCGCCTCGGCCAGGCTCTCGTCGAAGCTCTGGCGCACCAGTTCTAGCTGGAGGGCGTTCGATTGCTCATTGGTGGCACCCGAAGCAGTGATCGTCAAACCGCTGACGCCCGGCGGCACGTCAATGAAGATGCGGTCATGGCGGCCGTTGGCTGCGAGGGAAAGCGCATGCGTCCTGCCGTTCATCAGGGGGAAGGTTTCAACAGATTCCAGCGCGCTGCGCGTCAACGTGACCGGTATCACGCCGATGTTGTTCGGCTGCGCGGCGTTGGAGCCCACGCCTACCGCGGACAGCCAGTCTTCACCGGGGAGGCCTTTGAAATTATCCCAGCTCAGGCGCACGGTGAATGGCTGGTTGGTGTCGACGGTGCCCGGCCCGCTGACCGCAAGCGCGCTGCTGTCGGCGGGCTCGACGGCTGCGTGGCGCAGTGTCACGGCGTCGCCGCTGACTTCCGTACCGCTCCAGTTCTGCGCCACGATCCAGTACCTGCCGGCCGGCAGATCATAAAGATCACAGCGCTCGATGTCCTGGGGTGTCGTGCTGCTGCACAGTTCCTCCCATTCATCAGCGCGGTTGTCGCCGTCCTGGTCCCGGCCCACGAAAAGGTCAAGGTCATCGGCCGTGGACGCCAGCGTCGCGGCGTGCAACCACAAGGCGCCTTCGGGCAAGTCGTACCATTGAGTGAACACGCCCGAGCCGCCGTCATAGGGATCGCTGTTGCTCGGATCCTCGACCAGGGTCTCGGTGCGCGACTGCGGATTGACCGGTGTCCCGGCAATGAAAGTGGCCTCCTGCAGTCTGACCAGGCCGGTCAAACCGAAACCGGTGGAGCCAGCGTCGTCGTCCGCGACGATCGTCCATTCCTCGGGAAGACTGCCGCCGTCGGAATACACCGACACCGTCAATTCGACATCCGAAGAGCCGGCGGCGCTCAATCGGATCTTGCCGGAAACCCAGTCGCCGACAATTCCGGTCGGCCCGACTTCGATGGTGATACCGAGCTCACGGCTTGCCCCGCTGCCCAGGCTGAACTGCGAGGGCGTCACGCTGACCTGGGTACCGGCAGGAAAATCGACCGGGGACACGGTCCAGTCGCCGCCCCCCATCATGTCCGTCACCGTTCGTGTGAAGCTGCAGGACGCCGTGCATTGCGAATCGACCAAGCCGGGCAGATTCAATTCGATCGGATCTCCCCCCAGGCTTGGATTCGCAGCGGCGAAATCGCTTCCGCTAACATCTAGGTAGAGCCCTGCCTGGACGGCCTCCTCCAATTGCGGACGGCCGGCGCCGGCCTGTTCCGGGGTCGCAGGCGCGCCGTTTTCGTCTTTTGCCAGTTCCAGCGTAGCGGTCGTCTGCAGCGTCGAGCTGAGCTGGCTCACGTTCCAATCCGGATGTACGGATTTGAGCAACGCCGCTGCGCCGGCGACATGGGGCGACGCCATCGAGGTGCCTGAAAGCGTCAGGAATCCACTGCCCTGGTATCCAGCCGCCATGATGGCCGTACCCGGAGCAATCAGGTTGGGCTTGAGCGTGTCCTGCACCGGAGCGATGGCCGGTCCGCGGGAACTGCTGAACGACAGCTCGTCGGCCACGCCGTCAAACTCGGTCAGGCCCATTCCGGTAATCGAGGCGCCGTGTCCGCTGCCTGCGGCGAGCCATTCGCGCAGGTCGTTTCCATCGTTTGCGCCGACGTGGGTGGCCGGCAGGCAATGGTTGTCGGCCACGATCGACTCACCCTGCTGCTCCGTATTGGCTAAAACGTAGCCTCCGGCACCGGCCAGAAGAAGGTTTTTACTTTTCTCTATGCGTCCATAAGTCCCGCGGTCGCAAACCACGATTTCGCCGTTGAACGGTTTGCTGCCCGCCCAGGGATTGCTGGCGCCCGTGTTGCCGGCGCAGGACGGCTGCAATTCCGCTTCACCCACGCCGCACAGCGGGTAGCCGAAGTCGCGAGCGTGCACGATCACCAGCTTGCCGGTGCCGTCGGTCAGGCTGGCACCGGCCATCGGTGATGGGGCCGGCAGGCTTCCGCCACTGAAATCGCTGAGCACGTTGCCGAAAATGGCATTGTGCGTGGCGTTGCCTACGGCCATGATCCACGGCGCGGTCGCCGGTGAGCTGATGGTGCTCTCGTTGGGGCCGGCGTTACCGGCGGACGAGGCGATGAAGATGCCCGCCGAGCGTGCGCTCAGGAAGGCTCGGTCAGCCGTTCCCCCACCCCAGGGATCACGTGGATCGCCGCCGATGGAGTAGTTGATCACGTCCACGCCGTCGCTAATCGCCTGGTCGATGGCGGCCAGGATGGCCGATCCCGAGCACCCTTCGGAGTCGGCGGTGCTCGGTTCGCCCTTGTAACACACACGGTACGACACCAGGCTGGCGCGCGGCGCCACGCCCGAGAGCGTCGTCGACACGGCGCCGTCGATGGTCACGTTGACCGGGGCGCCGACCGCGATCCCAGCCGTGTGACTGCCGTGACCGTCGTTGTCCTTGCCCTTGGTGTTTTCCTCGACCCAGTCCTCGGTGTTGGGATTGTCCTCGACGAAATCCCAGACACCGACCAGCTTGTCGTTGCATTCGACCTCCGGGTCGGAGCACAGACCGATACCGTCACCGAAAGGGTTGATGTAGCCGTAGCCTGCATCGCTGAACGAGGGATGGTCCCAGTTAATACCGGTATCGAGATTGCCGACCACCACGCCCTCGCCCCTCGACGCCGGAAAACCCACGTCGCCGTTCCAGAGCGCCTCGGCGCCCAGCCACTTGGGGCCGGCGTAGGTATCGAGGCGATAGGTCACGTCGGGTGATACATGGCGCACCAGCGGCGACTCCGCCAGCAGTTCGGCTTCGTCGGGGGTCACGTGGATCGCCAGGCCGTTGGTGGCATTCTGATAGCTGTGGGTGACTTCTGGCTTGCGGCCCAGCAGCGCTTCGGCTTCCGCCAGGAAGGCTTCCTGCCGTTCCTTGAGATAACTCGTGTAAGCCCTCGACTCGGGCGACCGAACATTGAGTCTGGGTTCGCGGGTGACTTCCGGCGCGGTGGCCGCCATCCGCCGGGGACCGCGTGGACCGTCGACCGACAGTTCCTGTCCTTCGTAAAGCGCCAATGGCGGGTCAAGCAGTTCCACCACGAACCGTTGATACGAGGCCGTCGAGCGCTCGCTGCCGGGTGCGGCCGCGTGGAGGGCCGCAGTGGAACCGACAAGTATTGCGACCGCCAGCAGGGCGATGGGTGCGGGAATTTTCATCAATCCATCTCTCATCCGTGACTCCGTACGGGGCTGCGCATCGTGACCAGTTCCTCCGCTGCCGTCGGATGTATCCCGATCGTCTGATCGAAATGATCCTTGGTCAAGCCGGATTTAACCGCCACGGCAAAGCCCTGAACAATTTCGGGCGCGTCGGGTCCCACCACGTGGACTCCAACCACCTTGTTACTCTCTTTTGCCACGATCAGTTTCATCATGGCCTTCTCTTCGCGCCCGGAAAGCGTGTGCTTCATCGGGCGAAACTCGGAATAATAGACATCAACAGGGCCAACATGGTTCGCCGCGTCTTCTTCGTCCCAACCGACAGTGCCCACCGGAGGCTGGCAGAACACGGCCGCGGGCACCAGCTGATGGTTGACCGGGCGGTTCATGCCGCCGAACTCGGTGTCGGCAAATGAATGGCCTTCATAGGTCGCAACGGGCGTCAGGTTGACCCGGTTGGTGACATCGCCCACGGCGAACACGTTGTCCAGATTGGTGCGCGAATACTCATCGACCACGACTTGACCGCCCGCGCGAACCTCCACGCCCGCTTCACGCAGGCCCAGGCCGCGCACGTTCGGAACGCGGCCGGTGGCGTACATCACCTGATCCACCTCCATCGTCTCGCCGTTGTCGAGCGTCAGCACCTGTCCGCCGGCCGTTTTCTCAATAGAGGATACGTTGGTCTCGAGCCGAAGATCGATGCCTTTGAGCCGCTGGCCCTCGCTGACAATGCGCCGGACATCGCTGTCAAAGCCCCTCAGCACGGCATCACCACGATAGATTTGTGCCACCTCCGCGCCCAGGCCCCTGAAGATGCCCGCGAACTCGCAGGCGATGTAGCCGCCGCCCACCAATGCGACGCGCGGGGGCAACTCGTCAAGGTGAAAGGCCTCGTCGGAGGTGATCACGTGTTCGATGCCGGGAATCTCCGGAACCCACGGCCGCCCGCCTACTGCGATCAGGATCCTGTCGGCCGTCACCGTCTGGTCACCCAGGCGCACCGTGTGGGGATCGAGCAGTTCTCCGTGTGTTTCGTAAAGGGTTACCCCAGCGTTGGACAGGAGCCCGAGGTAAATCTTGTTCAACCGGTCGATCTCCTGGTCCTTGGCCTGAATGAGTTTCGGCCAGCTGAATTGGGTCGGGCCGACGGTCCATCCGAAGCCGGCCGCATCCTCGATTTCTTCAGCCACGTGCGATGCGTACACCAGCAGCTTTTTAGGGACGCAACCGCGTATCACGCAAGTCCCGCCCACGCGGCTCGCCTCGCAAATACCAACCCGGGCGCCGTGACCTGCCGAAATTCGTGCGGCGCGAACCCCGCCCGAACCGGCGCCTATCACAAAAAGGTCAAAATCGAAGTCGCTCATGGTGTTTTTCCGCCTGTTATTTCGCTATCGGACTATATCGCGAACCGCGCCCAGGTGCCTGTTCAAACAAGACAGACCGTTGACGCCTATCTTTTGCTTTCAAAAAGTGCAGAAATCTGGAATCATTCCGTGATCTGAATCATTTAACCATCCATGCAGTCGTGGACTTGGGGTCGCGCTTTCCGTAGCATGGCGCCCCTGATTACAACGTCGATCTGGAGCTTCATGCTTTCCACCTCGAAGGTCAATTTCGAACGCTATTTCGAACCGGTTTTCCAGCCTGTCAGCTTCGACCTCGAAGCCGGCCAACTGCTGCTGATCACCGGCACGAACGGCTGCGGCAAGACGACACTCATCCGCGTACTGGCCGGCGTTCTCCACCCGACCTCCGGGCGCATCGACATGCGTGCAAGCACGATGGCCTACGTCGGCCACTACCTGGCGCTCAAGGACGACCTCAGCGTGTTTGAAAACCTGCGCTTCATGCGCGACTTCATCGGCACATCACAGCGCGACGTCGACGCCGTTATCGAAGAAGTGGGGCTCGGTCACGTCAAGTACAACCAGGCGCGTCATCTCTCTGCCGGCCAGCGCAAGCGCTGTGCGCTGGCCCGCTTGCTGCTGAGCGAGGCGCAGCTGTGGCTGCTGGACGAGCCTTACTCCAACCTCGACATCGAGGGCGTTGGCCTGGTCGACCGGCTGCTGACGCAACACCTCGAAACCGGCGGCTCCGCGGTAGTGGCCACGCACGGCGCGCACCGGCCGGCCTGGGCCGGCACGGTCGATTACGAACTCCTCAGCGGGCGGGCGGCATGACGGCGGGGGTGGCCACCGGCAGCCTTCGAAGCGCCTTCGTGGCGCTGGTGCGACGTGACCTGCTGCTGGCTTTTCGACGCCGGACCGAGCTGCTGTTCCCGGTCATTTTCCTGCTCGTGGTCGTCAGCTTGTTTCCGCTTGGCATCGGACCCAGCATGGAGTTGCTGGCCCGCATATCGCCGGGTGTGATCTGGATCGCGGCCCTGCTCTCCACGGTTATTTCGCTGGACGGCCTGTTCCGTTCAGACTTCGAAGACGGAACGCTGGAGCAATTCGTCATCAGCGGTCACCCCCTGACGCTGATCGCACTGGCCAAGATCCTGACCCACTGGCTGGTGGCCGGATTGCCCATCGTGCTGCTCTCGCCGCTGCTGGCGGTTTGGATGAACCTGCCCGACGGCACGATGGGCGTGATGGTGATCACCCTGGTGCTGGGCACCCCCATCCTGAGCCTTATCGGTGCGATTGGCGTGGGCCTGACCATCAGCCTCAAACGCGGGGGGCAGTTGCTCTCACTGCTGGTGTTTCCGCTTTATGTCCCCATACTGATTATTGCCACCGCGGCGGTAATGGCAGCGGCGGATTCATTGCCTTACACCCAGTTCCTTGGCCTGCTGGTAGCAGGTCTCATAACGTCACTGACCCTGGCGCCGTTCGCGGCAGCCGCGGCACTAAAAATCAGTTTGTCATGACCGAAAAAACTCCCAACAAGACCAAACTCCGCAAGAACCCCGTGGTGCTTTTCATCCACAAGCTGGGCTCGCCGGCCTATTTCTACCACTTCACCGGCAAGTTCATCCCCTGGTTCTGGGCGATTTTCCTGGTGCTTACCGCGATCGGCATGTACCAGGCCTTTTTCGTGGTTCCCTCCGATTACCAGCAGGGCGAGAGCTTCCGCATCCTTTACCTGCACGTCCCGGCTGCCTGGATGTCGCTGCTGGCGTACATCATCATGGCGGTCTGTGCGTTCATCGCCCTGATCTGGCGCATCCGCGTGGTCGAAATCCTGGCGATGTGCAGCGCGCCGGTCGGCGCGGCGTTCACCGTGGTCACCCTGGTGGCGGGTTCGCTGTGGGGCCGTCCCACCTGGGGCACCTACTGGGTGTGGGATGCACGCCTGACAAGCGAACTGGTTCTGCTATTCCTGTACCTGGGCGTCATCGGCCTTTACAACGCGATCGACGAGCCGCGCAAGGCCGCTCGGGCGGCCTGCCTGCTGGCGCTGGTCGGGGCGGTCAACCTGCCCATCATCCACTACTCGGTGAAGTGGTGGAACACGCTTCACCAGGGCAGCAGCATCAGCCTGATGGGCGGCAGCAGCATCGACTCCAGCATGCTCTGGCCGCTGCTGGTCATGTCGATCGCCGTAAAATTTTACTATGGCGCGAACCTGCTGACCCGTTCCAGGGTCAAACTGCTCGAACAGGACCTCCGCAAGGGCTGGGTCCGTAACATCGTACGCGAGGGCAAATAATGGACCACACTCCTTTTATCGTCGGCTCGTATGCCATCGGCGCCATCGTTCTGCTGTGGACGGCGGTCGCCCCCCTGATCAAGAAAAAAGCCATCGTCCGTGACATCGCGCGACTGATCCAGATCGAGGAAAGAAATGACTCCAACCCGTAAACGCCGTCTGATCGCCGTTCTCCTGATCCTGGCGGGCGTCAGCGTTGCCGCTGTCGTCGCCTCCATCTCGCTGCAGCAGAACCTGCTTTATTTCCAGAGCCCCAGCGACCTGGCGATGCAGCCCATTCCGCCGGGCCGGCAGTTCCGACTCGGCGGCCTGGTCAAACCCGGTTCGGTCAACCGCGTCGAAGACAGCCTGGCCACGCGCTTCGTCGTGACCGATGGACCCAAGGAAGTGCCCGTTGAATACGTCGGCATTCTGCCGGACCTGTTTCGCGAGGGCCAGGGCGTGATCGCCCGAGGCTCGCTGAACGACGGTGGCCTGTTCGAGGCGTCCGAGGTGCTGGCCAAGCACGATGAAAACTACATGCCGCCCGAAGTCGCCGATGCGCTGGAGAAGACCGGTCACGTCTCGGCGAGCACCGACTACAGCAAGGAATAAGCATGATCCCAGAACTCGGACAGGTATTCCTGATCGGCGCATTGCTGATCTCGGTTCTGCTCGGCACCTTGCCGCTGTGGGGCGCGTTAAAGGGCGACGAGCGGCTCATGAAGTCCGCAAACACCGCGGCCCTGGCGCAATTCATGATGGCGACCGGGGCATTTGCCATGCTCACCTGGGCGTTCATCGTGCAGGATTTCTCGGTGGAATACGTGGCCCGAAACAGCAATGCGGCCCTGCCCCTGCAATACCGTTTTTCCGCGGTGTGGGGCTCGCATGAAGGCTCGCTTTTGCTGTGGGCCTGGATCCTCTGCCTGTGGACGCTGGCCGTGGCGCTGTTCAGCAAGCAGCTGCCGGCGGTTTTCCGCGCCCGGACCCTCGCCATACTGGGCTGGATCTCCTGTGGTTTCCTGCTGTTTCTGACCTTCACTTCCAATCCGTTCAAGCGACTGCTGCCCGCGGCGGCCGACGGCCTGGACCTCAATCCCCTGCTGCAGGACCCCGGACTGATCATTCACCCGCCGATGTTGTACATGGGCTACGTGGGTTTTTCCGTGGCTTTCGCTTTTGCCGTCGCGGCCCTGCTGGGCAAACAGGTCGATCGTGATTGGATCCGCTGGTCGCGCCCATGGACTAACGTCGCGTGGGCCTTTTTGACCCTCGGCATCGTGCTTGGCTCCTGGTGGGCCTACTACGAACTCGGCTGGGGCGGCTGGTGGTTCTGGGACCCGGTCGAGAACGCCTCTTTCATGCCCTGGCTGGTCGGCACGGCACTCATTCACTCGCAGGCCGTAACCGAGAAACGGGGCGCCTTCCGCAACTGGACCCTGATCCTGGCGATCAGCGCGTTTTCCCTGTGCCTGCTGGGCACGTTCCTGGTGCGTTCCGGCGTACTGACCTCGGTGCATGCCTTCGCGGCGGATCCGACCCGCGGCGTGTTCATCCTGGCCTACCTGTTCGTGGTGGTCGGTGGATCGCTTCTCCTGTTCGCCATTCGCGCACCTTCGATGGTCCAGGGCAGCGATTTCAAGGGAAATTCGCGGGAAACGATGCTGCTGATCAACAACCTGATGCTGACGGTCATCGCCGCGATGGTGCTGATCGGCACGCTGTACCCGCTGCTGCTGGATGCGCTGGAACTGGGCAAGATTTCCGTGGGACCACCGTACTTCGGACTGATGTTTGCGCTGCTGTTGGTGCCGATCGCATTCTTCCTGCCGCCCGCGGTTTATTCGCGATGGCAGGCCGACAGCGTGAAACGCCTGGCCAGGGAACTGGCCGTCCCCGCGGTGCTCGCCGTGATCACCGGTATCGCCACGGCAATCTGGCTGCCGACCGCGGGCGCCTGGGGCATCGCCGGCAGCGCCGCGGCAGTCTGGATCATCGCCGCCGACCTCAAGTACTTCTTTATCCGCTTGCGTGATCATAAGAAACCCGGCCGAAGCGAGATTGGCATGGTGCTGGCCCACCTCGGTGTCGGGCTGTTCCTGATCGGCGCCTCGCTGACCAACGCGGTCAGCATGGAAAAGCACCTTCGCATGCAAGCCGGCGACCGCTTTGAGCTGGCCGGCTACGAATTCGTATTTGAAGGAACGCGCGGCGTGAACGGCCCCAACTACGTGGCCGACCGCGCTGAATTCATCGTTTACAAAGACGGCGAAATCGAGGCAAGGATGTACCCCGAGAAGCGACGCTACCAGAGCGGCCAGGTGATGACCGAGGCGGCGCTGGATCCGGGCCTCACGCGCGACCTGTACGTTTCCCTGGGCGAACCGCTCGACAACCGGGGCCAGGCGTGGGCGGTACGGCTCTATCACAAACCGTTTATCCGCTTCATCTGGCTGGGTGGTCTGTTCATGATGTTCGGCGGTTTCCTGGCCGCCACCGACAAGCGCTATCGCCGCAAAGCAAAGGAGGCGACTCCATGATCGGAAGATTCCTGCCGGTCATTATTTTCGTGGCCCTGGGCCTGCTGCTCGCGGCTGGACTCCGGATCGCGGACCACAAGAGCGAGATCCCCTCGCCGCTGATCGGCAAACCGCTGCCGCCGTTCGAATTGCCCGTGCTGGGTCAACCCGAGCGAGTCCTGACCAACGAGGACCTGGTGGGCCAGCCGTTCTTGCTGAACGTGTGGGCAAGCTGGTGCCCGACCTGCCGGATAGAGCATCCGTTCATCGCCGACCTCGCGGAGTCGGGCGAACTGCGCGTTATCGGATTCAATTACAAGGACGAACTCAATGATGCGCAGGCCTGGCTGGCGCGGTTCGGCGACCCGTACGACATCACCCTGCAGGATTACAGCGGGCGCTACGCGATCGACCTGGGTGTTTACGCCGCACCCGAGTCCTTCCTTGTCGATGCCGATGGCACGATCATCTTCAAGCAGATCGGCGCTGTCACCCCGGAGATTATTGAGCAGGAAATCCTGCCCAGGATTCGCAAATAATGATGAGTAAGCACGCCATCGCGAACCGAACCGTCCTGATCGTCGCTCTGATATTTTTCGCCCTGCCCGCCTCGGCGCAAGGCCCCCGCGGCGAAGAGAAGGAGCCCCTGGTATTCCAGTCTGAGCAGCAGGAGGCGCGCTTCAAGGATCTCACGCTCGAACTGCGCTGCCTGGTCTGCCAGAACCAGAATCTCGCGGACTCGGACGCGCCGCTGGCCCAGCAATTGCGCGGCGAGATATTCGACATGCTGCAGGACGGCAAGACCGACCGGGAAATCACCGGGTTCATGGTGGACCGCTACGGTGATTTCGTTCTGTACAGCCCGCCCGTTCAGGGCAACACCCTTGCACTGTGGGCCATGCCCATCGTGCTGCTACTGATCGGCGCAATCGGCGTCTTCTTTACGGTTCGCAACCGCAGCCGCAAACTGGCCGCAGTCCGCCAGAAGGAAAATACATAGTGTTCTGGACCCTTGCAGGCGTCGCCCTCTTTGTAGGCGCCGTAATCACCCTGTTCCCCCTGCTGCGCGGCAAGTCCGCGTGGCAGCCACTGGCCCTGGCCTTGGCGTTCGCCCTGCCGGCCGCCGGACTGTGGCTGTACGATGGATTTGGCACGCCGGACGGCATTGGCATCAACGGTTCGCCGGTGAGAGGCGCGAATTCGGGCACGGAACCCCATGCCGGCCAGGCCGGCGAAATGGACGCCATGCTCACCGGCTTGCGTCAGCGGTTGGCCGAATCCCCGGAGGACCTCGAGGGCTGGATGCTGCTGGCGCGAACACTGCGGGCCACGCAACAATATGCCGAGGCGGCGGATGCCCTGGAACGCGCGCACAGCCTGGCGCCGGAAAACCCGGTCGTGATGGCGGACCTTGCCGAAGCCTGGGTCTACGAAACACCGGATGGCCTCGTGCCCGAGTCGTCGCGCGCAATGCTCGAACGCGCGCTAGAAATCGACCCCGGGCTGCAGAAAGGTTTGTGGCTGATGGGTGTCGCCGCGATGCAGGATGGCGACGACGCGTTCGCCATTAGCTACTGGCAATCCCTGCTGGAGCAGTTGGACCCGTCGAGCAACGTCTACAACATGGTGGCCAGCCAGATCAACGAGGCACAGACCCGGATGGGCATGATGCCCGATGCACACACGCCGCCGGTCGAGAAGGGCGTGATCGCGCAAGCGGACCCGCAGGCCGAACCCCGTGGCGAGCCTGCCCCGGCGGCTGACGGCGCCTGGACCAGCACCCGAGTCGTGTTGGATGCCGTGGGCCAGGCGAAGCAGGCACTGGCCAGCGGCGCGGTGCTCTACGTGATGATCCGTACCCCGGGCCCCGCCATGGGCCCGCCCCTGGGCGTGCGCCGCGTGATGAATCCCACGCTGCCGCTGGAAATTACGTTGAGCGATGAAGACAGCATGCTCCAAGAACGGCTGATCTCATCGGTGCCCGAAATCGAGGTGCAGGCACGCGTGTCACTCAGCGGTATGCCGGCCGCCCAGCCCGGAGACTGGCAGAGCGCCACCAAGCCGGTGGAACTGGCCCGCACGGGCCTCGTGGTGCTGGATATCGATCAACAGGTAGAATAGCGCTCCGAGAGACAAACCCAACCGCCGGCAGGCTCACACGCACCGTTATCGCGTGGTCCACTGGCGAGCGATCCGGAGAGCCACATGATCAAAGCCGCCACCACCACCCTGTTGGGCCTGACGCTGCTCGCTTTCGCCGTTCAACCGGCCGGCGCGAAAGACGCCGCCGTGCAGTACGTGCCAACGGCGTTGTCCGATACCGTCACCATGCTGAAGGGACAGGGCGGCAATATTGCCGTTTCGTCCGGTCAGGACGGGGTCTTCATCATCGACGACCAGTACAGCCACTTGGCCGATCAGCTAATGGCGGCCATCGGCAAGGTCAGCGACGAGCCGATCCGGTTCGTGATCAATACCCATTACCATCACGACCACGTCGGCGGCAACGAGGCAGTCGGCGACGCCGGCGCGGTGATCATCGCCCACGACAACATCCGCGAGCGAATGAGCACCGAGCAGTTCAGCAATTTCTTCGATGCGGCGACGCCGCCCTGGCCGAGCGACGCCCTGCCCGTCGTGACGTTCAACGACCGCATGACGCTGCATTACAACGGCGAACCCGTAACCGCCTACCACGTGCCGCACGGCCATACCGACGGAGACAGCATCATCCATTTCCCGTCGAGCAACGTGCTGCACATGGGTGACATCTTCTTCAACGGCCTGTACCCCTACATCGACCTCGACGGCGGCGGCAGCATCGATGGGATGATCGCGGGCGTGGAGAAAGGGCTTTCGCTGTGTGACGGGAACACGCAGGTCATACCCGGCCACGGCCCACTCGCCAACCGGGCTGGCCTGGCGGAGTACCGTGACCTGCTGGTCACAATACGTGACCGCGTGCAGACACTGGTGAACGAGGGAAAAACGCTGCAAGAAGCCACCGAGGCCAATCCTACCGCCGACTGGGACGAAGAACTGGGCGGCGTCTTCATCAAGCCGGACCAGCTGGTGATCTTCGTCTACAACAGCCTGACCGGCGTCGAACGTTACACGCCGCTGGATCGCGAAACCACCGAGTAGAGATCGTGACCGCTGTCGCGGTACTTGCGCTCGAACGGGCTTAGCGGCTCGTCCACCGCAAGACTGGCGGCCTCTATCGGCCGGCCCAGGAACCGGCTCACGGCGAAAGCGAATTCGTCCGCGTAGATTTTCCAGTTGCAGCGCATTTCCAATTCCCCGCCCAGTGCGAGCAGCTCCGGGAACACCGGGTGCGCGTGCCATCGGCGCTGAAGTTGCCCGGGCTTGGGCCATGGATTGGGGTAAAGCAGGAAGTGACGGTCGACTGTCCAGCCGGCCCGGCGCGCCAGGCGCCAGAACGTGGTGAGGTCGGCGCGCAACCAAACGGCGTTTTTCTCGCACCAGGGGAACTGCCTGGCGGGCAGCTTGCCGAGCCGGTCTCCCGATTTGTCCACGCCGATCACGAGATGGTCGGGGAATCGCTCCGCCAGGCGGCGTGTGCTCTGCCCCGTTCCGCAACCGGCGTCCAGCACCAGGGGGCGGTGCGCGGCCTCCACCAGCGGCCCCAGTGCCTCGAAAGCACGGCAGGATGGAGAGTGAAGCGGCTGGCTCCATTCCGATTCCCGATAGCGCCTCAGCAAACCGTCCAGGCGGGGGTGAATCCCCGCTTGACTACTGCGCACCTTGCGTGAATCATTACCTGCTCGCATTCAGACCCAGATTAACCGCCCAGGCATCCATAATTAGCATGAAGCTGTCCTTCAAAGCCAGCCACCACAAGGAAGATGGAACCCACTTCCTTCAGGTAGAGGAACCGTTCCACTTCTGGAGCGGCGGTTCCATACCTGCCGTCACGCTGGCTTACGAAACCTGGGGAGAGTTGAACGAGGACCGCTCGAACGCGATTCTGATCCTGACCGGCCTGTCGCCAAACGCACATGCGGCGAGCAACGGCGAAAACCCCGAGCCCGGCTGGTGGGAGCCGATGATCGGGCCGGGCAAGGCCATCGATACCAACCGGCACCACGTCATCTGCCTCAATTCCCTGGGCAGTTGCCAGGGATCGACCGGGCCGGGCTGCGTGAATCCGGAAACCGGCGAGCCCTATCGCCTCTCGTTTCCCGACCTGACCATACAGGACATCGCTCGCACCGCCGCCATGGTGCTCGAGTATCTGCAGATCGACCAGCTGCGGGCCCTGGTCGGGCCCTCGATGGGCGGAATGAGTTGTCTTGCCCTGCTCCGCCAGGATCCGGGTATCGCGCGGCATTTTCTCGGCATCTCGACCGCGGCCCGCGCCGAACCGTTCGCCATCGCCATCCGATCGCTGCAACGCGAAATGATCGTCCGCGACCCGCACTGGCAGGACGGCGCCTACACCGAGGAAGACTGGCCCGAGACCGGCATGCGCATGGCTCGAAAGCTGGGCATGCTCTCCTATCGCTCGGAACCCGAATTGCGGCAGCGTTTCGGCCGCTCGCAGGAGGTCCATTTTTCCGAGCGCCTGTTCGGTATGCATTTTTCGGTAGAGTCCTACCTGGAAAACGCAGCGCGCAAGTTTATCCGCAACTTCGAACCCTGCTGCTACCTGTTTCTTTCCCAGTCGATCGACTTTTTCGACCTGAGCGAAGGCTATGCCGACATGCAGGATGCGTTCGCCGACCTGAAGATCGACACCGCCAAGGTCATCGGCGTGCACACGGATTACCTGTGGCCGCCGCACCAGCAGAAGGAGATCGCGGACTGCCTCGCCAAGGCGGGCGTAGAAAGCGAACTGCAGTTGCTCGATTCCATCCAGGGTCACGATTCGTTCATGGTAGATTACGACCGGTTTATTCCGGCCGTGGCCGAATACCTGGATCATATCGTTTGATTTCGACCGCCAAATGCGACGCGCATCCCACCCTGAACCGTGCTTCGAAAAACATTTTGATGCGATACTGATGCCAAGCCCAAGAAACGAACGACATGACATGAGCCCGCTTTCACTCCGACGCGTCGTGCTGCTGGCCCTGGTCATGGTGGCAGCCGTGGCCGGCCCCTCCGCTGTTTTCGGCCAGGATATCGAACCCCGGCGCTGGACGCCGATGCCGACCGGACTGAACGTCGTCGGGCTCGGCACCTCGTACACCACGGGCGACATCTTCTTCAACCCGGTGCTCGAATTGGACGACGTGGAGACGGAAATCGCCGGCGGAGCCCTGATGTACATGCGCTCGTTCGGTATCGCGGGGAAATCGGCCCGCCTCGACGTCAAACTGCCTTACGCGAGCGGTCGCTGGTCGGGACTGTTGTCCGGTGAGCCGGCGAAGACCCGCCGACGGGGTTTTGCCGATCCGCGGCTGAGGTTCTCGGTACTGCTCTACGGCTCGCCGGCCCTGGACCGCCAGGCCTTTGCCTCGACGCCGCGGTCCCGCACGGTTGTCGGCGCCGCCGTGGGTGTGAAGCTGCCGTGGGGTGAGTATTTTCCCGAAAAGCTGATCAACCTCGGCTCAAACCGCTGGACGATTCGCCCCCAACTCGGCATTACGCACACGCGGGGAAGGTGGACCTGGGAAATGACCGGTTCAGTGATCTGGTACAGCGACAACGACGCGTTCTTCGGTGACTCGCAACTTGAAAACGACAACCTGTGGACGTTGCAAGGCCACGCGATTTACACCTTCAAACCCGGCCTGTGGGTTTCGATGAGCACTGCCTACGGCAATGGGGGCGACGCCTTCGTTGATGGCGAGGACAAGGACCTGAAGGTCGATAACTGGCTGATTGCCCTCAGCGCGGGGATCCCGATCAACCCGCAACAGGGAATAAAGGTTTCCTGGATTCGCACCCGCACCCAGAATGCTACGGGTGCCGACCTGGACAACCTGAGCGTCGGTTGGTCGTTCATGTTCTGAGCGAGGCATCGAACTCTGGCTCTCGTCTTCGCGTGGGGCTATACTTTGCGCCTTCCCCCTGAACCACCCCGTGCCGGAGTGGCGGAACTGGTAGACGCGCCGGATTCAAAATCCGGTTCTGGAAACAGAGTGAGAGTTCGAGTCTCTCCTCCGGCACCATTCATGAGCAGAACTTCGCGGGAGACGGCCAAAATTTGTCACTGGGGTAGAGCTGAGTCTGAAAAGACTGCTTATTGCCAAACGCAATATCATTCAGGATGAATCGCTCTATAATAAAGTTTGTCGCTGCCTGCCAATCGCGTAGCCTAGTTTCCACGATGGCGATGACACTTTCGTAGATGAAGAAAGGCTCCGATGCTGAGTTCGATGCGGGTTCGAACGTACTCGTCATTTGGAAGGACCGGCTCAGCGCCGAGACTATTTTCAGCACACCCAACTCGGACGTGATCTACGCGATGGGTTACGTCGACCTTAAGAATGACGGCCCAACCGGTTTGCTCAAGCCCCAAAAAGCCGGTCCTTTACGCGCCTTATTGCCGGCAGCAGCGATCTAATTACCTTTATAAGGAGAAGCACATGATTCAACTAAGAACACTGATCACCAGGTCATGCATGTTGTTGATGCTAACGTTTAGTTCTGTATCGATGGCAGCGGACAAACCCAATATCCTCGTCCTGTGGGGCGATGATGTCGGGGTATGGAATGCCAGCGCTTACAACCGTGGCGGGATGGGATACCAAACTCCCAACATCGACTCCATCGCCGACGAAGGCGCCCTGTTTACCGACATGTATGCCCAGCAGTCCTGTACCGCGGGCCGTGCATCTTTCATCCTCGGAGAGCATCCATTCAGAACCGGCTTGCTGACCATTGGCATGCCGGGAAGCGACCAGGGCATACCCGACTGGGCGCCAACTATAGGAGATTTGCTCAAGGAGCAGGGATATACGACCGGACAATTTGGTAAAAATCACCTGGGCGACCAGGACAAGCATTTGCCCACCAATCACGGATTCGATGAATTTTTCGGCAACTTGTATCATCTCAATGCCGAGGAAGAGCCGGAGACTTACTACTATCCGAAAGACCCGGAATTTCATAAGAAATACGGGCCGCGGGGCGTGATCCACTCCTACGCGGACGGAAAAATCGAAGACACTGGTCCATTGACCCGGAAGCGCATGGAAACAGTGGATACGGAGTTTGGCAACGCAGCGAAAGATTTCATGCAGCGTGCTGTCAAGGCCGAGAAACCATTTTTCGTGTGGATGAACTTTACCCGCATGCATGTCTGGACCCGTTTGCAGGAAAAATATCGGGGTAAAACAGGTATCGGCCTCTATGCCGATGGCATGGTCGAACTCGACGACATGGTGGGCAGTTTCCTGCAGGAGCTCAAAGATCTGGGTATTGCCGACAACACTATCGTTATTTTCTCGACCGATAACGGTGCGGAAAAATTCACCTTCCCGGATGGCGGCGCTTCCCCCTACCACGGTGAAAAAGGCACGACCTGGGAAGGCGGTATGAGGGTTCCGCAAATGGTCACGTGGCCAGGCACCATCAAACCCGGAACGATTATCAACGATACCATGAGCCAGGAAGACTGGATGCCAACGCTGCTGGCGGCGGCCGGTGTCTCCGATGTGAAAGAAAAACTCGCATCGAAAGACGGCTACCAGGCCAATGGCAAATCATTCAGGGTCCATCTCGATGGTTATAATTTCAAGCCCTACTTCGAAGGCAAGACTGATAAAGGCCCGCGTCGTGAGATCATGTATTTCGCAGCCAGCGGCATGCTCAATGCGATTCGCGTCGATGACTGGAAAGTGGCTTTTGGTTTTGAAGAGGGACCAATCAGCGAAGCCTTCAGGCAGACGCCGGCGTGGCCGCTCATTACCAACTTGAGAGCCGACCCATTTGAAAGCGCTGTACGTGAATCCGCCATGTACATGCGGTGGTACGCCGACAATATGTGGTTGATGGTGCCCGCCCAGGGATTCGTCCAGAGATTCTTTGCAACGATTGAGGACTATCCATTCCAGGCCGGCGGCTCTCTGAGCGCAGCCAATATCGGCTACGGTACGATCGAAAGGCAGAAAGCCCTGGGTAACCTAGATAGACTGATGGATATATCCATTAAAAACTGAGGCGCTTTTACTTTCCGGGAACCCCGCTGCCCGGAGTTAACGCCTGATAGTCAAAAAGAAGCCCGGTCTTTGAAAAACGACCGGGCTTTTTTCGTTCAGGCCAACTATTTCGATGAAGGTTGAGGGGGCTGGCGTATACGCCTTCCACATGTGTGGTTTGGGAGATGCCTCAGGGACGGCTAACGGTGTCGCCTGCAGTTCATTCCTGACGATTACACCTTCCCGGGTGGCAAAGCGCGCATATGCCTTGGTATCCAGAAGTACACCGACGTTTTCGCGTGGATCCTGATCGAGCATCACGAAGCTGGGCCGGGAGCCCAGGGCCAGTTGCCCGAACAAGAAACCGCCGTTTGGGGTCCGCGGCGTTGGCGATTGGAGCCGTCATGCAAGCGGCCTGCCGGAAGTCCAGAACCCTGCTTTATCGCTGAGCTACATCGAATCTCTGGGCACCCCGAGCCAGAATGAACTGGCCCTGGAATATGGATTGGTTGATGAAGCCATCGCGCTCCGCGAACATGCGGTCTCGCTTTCCTTGACAGATCCCATGAATCATTACCTCCTGAGTGAAGGCTACGCATGCGCGCAACGATGGTTGGCCATTTTGCCTTCGAGTGGCTGTACAAGACCGCAATCGTTGGCAACCATGAAGGGCCGCTCCCGGCCGATTGCCGATAGAAATGAAACCTGAAAAACTTTTATTTTTTGTTTTGCATTGAAAATAAGAGCTTCTATCTATCTGTTATTAATAAATTTATATTGATAACCGAGTCTCTCCTCCGGCACCATTCAAAATCTGAATATTTTTAATCCACCATCAGCTCTGATTTCATGATGAAACCGTGAGATGCGAACTCAGCGCGTGGGCGGAAATTGGGCGAAGATCTCGGTCACCGCCGCGTCCAGCGTAGCCTGGTAGTTCTGCAGGGCTTTATCGGTCAGGCGGCCCTTGGTCGATCCTTGCCAGACCACGCGGCGGTCATCCACGTCGATCAGGTCGATCACGAGTTTGCCCTCGGTATACTGGTCCACACGCGTCGTGTAGGTCGTGCCCCAGGCTGGCCCGTAGACGTCGTCGAACGGATCATAGCCAAAGCCGTAGCCGCTGGTCGGTACGCTTCTCGACTGCAGCTTTTCCTGCGACTGAACCGCAAAATTAACTACGACATCGGGATCGGCGTTGTTCTTTTGAAAGCCCCGCTGGTTCATCTCCCGTCCCACCGCGCTCTTCAGGTACGCTCTTTCGATAGACTCGTACTGGCTCTTGTCGTCCGCGACGTCTGATAGAAACGCGTAGGTCTGGTACGCGGAAAAATCGACCGAAGGATCAGCGTTCGAGACGACCGGCGACGAACAGCCTGTCAAAAGAAAGCCACCCGTCGCGATCAGGGCGGCGAACAAACCAGTTGAACGGGAAAAAAACGAATTCATAAATCCTCCGAAATCTTGCTGTGAACACTGTCAATGACTCCACGCGCGCCGCGAGTCTTCCGCGAGGATAGCAGTTTGCATTGCCACAGATAATTGGCCCAAGGACCTATGTCTATTGGAAGCGCCTGTTGATAAAGTCTGTATGCTGAGGCAATGATTCCGGGAGTTTGCAGATGAAACGATTGACCAAACAATTCCAGTTTAATAGCGCGGTGTTGGCGGTATCTTTGATGATGCTGACGACGCTGGCCCACGCGCAATC
Source organism: Lysobacterales bacterium (assembly GCA_013042915.1). Classification (GTDB taxonomy): domain Bacteria; phylum Pseudomonadota; class Gammaproteobacteria; order Xanthomonadales; family SZUA-36; genus JABDPF01. Next base: position 25,291 of record JABDPF010000041.1, read on the forward strand.
CGACCCCTTGCCGTCATGGAACGATACCGCGTCCAAGAAAGCCATTGTCGAATTCGTCGAACTCGTGACGACACCCGGCTCACCGAGCTTCGTCGCACCCGCGGAGCGTATTGCGACCTTCGATAATGACGGCACGCTGTGGGCTGAGCAGCCGATGTATTTTCAGGCCATATTTATTTTTGACCGAATCGAAGAGCTGGCGCCGCACCACCCGGAGTGGAAGGAAAAAGAGCCGTTTGCCTCTGCGCTCAGGGGCGATCGGAAGGCGGCGTTATCCGGAGGTGTGAAGGCGATATTAGAGATGGCAATGGCGACGCACGCGGGGATGAGCACCGAGGCGTTCGGACAGACGGTCATGGAGTGGTTGGACAGCGCTAAGCACCCGACAACTGGCCGACGCTATACCGAGATGGTCTACCAGCCGATGCTCGAGCTGCTGGATTATCTGCGGGCCAACGGGTTCAAAACCTACATCGTGTCGGGTGGCGGAATTGAGTTCATGCGCCCTTGGGCCGAGCACGTTTACGGCGTTCCCCCCGAGCAGGTGGTGGGGAGCAGCATCAAGTCGACATACGAGGTCCGTGACGGCCAACCGATGCTGATGCGGCTGCCGGAAATGAATTTCATCGATGATAAGGAAGGTAAACCGGTCGGCATCAATCAGCACATTGGCCGGCGCCCGATCATGGCGGTTGGAAACTCGGATGGTGATTTCCAGATGCTGGAGTGGACAACCGCCGGTGATGGACCGCGTTTTGGTCTCCTCGTGCACCACACCGATAATGAGCGTGAATGGGCTTACGACCGTGAATCGCATATCGGCCGACTCGACCGCGGTCTCGACGAAGGCCCGAAGCGTGGCTGGACGATCGTCGACATGGCGCGCGACTGGGGAACAGTTTTTCCGCCGCAAACGGACTGACGCGCCGCGGCATAGTCTTACCTCCGCCGCAAGCGCAGGCAATTGAGGGGGTTCGGTCTCGCCGCAGGCGAAGAAGTACTCCTGCAATGCCGTGAAGAATCTGATTGGCCCTCACAGGCCAATCGCTTCAGCGACCGGTACGAAATCCCGAAACTTTGTGTACGCCAAACAGGATTCCGACACGGGGAATTCGACGGATCAATTCATAACCGAGCACGCATCCCGCCACCGTAATGGCCAGCACGAGCGCTGATTCAACGCCAACGCCGAGCCGATACTCCGTCAGGTAGTAGCCAGCGACCACTGTGATGGTCTGGTGCAGCACGTAGTAGCAGAAGATGGCGCCCGTGAGGTAGCGCAACAATGGGCTCTCGCGGTTGAGGAATCGTTGACTGAATCCAAGCAGGGTGAGAATACAGGACCATGCGTAGGTCACCATGACGTAGCTGAAGAAGAACCGTAACTGCGTATCGGACATGAACTGCCCGGCCAAGTGTTCGATGTCCTGCCTATTCATCAGCAGGAGGAACGCAGCGACGGCCAGCAAAGGCGCGAACCTCCAAGCCCTGTTTACCGAATGCCAGAAGCGTCCGTCCTTTGCAACGAAGAAGCCCAAGAGGAAGATCATGAATCGATGCGCATGGTGTGCCCAGTCATTGATCAACTCGTGAGTGGTCGGATACAACGGTGACAACCACGTCTCGACGAAGACGAAGGGCAGGATCATGACAAACACAATGACAAGCGGCCTCTTGGTCAATGATTGCCAGGCGCGGCTTTTTGGAACGTTCCGCAACCAGGGCAGTATGGCAAGCGCAACGAGGATGTAGATCAGGACATAGGCCAGGTACCAAAGATGGTTCCAGGTAGGCGTAATGATCGAAAAGGATTGCTCGAACGCGGCGTAATCCGGGTAAAACTCGAATAACGATCCGGTGAACTCACCGGACTGGCGCAGCTGGTAGTAGGCCTGTGGCATTACCCACGCGTAGACACCGAACAGCAGCGGCAAACCAAGCCGGGCAACGCGAGACCCGGCGAAGCGCCCCAGCGATTCTGTCTTGTCGGTCGCGAAGCGTATGGCGACGCCCGAAATAAAAAACAACAGGGCCAGCCGCCAGGGATTGACCAGACTCATGAGAGGTTCCACGGACGGCGCGGCATAGACACTTTTCACGTGCCAACCCCAGCTCACATAGAACATGCCGACGTGGTAAAGGATCAGCAGCCCGAATGCGATAATCCGCAACCAATCGAGGTCGTATCGCCTTACTGCAGGATCTAGCGCCATTGGAGGAATTCCCGGAAACCGGACATGAACAGTACAACGGCCGTGGCGGCTCTACTCGCTCTCATCCAACAGATCCATGACGGCTTTGGCGTAATCGAGGGTGTAGTCGGGTACCGCGTTAGCGAGATGAGAGTCGATTTCCATGACCAGGTCGGCAGGCAACGAGGTGTTTCCGTCGCTGAAATTGGCCCACCATGCCCTTCCGTACTCGTTTCCCAGGTAGAACGCGGCATCGGAATTCACCCGCGCCCTCCATTCCGCGTCCTCAATCAGGCCCAGCTGTCCGAGCAGGCGTGTCGACCGCAACTGCTCGACAAAGCTCCACAACAGCGCTTCAATCACGCGCTGCTCGGCCAGGTTGAGGCTTCGAGGATCGGATATGGACTTGGCCCACACTTCGGCGCCTATTTCACCCACGACCTCGGTCTCGAGATCCACGAGTCGACTGCTTTCCTCGTAGAGCATCTGGGTTTTCAGAAGCTCGGAATTCTGCTTCAACTGCGCTCCAACCAGGAGCAAACCGGCGATGATTCCCACATTTGCCGCTATTTGAAGCCAATCAGATAATTTACTGCTTCTCATGCATCCACCGTATGTTCTTCTGCGAGCCAGCCGCAATAGTAGCAATTTCATGCGCACAGCTTGCCGCCGGCTTCAAAAATACGGCCGCCTGGCCTGATCGACGCCGCGGATTTGCCTCTCTGAAACGGGCGCAAGATGAATTCCGGCGCGCACGATCGCGGGCCGATACCCGTCGCTCGACATGACTTTCACACCGATTCTGGTACATTGCGAATTCGGTACTCACACTCAAGGAACGCGTTGCATTCATGGCCCTGGCAGACGACATCTACAACAAACTCGCCGAAGACGAAGATTCTAAAATCTGCGATGACATCGATGAATCCGCCTGCAGCCACAGGCGCCTGAGTTTCGTTCTCATCCTGCTCAGTTCCTCGCTGACCAAGCTGGGCGACGCACTGGCCAGCCCCAAGACCACGCTGGCGTGGGCGGTGACCGTCGTGGGCGCGCCGGCGTTCGTACTGGGGTTCCTGGTGCCGATCCGCGAGTCGGGCTCGATGATTCCCCAGCTCTTTATCGGCAGCTACGTGCGCCAACTGGCAGTGCGGAAATGGGTCTGGGTGACGGGCAGCGCCGTCCAGTTCCTGGCCGTGGCCGGAATGGGTCTGGCGGTGTTGTGGCTGGAGGGCGCGGCTGCCGGATGGGCGTTGCTCGCCCTTGTTGCCCTGTTCAGCCTGGCCCGCGCATTTTGCTCAGTGGCCTCAAAGGATGTCGTGGGAAAGACCATTCCCAAGCCGAAACGCGGACGACTGACCGGCTGGGCTGCCAGCTTCGCGGGGCTGGTGTCCGTGGCGGTGGGCGTCTTGCTGATTCGACCCGGCGCGTTCAATCTCCAGTGGGACTGGCTGGGCATGCTCCTGATCCTGGCCGGAGGTTTGTGGCTGGTCGCTGCCGCCGTCTACTCTCGCGTGCCGGAACCCGACGGAGAAATCGGCGGCTCGCGCAGCGCTGCCGAAGCGCTGGGCAAGCTGTCCCTGCTGAAAGAGGACCGGCCATTCAGACGCTTCGTGATGACCCGCGCCCTGCTCATGTGTTCCGCGCTCAGCGCTCCGTTTTACGTGGCCATGGCGCAGGACGCCTATGGCTCTCCCGCCTATCTGCTGGGCGCATTTATTGCCGCCGCGGGCGCAGCTAGCCTGGTCAGCGCCCCGTTCTGGGGGCGTTTCGCGGACGCCTCCTCCAAATCGGTGATGATCGCTGCTGCGCTGATCACGTCAGGTATCGGCATCGTGACTGCGTTGAGTGCCTGGTTCGTGCCCGCATTGACCGAAACGTACTGGTTTCTCCCGTTGGGTTTCTTCGTCCTGAGCGTTGCCCACGCGGGCGTGCGCGTCGGGCGAAAAACGTACGTGGTCAACCTGGGCGGCGGCAACAAGCGTACCGACTACGTGGCGATCAGCAACAGCGTCATCGGGGTGCTGTTGCTGCTGGTCGGATCGGTGGGGGCGCTCGCGCCCCTGATCACGCAAGCCGGCGTGATCGGTTTGCTGGCACTGATGGGACTGGCGGGGGCAGTGCTAGGTCTGAGCCTGCCTGAAGCGGAATAGAACCCCTTCGAAAAATTGTCTTTAGCGTATTGTACTATGAGCTCTCTCGATGACTGAGAAGCCCGATTACCATGCTGAAACGCCTCACCTTCGCAACGCTTTCTTTCTTGCTTTTCCTGCCCTTGACCCTGAATGCCGAACCGTTCTCGGCCGAACTGATGGTTCGTCTCGACCGGGTCGGCTCGCCGGCCGTGTCGCCTGATGGCGTACGTGTGGTTTACACCGTGCGCGAAACCGACATGGAAGCCGGCAAGGGCAGGTTCGACCTGTGGCTGTCGCCTGTCGCGGGCGGTGACCCGCAGCGCCTAACGCGCCATGAGGCCAGCGATACAGGCCCGGCATGGTCGGGTGACGGCAAGTGGATTTATTTTCGCTCGAACCGCGGCGACAGCAGCCAGGTTTGGCGCATCTCGCCCGAGGGCGGCGAGGCTGAGCAGGTCACTGACCTGCCGCTGAGCGTCGGCACGTTCCGGCTTTCTCCGTCGACAGACCGGATGGCCGTCTCCCTGTCGGTCGACGCCGATTGCGAAGACCTGGCGTGCAGCGCCGGGCGAAACGATTCGCGCAAAAACCGCAGCACCAGCGGCGCCATTTACGACCAGTTGTTTGTTCGCCACTGGGATGGATGGCTGGACGAGACCCAGTCGCAACTGTTCGTGGTGACCCTCGAGAACGGGCTCTCGAAGCAGGAGGAGCCGGTGCCGCTGACCGCCGGTTTGAACGCCGAAGTACCCTCCCGCACCTGGGGCGGCAACGAGGAATACGCCTTTTCACCCGATGGCCGAAGCGTATACTTCACTGCCCGTCGGGCAACGCCCTCCGAGCCATGGTCAACCAATTTTGACATTTACTCGGTTCCCGCCGGGGGCGGTGACGTGGTCAACCTGACCGGTGACAACGAGGCCTGGGATACCCGGCCCGTGCCCAGCCCCGACGGCAGACACCTGGTCTACCTGGCGATGAGCCGTCCGGGATACGAAGCGGACCGCTTCCGCATCATGCTGCGCGATCTGCAGTCGGGCGCGACGCGTGAACTCGCTCCGCGCTGGGATCGATCGGCTTCCGGCCTCGCGTTCTCAGACGATGGAAATTTCCTGTTCGTAACGGCGCAGGATGTTGGCAACAAAACACTCTGGCGAATGGACATCGCCGGCGGAGATCCCATCAAGGTGGTCCCACGAGGCACCGTCAGCAGCTTCGATTCTGCCGGCAGCCGGCTCGTCTTCGCCCGTGACAGCCTGGAATCCCCCAGCGAGCTGTTCGTGCTCGAGGGCGACGACATCCGTCAACTGACCGACTTCACGGGCCCGCAGCTGGCGGGCGTGCAGCTGGGCGAATACGAGCAGTTTTCCTTCGAGGGCGCTCACGGCGCCACGGTCTACGGCTACGTGATGAAGCCCGCCAATTTCGTGGAAGGCGAATCATATCCTGTCGCCTTCCTGATC
>JABDPF010000042.1 GCA_013042915.1 Lysobacterales bacterium
CGGGACTTGCCAGAATATCCAAAAAGGAGGTTAATGGTTCCTATGCTCGGAACAAGCGGATTCGTTCTTTAAATTGCAAATATAACCAGTGGAGCACGTATGTTATTCGACGGAAAGGCCATTCAGATTGAATTGATTGATGACATCGCTCATTTCACTTTCGATATCAAGGAAAGTGGCGCGAATGTGATCGGTGCATTGGCGACTGCTGAGCTTTCAGAAGCCCTGGAAATCATCAAAGGTTCAGATGCCAAAGGCGTTCTTTTTAAGAGCAATAAAGAACACTTTATCTTTGGCGCGGACATTACCGAATTCATGGGGCACTTCAAGAAAACCCATGAGGAATTGAAGTCGTGGATCCTGGACACGCATGGCCTGATGAACGGTTATGAAGACCTGGATATTCCGACCGTCATGGCGATCAACGGTTTCGCCCTCGGCGGAGGGCTCGAGTTTTGCCTGACCTCAGATTTCAGGGTGATGGATACCCGGGCAAAAATTGGCCTGCCCGAAACGCGGCTTGGCATCATGCCCGGCTGGGGAGGGTCGGTCAGGCTTCCCAGGTTGTGCGGTGCAGATCATGCCATCGAGTGGATTACTTCCGGCAAGCACTACAAGGCCGACGCCGCGTTGAAAATTGGCGCCGTCGATGCAGTCGTTGACGGGTCAATACTCGAACAGTCGGCCCTGGCCCTGCTGAAAAGGGCCATTAGTGGGGAACTGGATTGGCAATCCAGAAAAGTCATCAAGAAATCCCCCCTGAGACTCTCTCCAATTGAAGCCACGATGGTCTTCGAGACGGCCAAGGGATTCGTGGCCGGCGTCGCGGGACCCAACTACCCTGCCCCGGTGAAGTCCATCGAGGTCATGCAGCAAGCCTGCGGCATGGAACGTGACGCGGCGATTCAGGTTGAAGCAGAAGCCTTCGCCGAACTGGCCCATACGCAGGTCGCGGAAAACCTTGTGACCGTTTTCATGGGCGGTGAATACCTCAAGAAAGTCTCGAAGAAAATGACCGGGGAGAGCCCTGCCACCGAAAAAGCAGCCGTTCTCGGGGCGGGAATCATGGGCGGCGGCGTTGCTTATCAGTCAGCTTCCAAGGGAACGCCCATCCTGATGAAAGACATCAATGAAGAGGCCCTGGAACTGGGGCTCAACGAAGCCATCAAGCTGCTGAACAAGTTGCTGAAAAGGGAAATAATCACCCCGGAGAAGATGGCAAAAACCATCAGCATGATCACTCCGACCCTGAGCTACGGTGATTTCGACAGCGTCGATACCATCGTCGAAGCGGTGGTGGAGAACATCGATATCAAATCTTCGGTGTTGGCGGACCTCGAGGATAAAGTCAGCCCCGACACCGTGATTGCATCGAATACCTCGACGATTTCAATCACGGACCTGGCCAAAAACCTGAAACGGCCTGAACAGTTCTGTGGCATGCACTTTTTCAATCCTGTCCACCGGATGCCGCTGGTTGAGGTCATTCGTGGGGAAAAATCGAGCGAGGCCACGATTGCTCAAACCGTCAAGTACGCGCTGCAGATGGGAAAAACCCCGATCGTCGTCAATGACTGCGCAGGCTTCCTGGTCAACCGAGTCCTCTTTCCCTACTTCAACGGATTCAACAGGCTCATCGAAGACGGGGTCGATTACAAGAGAATCGACAAGGTGATGGAGAAGTTCGGCTGGCCGATGGGCCCGGCCTATCTGCTGGATGTCGTCGGGGTCGATACCGGGGCACACGGTGCAGCCATCATGGGCGATGCGTTTCCGGACCGGATGAAAATGACCGACGAAACCGTTGTTGAAGTGATGCTGGGCGAAAACCGGCTCGGTCAGAAGAACGGTATCGGGTTTTACCGATATGAAACCGACAAGCGGGGTAAACCCAAAAAGATCGTCGATCCCGGCGTCGACTCGGTCATTGCAAAGGTCGTGAAGAGATCGGCCGAGGTGACGGACGAAGAGATCGTCGATCGCATGATGTTGCCGATGATTTTCGAATGCGCCAGATGCCTGGAAGAAAAAATCGTGAACACGCCCCAGGAAGTGGACATGGGTCTGCTGCTGGGGATTGGATTCCCGCCGTTCCGGGCAGGCGCATTGAAGTATGCCGACTCTGTCGGGCTGAAAAACATCGTCGAGAAGTCGGAGAAGTACATCGGTCTCGGCAAGATGTACGCGCCCACCGATGCTTTCAGAGAACTGGCCGCCAACGGCAAGACGTATTACAAGAACTGAGGAACCGATATGAACAAGGCAGTAATCGTAGATGCCGTTAGATCGGCCATGGGAAGATCGAAAAACGGGTCTTTCAGGAACGTACGGGCAGAAGAGCTCTCAGCGAGGCTGATGGACGGCATCCTGGAGAGAAATCCGGCCGTCAATCCGGCCGAAATCGACGATGTGATTTGGGGGTGTGTTCAGCAAACCCTGGAACAGGGCTTCAACATCGCCAGGAATGCGGCGGTTTTAACCAGGATACCCAAAGAGGTTCCCGCGCAAACCGTAAACCGCCTGTGCGGAAGCTCGATGACCGCGCTCCACATGGCGGCCCAGGGAATCATGTCCGGCCAGGGCGAGATTTACCTCGTTGGGGGCGTTGAGCACATGGGGCATGTCCCGATGACCCACGGCGTGGATTTCAATCCGGGCTATTCGAAGGTCGCGGCTAAAGCGTCAGGCGCCATGGGGCTTACAGCAGAGCTGCTGGGGGTCACGCATGGCATATCTCGCGAAGACCAGGATAAGTTCGCTCTTCGGTCTCATCAAAAAGCCATTGCAGCGACAAAATCCGGAAAGCTCGAAAAGGAAATCATTCCGATCCAGGGTCATGATGCCGACGGCGTGCCGTTCATGGTCAAGGACGATGAAGTCGCCAGGGAAGACGCCAACCTTGAAGACCTCGGCAAGCTCCGGCCGGTGTTCAACCCGCGCGGTGGGACCGTCACGGCAGGAAATTCCTCTGCGTTGAGTGACGGGGCCAGCTGCCTGCTCGTCGTGAGCGAGGAAAAAGCGAATGAGCTGGGTCTGGAGATCATGGGCGTCGTGAAATCCATGGCCGCGGCGGGCTGTGATCCTTCGATCATGGGTTACGGACCCGTTCCGGCGACCAAGAAGGCCCTCAAACGGGCCGGCCTGGAAATAGCAGACATCGACCTGTGGGAACTCAATGAAGCCTTCGCCGCCCAGTCACTTCCCGTATTGAAAGACCTGGGCCTGCTGGAAAAAGCAGACGAAATCGTCAACCCGAACGGCGGTGCAATCGCATTGGGCCATCCGCTTGGATGCTCGGGCGCACGGATCGTGGCCACCCTTGTTCATGAAATGAAAAGAAGGGAATGCAAGCTGGGCCTGGCCACCATGTGCATCGGCATTGGCCAGGGGGTCGCGACGATCATCGAAAGACCGTAAACGCTCATCATCAAGAATGGGGCCGGATACACTTTTCTCGAGTGTATCCGGCCTCTTGTTGTCCCGCATTTCATATTCATGTGCGGCCGGGTCTGGCAGAATTTCCCAAAACGTGGTTAATGTTCCTCATGCTTGGCCAATGGCGTTACGAAACCACGGGTAACACATGACAAGAAAACGCGTAGCAACAACTCACCGTGCCTGGCTGTTCATTCTCCTGACCCAGGCAACGTTGGTGGCACTCGCCTTCGCGCGTTTGCACCTCGTTCGTCAATCGGTGCAAGGCGCAGATGAATGCTTCTCCTGCCAGGCAAGCACACTGATCCAGCACGAGTCCGGGTTGTGGGTGCTGGTTTGGCTGTTGCTGACACTGGCCAGCACACAGATACGCGCCATTCGAATTCTTTTTATCAGCGTATTGTGGTCTCTGATCCTGGTATTGCTGGCGGACATTTTCACCCTTCAGCAGTTTGGTCTGCGTCTCTACCTTGCGGACGTGCTGAAGTTCGGCCAACAACCGCAATTCTTTGTCGACTACATGCATGAGCTCCTGGGATGGCTTTGGATTCCACTGCTGTTCACCGTCATCATCGCATTACCGTGGTTCACATCGGTGCTGACCAGAAGGCTTCTCGTTTCCTGGCAGGCCCGCACCGGGCTTTTGTTGATGGCAGGCCTGTCTTTGCTACTGTACAGCCTGCCCGACAGGACATCACACCCCCTGCCCTGGACCTACCTGAACCTGTTGGAGGCCAATTGGCCAGGCGGCGTCAATCGTGAGTTCTCTCCACAATATCTTGAAGAATTGATCAGCCATCCGCCGCCCTCGCTGACAAAGAAAATTTGCACAACGGGTCAGGACATCGGCGGGGACGTCATTATCGTTGCCGTTGAATCGCTTTCCGCCTATCACTCCGAGCTGCTGCTGCCCGGCCCGATGAACGTGGTGCCCTTGCTGGATGCCGCAGCCAGACAAAATAGCTGGTGGGATCGGTTTTACGCTAATGGATTTACGACCGACCATGGCTTGATCGCACTGCTGACCGGACAGCTGCCGGTGCCGGCCGTAAACCGCTACAGCAGCATTCAAGTGTTTGAGGGTTACGAGGGCAACGCAACATCCTTGCCCAAGCGATTGGCCGAAGATGGTTACTTCAGTGCCTTCTTGACCTCCGGTGACCTGGACTTTCTGGGCAAGGGCGACTGGTTGAAAACCCTGGGCTTTGATCATATCGAGGGCAGCGAACAAAGTGACTATACCGGCGCCGAGCGCTTCGGCTTCGGAGCTGTCAGCGATGACCTGCTGTTTCAACGGACGATCAATTGGCTCAAGAACGAGCGTCCCGGCTCGCGCCCGGTTGTCGCGTTTGTCGAAACCGTCACCACGCATCCGCCATTCATCGACCCGGTATCGGGGCAGGCGAGCGAAGCAGCGGCTTTTCGGTTTACAGACCGCGCACTGGCCGATTTTGTCGCTGATCTCGAAGACCTCGATTACTTTCGTAACGGCCTGCTGATGATTACCAGCGATCAGCGATCACTCACGCCGATCAGCCCGGAGGAAACAGCGGCCTTCGGGGCAGCGGCGGGAGCGCGACTGCCACTTGTGGTGATGGGTGGACAGCATTCCTTGACGGGCGCGCAATCAACCCCGGCACAAATGACCGACCTGCCCTACAGCCTGGACCATTATCTTACCGCCCAAGCCTGCCACCGGCCCGGCCAGGGAAACCTGTTCACCGGCCAGGCACCGGACTGCATTTATCAGGCCGACGGAAACCAACGCAACGTGATCTACGCTTTTTGTGGAATGAATACGGCCAAGATAAAAATGGATGGTGACAAAACCCGGGTGATCGAAGGCGTATTGCCCGATGCACAGCGCCGGATACGCGAACTCAACTACCTGCGCGCGCAACTGGGCGTCAAGGAAGCCAACCTGCGTATCCTGCTTTGAGCTGCACGGCTCAGACGGTGAATCCATCGCGGCCGCTTCCACGTCCACCCAAGCAGCAATCCAGCTGGCAGATGCAACGCATTACGATACTGGGGAGTGCTTCCGAAGCTTGCCAGAATTTCCAAGTGACCTTGGCGCCGTTGCTGGGATCACTTTGTGCTATCACGGGTTTCTTGAGACACGTCCAGAGGCCCGACCCGTCAGCCACCGCACTTCCGGGGCTCAGTCTCTACTCGGGAATAACGGCGCTGAGCTGGATGCCTGCCAATTGCTCCGGCGCCCGACCGAGCTTGCGCAGGAACGGGATCCATCTCGGATCGTCATGGAGATTTTCGAACATAGGTTGGACCAGTATTTCGCCAAGCCCCGTATCCCCCACCTGAACGGCCCGCTCAAGCCACTGGAACGCGCTGTCCGCGTCGCCGCGATGGGCGTAGACGTAACCGAGGTTGTAAGTCATATTGCCGGCGTACTTCTCTTCCAACTCGGCGAGCACTTTGTCAGAGGCCTCGTTCGCTTCCGCAGCGTCCGGGTCCTGACGTTTCTGTTCGAACAGCGCCATCGTCAGGCCGGCCAGTCGCCAGGCCTCGCGCGGTTCCTCTTGCAGCACGTCGGTCGCCCGGCCAGGACGGCCAGCAAGCAGTAGCGCAGACCCCAGCTGATAGTGGGCAAGCGAAAACTCCGGGCTGAGGCTAAGCGTCTTTTCAAACATTCGCACCGCATCTTCATGGCGGGCGACGGCCATGTAGGCGATCCCAAGCGTGTAATTCCAGGCGGCCGAAAGCGGGTCTCGCGCAACCGCGTATTCGATGGGCTGGACACCTTCCTCCAGGCGCCCGATGGACTGCAGGAGCATGCCGGCGCTACCGACAAGCGCAGCGTCGTTCGGCGTCAGCTGCAGTGCCTGCTGCAGATAATCGGTTGCCACGGTGAGATCGGGCTCATGGTACTGCGCCAGGAAAGCGAGCGTGCTGTAGGCCGGCGCATAGGAAGGGTCAACCTCGATCGCAGCGAGTGCGGCCTCTCGGGACAAGCGAAAACCCTCGGCAGAGTCGCGCAAACCGGTGACGGCCTGGCTCTGGTAGACCGAGGCCATTTCATCCAAGGCCGGCGAATAACCCGGGTCGATGTCCAGCACGCGCTGGTAGAGTTCAATCGCCCTGTCATACCCCGCCGCGGTCCCCTGCCTGCGCAGCTCACGCGCCTCCAGGAAAAGCGCGTAAGCCCGCGGATCGGTTTTTCGCTGGTCGGGTACGGCGATATTCAGGGTGCCCTTGATCTGGTCCACGACATTGCCCGCGATCTCGTCCTGGATCTGGAAAATGTTTTGCAGCGTCCGGTCGAAGTTTCGCGACCAGAGCTGGGTATCGGAATGTGCATCGATGAGCTGGGCGCTGATACGGACCTGTTCACCGGCTTTGCGGACCGAGCCGTCGAGCACGTAAGCCACCCTCAGTTGCTCTGCGATCTCGGGCATGCTCAAAGCCTTTTCCTTGATGGAAAAAGCCGATGAGCGGGACGTCACCCGAACTTCCGGAATCATCGCGAGCAGGTTGAGCAGTTCCTCCGCGATGCCCTCGGAGAAATAGGCTTGATCGCTGTCCGGCGACATGTCGGCAAAGGGCAGTACGGCGATCGAACGATCGCCGACATCGGCAATGATCGCTTCCTCGCGCGCCTCCTGGCGTGCCGCCTCCAGTTGCCTCGCGTCGCGGGCCGGGTCGACCACGAACTTGTCGAAGGCAAAGTAGCCAAGGGCGAGAGCCAGCACCGTGACGATCGCCCTGTCGAGCCATTTGCCCGTGCGCGTCGAAATGGATTTTGACCGGTCAACTTCTTTGTCGGGCTTGAGACCTTCCGGCGTCAGCTCGAACGCCCAGGAGAGAGCCAACGCCGGCAACAGGCCGATGCCCAGCGTGATCACGACGGCCCGGATCGCCGCGTCGCCGAAGCCGAACGCCGGGAAAATGGTCTCCACGACCTGGACGATCAACCACGACGAGACCAGGTATGCGGCTGCGACACGAAAAACGTTCCGCCGCTTCAATTCGGCCAGGAGTTTCATTGGGTATGGGACGCGTTCATAAGAGTCGGGAGTATGAATCAGTCATCAGCAGCAATCCAGTTCTGCCATGCAGTAACCGGGTTTGGCCACCCTGCCTGTTGAATCGTTCGATTTAGATATAGAAAAAGGTCCGGATGCGTTTTCCAGAGGTGAATAGCATCAACCCATTTTTGCTGAATGGACGGAGGCCATAGCCATTGAAGACAACCTCTTTGGCGCCGCATTTCAAGACTGTAAAACTCCTAAAAAGTTGGAAAACACCGAGACCAAAAGTTTTCTTGATATTATTCATAGGGTTATAAAACGAAACTTTGGCATGGCCCGTAACGTCTCGACTCGCGGATAGGGCGCTTAGAGAGGCGGCGGAATACCGTCATGTATAGTCGCAGGCGTTCAATCAACAGAAGTCAGTCAATTCCATAAGGCAATTTAATCAAAAAAGGAAACACATCATGTCACAAAAAATGAGAAGAACCCTGAGAGGATTTGGGGTCCTGGGAGCAGTGAGTCTGTGTCTTTTTTATGCCATGCCTGCCACCGCGGCTGTTTGCGGTGACAGCATTCCCGATATCGGCGAGCAATGCGACGATGGCAATTCAGCAGCAGGGGATGGTTGTTCTTCAAGTTGCCAGGTTGAACCCGGCTTCTCATGCACTCCGGCTGTGGACGGCACACCCCCGATCCCCAGCGTATGCAATCCCGCCTCCGGCCAGATCCAGTTCGATCCGGCCTCGGTGTTCGTCGATGAAGATGCCGGAACCGCTACCGTGACGGTGACCCGAACCGGTGGGAGCTTCGGCGAGGTCAGCGCCACGTATGTAACGACCGATGGCACAGCCGAAGCCGGATCGGACTACACCCGGATTCTGTCCACCATCGTCACTTTTGCTGATGGCGACACGACCAGCAAGTCGATCAACGTCACCATTATCGACGACAACGACCCGGAGGTTTCAGAGGCCTTTACCGTGGACCTTGCCAGTCCAACAGGTGGGGCATCTCTGGGCAACGCCTCCGCGACCGTGAACATCAATGCCAATGATCTCAACGGCCCGCCCAGCCCGCCGGTCATCAATTTTCCAGCTGATGGATCACTCATCATTATTGGAGGCATGGCCAGCGATCCATTCGTACCCTCTTGGACTGCCTCCATTGATCCGGAAAACGACAGTCTGTTCTACACCTGGCAGTTGTATTTGAATGGTGTCCAACTTTTGTCTGTTCCGGGACTCCAAACGGCGCAAGTCGAGCTCACTATGGGGACCGTGCGGTCACTGTTGACTGCTAATGGGTTTGAAATAGGTGAATCTGCGACCTTTAGCCACAGAGCCTTGGTCACGGATGGCGTCAATTCCGTGGAGGGCCCCTTTTCTTCAGTGACACTGAGCCTCAGAAACTTTCAACCCAGCCCGCCGGTCATCCTCACGCCACCTGATGGATCAACCGTCAACATCGAGGGGCAGGCGAGCGACCCATTCGTACCCTCCTGGACTGCCTCCATTGATCCGGAAAACGACAGTCTGCTCTACACCTGGCAGTTGTTCTCGGGTGGGACCCAACTTTTGTCCGTCCCGGGACTCGAAACGACGCAAGTCGAGCTCACCCTGGGTGCCGTGCGGTCACTGTTGACGGCTAATGGGTTTGCCAGAGGTGATTCGGCAACCTTTACCCACAGAGCCGTGGTCGTGGATGGCATCAATGAAGTCAATGGCCGCTTTGCCTCAGTGACACTGGTGCTCGGTAACTTTTTACCCATCGCCGAGGATGACCGCTTTGATGCGACAGAGGACAGCCTGCTGACCGTACCGGCGCCGGGTGTGCTCGACGGCGACACCGATCCGGATAATGACCCATTGACCGCCGTGGCAGTCACGACGACGTCCAACGGTACGCTGGACCTGTCCGATGACGGCTCATTCACCTATGACCCCATCGAGAATTACTGCGGCGAAGACAGCTTCAGCTACAAGGCCAACGACGGCATGGCGGACTCCAATGTCGCCACGGTGTCGATCACGGTGGACTGTGTCAACGACCCCGCCGAGGTGACGTCCGTCGCCCCCATTGCACAGACTGTAGACTACAGCGATAACATCGCCACGGTGACGGTCGAGGTAACCGATGTCGATGATGCCTCAACCGGGTTGGTGGAATCAGGCGAACCGGCTGCTTCGGCCTCGTCCCTGAACCTGACCGCAACCACGCCAGCCTGTGTAGTTGACAATACGTTGAGCCCCAACCCTGATGAAAACGGCAGTGTCTGCACGTGGACTTATTCAGGCCAGGTGCTGAGCCCGGGCGACAACGTGCACGACATCCTGTTTACGCCATCCGACGGCGCTGGAGAAGGTATTTCCGGCCTCCACGAACTGACCATCGAACCGGAAGACGCCGATGTAATGCTGGATGGAGACAACGATGTGTCGGCCGAAGTCGAGGCCCCCGGTGGTGACAGCGGTCCGTTCTCGTTGTTCTTTACCGCTTATGAGACCGATGATCCGGACTTCTCGCATGGTTCCTCCGCCGACTTCGGTGACCTCAATGAGATGAAACCCTTCATGACCCTGATCCCGGTCGGCCCGGGAGGCCCGGTGGATGCCGACAGTTGTGATTTCCTCACACCGTTGCCGGTATACCCCGGTGAGGGTTACGAACAGCAGGCTTACTTCCAGTGCAACTTTGACGGTGTGCCGGTCAACACCTATGAGGTGGTTGCAGCGGTGGATGGCGCCACTGAAACCATGCGCTATTACGCGGGTTCCGATGACGACGTGTTCACGGTGTTTGATCCGAGTCTTGGCTTCACCACCGGTGGCGGCTGGTTCTACTGGCCGGGCACGGACGACGAGACGCTCACCGCATGTGGTGCGGAAGGATATCCCGGCGACAAGACCAACTTCGGCTTCAACTTGAAGTACAACAAGAAAAAGAGGACCGCCAAAGGCAGCGTGCTGGTTATTCGTCACACGGTGGATGAGAACTGTCTGGATGCCGGCAGCTTCCGGGTCAAGAGCAATGCGATCGAAGGAATGTCGCTGGGTGAAGGAGAAGATGCCGACGGCGCCTACGGCTGGGCGGCAGCGGCCGGCAAGTCAGTATTCCGTGAGCTAGGCCTTGAAGGCGAGGGCAACCACGCCTTCCTGCTGTACGTGGAAGACCATGGTCAGCAGGGCTGCAACCAGGATCCGGTCGACGAGTTCTGGATCGAGGTCCGGGACAAAGACGAAGTTGTCGTGCTGCAGCTCAACGGATCGGAGCCTGCCGGTGCCGACGAGGCTGCCGATGGCCAGGACGAACCGATTGTCTGTGGCAACATCGTGGTGCCGCACAAAGCAGGTAAAAGCGGGGGTGGCGGGTCTAAAAAGCCCAATCCAAACAAGCCGCCGAGAGGCTGATTGGTAGATTAAAACCTATCGATCGCACAAGCCGGACAGGAGCAATCCTGTCCGGTTTTTTTTGTGACGGAAAGTTCGAGTGACGGCACACCCATGTTATGCGCGAATCGTTAAAGGTTCCGCCCTCTCTCGACTGGAGAGATGCCTGAACGGAACATAACCTTCTGACAGTAGATGTTTGTAGGCAGCGTCTTGAGCCGGAGTTTTTGGCCTGCTTTTTTGTATTGTCAATGCCCCGACTACCTGGCCTGTTTCAGGCGGGTGCTAAACTCTGGTCCCATGGCCATCGCACACTGCCATATTTTCCGTATCGAGGGACGCGTCCAGGGGGTCTGGTTCCGCGAATCGACGCGCCGGCAGGCTGAACGGCTGGGTATCGACGGTTACGCGCTCAATCGACCGGACGGCAGTGTCGAAGTGCTTGCCTGTGGCTCGCCGGAAGCGCTCGATACCCTCGCGTCCTGGTTACGCGAAGGGCCGCCCCTCGCGCGGGTCAGCGCCGTGCGCAGCGGGCCGTTCCGCGGCGACTGCCCGGAGGGTTTCTCGACCGGGTAAGCAACCCGCTCCCGCGCCGCCTCAACCGTAACGCCGGTCCGCCACGAAGGGGTTACTGCGCCGTTCCTCACCGAAGGTGGAACCCGGTCCGTGGCCCGGCACGAATCGGACTTCGTCGCCCAGCGGAAAGAGTTTGCCTCGGATCGATTGCAGCAGCTGGTTCTGATCACCCCCGGGAAAATCCGTGCGGCCGATCGAACCGGCGAACAAGACATCACCGACCTGGGCCCAGTTCGAGGCGCGGTTGTAAAACACCACGTGGCCGGGGGTGTGACCGGGGCAATGCAGCACTTTGAAGGTCATTGCGCCCACGCGCACGGCATCGCCGTCCGCCAACCACTGGTCCGGCTCGAAGGCTTCGAGCACGGGCCCGCCCAGCATCTGCCCCTGCTGGGGGAGTTGCTGCAACCAGAAGGCATCACCCGAGTGCGGGCCGATAATCGGCGCGCCCAGCGTGTTGCGAAGCTCGGCCGCACCACCGACGTGGTCCAGGTGGCCGTGTGTGAGCAGGATCTTTTCGACATCGAGTTGGTGTTTTTCGACAACGGCCAGCAATTTTCCCACTTCTCCACCGGGGTCGATGATGGCGGCCCTGCCGGTTTCCTCGCACAACACGAAGGTGCAGTTCTGCTGATAGGCAGTCACGGGTAGCACGAGTCGTTTCATATATAGCTCCAGCGCATCACGCTCTCGACGCGCCAGTATAACGATCGTGCCAGCGTCTTGCCCCGGCTCAAGGTCATAATCAGACGCGCGCTTGGATTGTGGGGAGTGCATGGCGTTAACCCTGCTCTAAGCCGGGCAGGCCTATCATGGGAATGGATGAGAAGTGCTCACCCGTAATGCGGGAACCAGAAAAATGAATGACTTGGTGACGAAATTTTCCGGTTGGCTCCTGATGACGATGCTGGCGATGCTGGTGCTGGAGATTCTCTGCGTGGGCGTTTTTGCCGCAAGCTGGTGCTTGCATACCTTGTTCGGGCATTACGCCTTTGCGGTCCTCGGATTGGTTGCGCTGATCGCTGCCCTGGTGCATCACCATCACGAACAAGTGAAGACAAAAGACCAACTCATCGGCAACCTTTGATCGCTCACGGGTATTTTCGAACAGGCTGTCGGCGTGGTCCGCCGGCGGGCTCACTGGTAAGTCGGCTCGTCCGGACCCGTCATGCGCACCTGCTCTTCCGGCTCGTCCGCACCTTCCACGATCAGCTGCCAGGCGTGCCGGTAGACGCCGACCGGATTGCGATGGAAGAACTCGCGGCCCACATCGCGGTACATGTGCGAAAGTTCGAACATTTCCTGGATCGGCATGCGAACGCGGGTAAACAGCACGTGGATGCCCGATTCGGTCAGCCGGCGATAGTAATCGCGCAGCATCAGTTCACCCGACGCATCGATTTCGTTGATCGACACGGCATCGATGATCAACACCTTCAGGTTGGGTGAAGTGGCCAGCAGGTTCTGCAGTTGCTCTTCGAAATACGCCACGTTGGCGAACACCAACGGCCCCTCGAAACGCATGCGCACGATACGGCCGTCCTCCATTACGCCATCGGCAACGGCCTCCTCGGGAAGCAGGGCCTCCTGTAGTTTGGGAAAGACCACGCGCGGCTTCATGATGCGAAACAAAAGCAGGACCAGCGACAGCACCATGCCCAGCAGGATACCCAGTTCGAGGTCGGGGGCCAGGGTGAGGGTGAAGAAAAAGGTCACGAAGGCGACGATGCCGTCGTGTCGGTTCGCCCGCCATGCATGAACCATCGGCGACAGCCGGATCAACCCGGAGACGGCCTTGATGATCACGGCAGCGAGTGTCGCCTGGGGCAGGTAATAGAGTAGCGGCGTCAGGAACAGCAGCACCACCGCGACAACGACCACCGTGACCACCGAGGAGAAGCCGGTCACCGCACCCGCGTTGAAGTTGACGGCTGACCGGGAGAAGGAGCCCGAAACCGGATAAGACTGGAACAGGGAGCCCGTCAGGTTGGCCATGCCCTGGCCGATCAGCTCGCGGTCTGCGCTCAGGTTCTGTCTCGTCTTTGCCGCCATCGCCTTGGCCACCGAGATGGCCTCCATGAAACCGATCAGCGAGATCGTGAGCATCGCGCCGATCAGGTGCACCATGGCGCTCCATTCAAACGACGGCAGCCGAAAACCGGGCAGTCCGCCCGGCACGTCCCCGATCACCTTGCCGCCGGTTTCCAGGGTGACCTCGTTGTTCAGATATCGCTTGATCGTCCAGGCCTGCCCGGGTTCATCCTTGCGGTCTTCGGGCAGATGTTCAACCACGTCCTCCGCGGTGTAAAACATGCGCTGCTCGCCTTCCCCAACCGCGTACAGCATCGTCTCGAACAGGTTCTCGTGATGGGACTCGGTCTGCTCCTTTTTCTGATCGAGCATGAACTCGATTTGTTCGAGGTCCTGGCGATGGATGAGCAGCGCCTCGTCCTCGGTCTCGACGCCCTCCGCCTTGGCGCGAAAATCCTGTTGGACCTCCAGGTAGCGGTCGGAGAGGTTGGTCAGGTGCTTGCGCTGCAAGGTGTCTAGCATCAGGGCCGAGCGCACGCTCTGCGTACCCACCTGGCCCAGCGGCACGGTGGCGTGGCGCTCGTACCCCGTCAGCCAGGCCAGCAGCGTGGTGATGATCACGGCGAACAGCACCGCGGGAAGTTTCGGATTGTGCCGACGCACGATAAGCATGATGCCGAAAGCAAGCGCGGCCATCGCAAAGGTCGGCCAATGCGTGTCGTGCATCGCGGCCTGTACGACGTTGGTGATGTACTCGAAGTGGTAATTCCCCTTGTCGGCCTCGACGCCGAATATTTTACCCATTTGGGACGTGGCGATGATGATCGCAGCGGCATTGACGAAGCCGGAAATCACCGGGTGGGACAGAAAGTTCAGCAGAACGCCAAGACGGAAAATACCCATCGCCAGCTGAAACAGCCCGACCATGAACGACAGCAGCAGTGCATAGCCCACGAAGGCCTCACCGCCCGCGGTCGCCAGCGGTTCGAGCGCCGCAGCAGTCATCAGCGATACCATCGCCACGGGGCCGGTTGCCAGTTGACGCGAAGAGCCGAAAAACGCCGCGAGCATGGTCGGCAGCAGAGACGCGTAAAGGCCGTAGTATGGCGGCAAACCGGCCAGTTGGGCGTAGGCCATGGATTGCGGGATCAGGATCAAGGCCACCGTCAGCCCGGCGATGGCGTCGGCCCGCAGCACCTGCTTGTCCTTTAGCTCAGGCAGCCATTCGGGCAGCCGGAACGAGCGGGTTACCTGCGCCAGCAGGTCCCTCGCCGTCCGGATCACTCGTTCATGGTTTACCTTGACGCGATTCAATCACACCCCCTTTTCAATAACGCCAGCTTGCCAGGTCGGCCCCTTCGGGCGCGGTTTTTTCAATGCGCTCGAGGATTTTCGGCAGGTACAACGTGTTGTAGCGCAGGCGCGAGATGTGGTTCGGGTTGTCGTGGTCGCCGTTCCAGCAGTGCTCGGCGCGGTCGCCGTAATCGACCTCGCCGGCGTAATGCGGATCGCGGGTCTGCTCCAAAAACTGCTCGGTGAGGTACACGGCATTGTTCAGATAGTAGTTGTCCATGTCGCCAACGTAGATGTGCAGCTTACCCTCGAGCTTCGGGCCCAGCGTGGCCCAGTCGCGCTCGAGGATGTGGCGCAAATCGTAGTGCTCTTTCCAATGCGCCGCCACGTCATGATCGATCTCACCGGTCTCCTTGTCCCAAAGGCGGGCCGGGTAACCGTCCGCACCCATCGGCGAATAGGTCGCCTCCCAGATATCGTACTGCTGCCCCGAGCGGCTCTTGTCGCCCAGCACCGCCTCGAAGCGATTGTAATCGTACTGCATGGCGAACACGTGGCCCAGGGTGTCACGATGGCCGGGCCGGGGCAGATCGCGAAATTCGCTGTCGTAATAATAGGCGTTGTCGTCTTCGTAGATATTGGTGGTGACATAGGCCCGGAAGTCGATCGGGTCGGGACAGGCGATGAAGGCGCCGTTGAACTCGTCCGGGTAGAACACCTGGGTGGCCATCGCCTCCCAGCCACCGGTCGATCCTCCGTAGGTGAAACGCGCCCAACCTTCTCCGATACCTCGGAACTGCTCCTCGATGAACGGGATCAGCTCGTAATTGATGGCGTCGCCGTAGGGTCCCTGGTTGGCGGAATTGACCGCATACGAATCGTCGTAGTAGGGCGTCGGGTGCTGGATTTCGATGATTAGGAAGCGGGGGAATTCTTCACCGATCCACTGCTGATAGAACTTCCAGGCTTCCTGCTGGCGGATGCGGTTGTAGCCTTCAACCCCAAATCGTTCGCTGTAGTCCGGTTGCAGGTCGGGATCCGGCGGCTCGGTGCGAAAATCGCCAAAATCGGCGGGAAAGTGGCCGTGGAAGACCATCAACGGATAACGCGCTTCGGGGTGTTTCGAAAAACCGGCCGGCAACAGCACGTGAGCGCCCAGGAAAACGTCTTCGCCCCAGAACGCCGACAGCCGTTCGCTGCGAAGGCGAACGTGCTTGACAAACTCGGTGTCCGCAGGCGGAACAATATCAGGAATCTTTTGGTCCATGACCAGTTCGAAGTGGCCTTTTCCGGTCTCGCCGAGGGTCACCTCGACGGGGCTGGAGTAAAAGTTACCCGGTTTGCGGTTCCACTTCTGACCCTCTCCGCGGTCCGGCGGCAGGCTCACGACCTGGCCGCTGGCCAGGCGAAAATCCGTGTACCGGTTCAGCAGGGCCTGCGCGTAATACGTGCCGGCGGGCACCTTCGTCAGGTCCACCAGTGGAAACCCCGGCGCGGTCTCGTCGACCGTCATCGCTTCATCGCCGGCCCAGTTCTCGACGTTGCGTCCAAAGATCAGTTGTGTGTCGGGCGAAATGCCCACCAGGAAACGCGGCTCGTCGTCCGCATGCGTGGAGAGCATCAACAGCAAACGGCCATCCTGGGGCTGTTCGGTAAGCGATGCATCGTAGCGAATGGAAAACGCAAGACCGTCCGCTGCCTTTGCTTGATCGCCTGTTTCCTGCCGGCAACCACTCGCTGAAAACAGCAGCAACGTTGCCACCAGTAGCGCCAAACCGGCCCGTCCGTTCATATCGCTTCCCACGTCCTCGTCAGGCGAAACACGCCGCGTTCGGGACATAGTAGATGAAATGGCGTGCCGCGCGGGAGACGCGGCAGGCAGACGCCGGGAATACGGGTCAAAGTAACCAAATGACGCCTGTGTGGTTGAAAAACCGGTAAAGGCCGCGCTGCTTGCGCGTCGAACTCCCCTTGATGCCCCCGTTGTCCATCACGGCCTTGCGCAGTTCGAACCACTCTGGAGAGCCCCACAGGTAAGAGGAAGCGACCAGGTCGTCAAAACTTCTGTGGATTTCGGCAGCCAGCTCGTCATCGTGGAAGAAAAATCCCATCTCGTTGTTGTAGAGGCGCGAGCGGTAGTCGAAATTGGTCGTGCCGACGAAGCCGACGTCACCAGTGAGTAAAAACTTCGCATGCAGCTTGCCGTAGTGTTTGTCCCCCTGGCCCAGCGCGATCGAATCCAGGCGACCCGTCTCGTACACCCTTACCCTGGGGTCGTTGATGATCTCGGCCCAGGCCCCATCGTTGACCAGTTCGGACTCCATCTCATTCGCGCTTTTCAACTTTAGCCACTGTTCGCGCATGGCCGGTGGCAACAGCAGGCGCGGCGCCGTCTCCATATCGATGATCGACTGGGCAGAGAAATTATCAGAGGTCAAAACAGAATTCGTCACGATCTCGAGGCGGGCTTCGGGGTGCTCGTCGAGCCAGGTCCTGAACTCCGCAGCCTCATCGAGGATGACGTTGTCCTGCTTGTCGGTGAACCGCGCGAGAAAAATATAGGGCGATACAATACGCACCGAGCGAATGTCCGGATCTTCGTCGCCCAGGCGGCCCAGCAGGCTCATGATGGAATTCGGGTTGCGCGCTTCGTTTTCCATGGCCTCGCTGACGACTTTCCGGTCGGTCAGGTTGCCGAGCTCGTGGGCCAGGCGCACCTTCGAGTCGAAGAATCCGGTCGTCATGAACGCATCCATCTTGAGCCAGTGCGGGCCAAGGGTTTCGGACGCTTTCAGCTCACGAAGCGACGATTGGGCTTTGAGCCGCTCCCGCTCGTAGCGATTCGTGCTCTGCGAACGAGGTCGAATCCGCTTGTTGTTATCCATCAAAAACAGAACCGTCGCGTAAGCTTCGCTCAATTCCCCCACCGTGATGTCTTCTTCTGCCACACCCGTCGGCGAACGGATCAGCAACTCGGCATCACGATAGGCGTTCGGGTCGAGCCGGCCCTCTTTGTCAATCGCGTAATAATCGGTCGAGATGTTCCGACCACCGGTCATGACCGCCGATTTCTCTTCGAAGTGGCCGTCTTTGACCAGCAGCTTGTCGTGCGAGCGACGGTTGATGTTGCCCAACCGCGTAATCGCGTTGAACACCACAACCTGTACCCGCGCCTTCTTCGTCGTCAACTGACCATCGGCATTGCGCATGAACCCTGCGTCGTCCGCGCAGGTTTCCAGGGCTCGAAGCGTGGGTTGGGTCAGTCCGCTGATGGAACCAGCGGCATCCACCGTCACGCGGATATCCACCCCCCGTTGCACGGCCTTGCATAGCGCACCAACCATGGCGTAACCGACCAGGTCGGTCTTGAAAATGTAGTAGGAAAAATCGATCGTGTGCTCAGCGTTCTCGATCATCCACAACTTCGCGGCCAGGGAATCCAGGGCGGACTCCTGCGAAGGACCGAGGAACTTGACGCGGGCGAACTGGACCGGGATCTGGGCGTTTTTCCCGAGTTCCACCAGGTCGACATCCAGTTCAGCGGGTGCGAGCCAGGTTCGGTCGTCGTAGAGTTCGTTGAGCTCGGCGTCTTCGATGGCGCCAATCGGCGGACAGCCCGGGAGTTCCTGTGTGCCGGCCGGGCAAGACGGTGCCGGAGGAGTGGTGGCGCAGGAGGCCAGGCAGCCTGCTGCCAGTATCCAGGCCAGCCAGTGTATGCGATTGAAACGGTTTATCTCTCTGGGTTCCATGTCAATGCGGCCACCACCGCGTAGTGGTCCGATACCACGTCAGGGTACACGGCATAGTGTTCAAAACGAAGTCCTGGGGAGACGAGGATCCAGTCGAGCCGCGCACCATCGTCACCGTACGTCGCCAGTCCTTCGGCGTGGGGGGCGTAGGCCGCGAGTCCCAGCCGGTCCGCAAGCACACGAAGCGAGGACCCGTCTGTTTTCCAGTCCGTATTGAAATCGCCCATCACGACCAGCGGCCCCTCCAATTTACCCAGCACGCGGACCATTTCATCGATCTGAGCGCGTCGCACCGAGTGGCGCGAAAAATCCAGGTGCACGGATACAAACTTCACGCGCAACGGCTCAGCAAGGCGATTGTCCGGGTTCCAGTCGAGGGCTGCCACGGTCATTCCCTTGGCGGTGGTCGGCCAGGAGGGCGGGAAGCTGTGGACGAACCCCCCCTGCAATGGATGCGGTGAAAGCAACGCGGTTCCGAAGTCGTACAGGCGCGTCGAGGCATGCACGCCGTGCAGAAAGCACGGGTAACTGGAATGCGCCGCGAGGAACTCGACGTGGTCGAAGTCGCCGCTCCACCAGGACGGCGCATCGACTTCCTGCAGGGCCATCATGTCCGCACCTGCACGGTCCAGGGATTCGGACAGGTCCAGCAGGTTTTGCCTGACCTCTTCGACCTCCAAGAACACCTGGTTGCGTGCCTCCTTGCGGCCGTGGGCGACGTTCAGCGTGCCGACGATAAGCTGCGGCGGCGTGATGATGCCCGGCGCGTCACACGTCATCGCCTGCAGCGGGGGCGACGCGGTGCTCGCCCAGAGCGAAACGAGAAGCAGAATGACGGTCTGGCGGCGCAAATCAGCGGGTAAACGGAGAGCGCAGATTGAAACTGATGGCCTGATACTTCCCATTTGAGCTCCATTTATAGGAGAGCCCGAGGTGTTCGAAGGAAAACCAGCCGATCTTCACTTTTTGCCCGCCGTATCCAAGCGAGACACCCAGCTCCCAGGTATCCCGAATCGAGACCTGTTCGGTGGGTGAGACGTTAAAATTAATGTTGTCGAAGAAGTAATCGTAGGTCAGGTGCGCATTGAGCCAGGTGGTCTCGCCAAACAGCTCGAAACCGTCCAGACGGCGGTTGGTTTCGGCGCCGAACATGATCGAACCGTAACGCCCGCGGCTCTTGAACGAAGGCTTGTAACCCGCATAATACAGCGCGCCGAGCAGGCTCCAGGCGGTGTCTTCATCCTCACTCATTCGCAGGCGGCTGTTGACGCCCCCGTAGAATATGCGCGCCCATTCGTCCTTCGTCGACTCGTAGCCCACGCCCAGATGAAGATAGGGCCGAAGATGCCAGCGCTCGTTGATCGGCACCTCAACGGCGACACCGGGTGTAAAGGTGATGGTGCTGTAGTTGTCCAATTCGATGAAATCGGGCAAGTCGTCGAGCTTGTGCAGGCCCAGGGCCAACGGGTACAGGATCTCCCAGCCCAGCCGACGCTCGCCCTGCTCGTCCCAGCCTGCTTTTGAAAGCGTCTGGCGCGGCGGAATCCGGAAAATGTAACTCGAGCGATTGTCGGCAACCCGGTACCAACCCGTGCCGAAAAAAGCAGCGGTGGCCCAGTGCACCTGCTTAGCGGGTTGCTCATCGAGTTCTTGGGCCGCAACGCCCGGCGACAAAAGCAGGACAAGCAGCACAACGCACAGTGAACGGCAAAGACGGTTCACGGCAGCGTGCGTGGCCTACTTACCCACGCCGTGACAGGCTGCGCGCCAGAAAGCTCGCTGAGCCCTGCAGGAACACAGCGAGCCAGGCTTGATAATCGCAACCCACGCAGCATCAGGCGCCGTATTTCTGGATCGCCCGGTCCAGCCGCGGCAGCACCAGGAAAATGAACAGCGCCACGGCGGCCGCCAAACCGGCCAGGAACACGAAGAACCACATCGGCTCCATGTGGTTCTGCACGTTGCCGAGAAAGCCCGAGAACTTGTTGCCAATCGAGGTTGCAAGGAACCAGCCGCCCATGGCCAGTCCGGCCAGTCGGGCCGGAGCCAGTTTCGTGACCAGTGACAACCCGATCGGAGACAGGCACAACTCGCCCAGCGTGATGACCAGGTAGAAAATGGCCATCCACAACCCCGCCACCTTGACCGCGCCGCCTTCCGTCATTGAGCCTGCCACGGCCATGATCAGCAGAGCCGCGGTCGTGAACAGCATGCCGTAAAGCAGTTTGTGTGCGGTCGGTACCGGTTTGCCCTTTCTTACCCGCCAGCCGAAGAACCAGACCACCACCGGGGTCAGGAATATGACCCAGAACGGGTTCCAGCTCTGGTACACCTCGGCGTTGACGACCTGGATGAACTGGCCTCGCGGCAGCAGTTGCGGGTCCTTGCCGAAGCGCTCGCGGTAACCGTCATAGATGGCCACGCGCGTGCTCTCGTCGATCACGAAGACCGGCACGCGGCTGCCATCGGACAGGCTGCGCAAGAACACCACCTGGTATTCGGGCAGAGCGCCGTCCTCGAGGGCCACGGTGACGATGTTCTCGCCGTGTGCGCCCTTCTCGCTTCGAACGTCAATCGCCTCGTCATCGTAGACCTTGACCGCGCGCTTTTTCCAGGCCTCTTCCATGCCGTCCGCCTCTCCGTTCGGCCCCAGGCGCTCCACGCTGATGCTCGCGAAGGCGTCTAGCCGGCCGACCGCGCTCTCTCGCATCCGGCTCTGTCCGAACTGGTTGGCGACCTCGGACGACTCGACCACCAACAAGCTGTCCGGGTGCGGCCGCGGCACCGATTCATCCGCATTGGTGTAGTAGCTTGGCAGGGCGTCCTGCTGGATTTCTCCGATCAACGGCACGTGCTGCGCCACGCCAGGCTCGCGATCGGTGTAATCGCGTGCCCACTGCGTCATCGCGCTACCATTCAGATGCAGGATCATGAAAAACGCGCCGCCGGCCACGAAGATCGGCAACAACGCCAGCAGGCCGGGCCGCTCCTCTTCGTTGGCCGTCAGTCCCAGGCGAACGAAGAATATGACCACCGGGATCATGCCGACCAGGAAACCGAAGTCGGACGGACGAACCAGCGTCATGTTGAATTGCTTGGCGATGAAATAACCCGTGATGCCCACCACGAACGCGGGCGCGAGAATCTTGACGAAAATCTCCCCGATGCTGGTGTCGCCCTCCACCCTGGCCGGCTTGCGGTCGGCGTTTTCCAGTGTTTTCCAGAAGATCAGCAGCAACACAACCGCGAACAGGACGCCGATACCGGCCGCCCTGAAAGTCCAAAGCCAGCCGAAATAATTGCGCACGATCGGGGCGACGATCAGCGTGGCCGCGAGGGCCCCGATGTTGATGCCCATGTAGAAAATATTGAAGCCGGAATCCCGCTTGGGATCGCCCTTCGGATAGAGATTACCGACCATCACCGAAATATTGGGTTTGAAGAAACCGTTGCCGAGGATCAGGCCGATCAAACCGAACACGAAATAATTGAAGCCGGGCATGCCCATCGCGAACAGACCGCCGGCCATCATCAGGCCGCCTATCGCCACCGAGCGCCGGTATCCCAGGAAGCGATCCGCGATCATGCCGCCCAAAAAGGGCGTGAAGTAGACAAAAGCAAGGTAGAGGCCATAGATTTCGTTGCCCTGCGCACGTGGCAGGCCCAGACCCCCGCGCTCCGCATCGATCGTGTACAAGAGCAGGATTCCCACCATGGTGTAGAACGCCAGGCGTTCCCACATTTCGGTGAAAAACAGCGGAAATAGCCCCTTGGGGTGTCCGAATGCCATCGGTAGCTCCTCGAAGTGTTCGTGTTGCCGCGGTTGCCGCAGCTTTTTATCGGAATTCGATGAATCGTACCGCAGTCATGCGGTAACTGGAACCGCGGACTCAGCGGTC
>JABDPF010000071.1 GCA_013042915.1 Lysobacterales bacterium
GAGTAAACTTGCCCGGGCAAGTTTACTCTGACACCAGGGCAAAGGCATGAACCGTACAAAACCGGGCACGGTACGTATTATCGGAGGGCGCTGGCGCGGCCGCCGCCTGCCCGTGCCGGATCTCCCCGGCCTTCGCCCCTCAGGCGACCGCAGCCGCGAAACCCTGTTCAACTGGCTGGCGCCCCACCTGCGGGGATCACGCTGCGCCGACCTGTTCGCCGGTACGGGCGCACTGGGCCTGGAGGCGGCTTCGCGCGGAGCGGCCTGGGTAGTGCTGGTCGAAAAGGCATCCGCCGCGACCCGCTGCCTCGAGGAGAATGTGGCCAAGCTCGTGGCCGATGGCGAGCATGGCACCATCGAGGTGGTTCGAGGCGACGCGATTCAGTGGCTGGCGGGCTGCACTCCGGCCAGCCTCGACCTCGTCTTCGTCGACCCGCCATTCGGCGCCGGGCTGGTTGAGGACGTGCTGGAAGGGCTGGAGCACAGTGAATGCCTGTCACCCGGTGGTCTGGTGTACCTTGAAACCGCACGGCAGGATGATGAAGCCATCCCCGGACCTGCCTGGGAAACCCTGAAAGACAAGACCCTGGGCCACGTTCGCATGCGGCTACTGAAAGAATCCGAAGTTTTTTGAAACATATTCATGCATTATCGGGTCATCTTATAGGCAGGCCTGACTAACCTGCGATTTGACTCCTCAGTCCCTGCTAGGCGCCCCTCCCCCGGGGCGCCTTTTTACAAGCGCGGCTGAAGCGGGTCGCACATCTGGGTAGAATGCGGTTTTAACCTGGGCACAAGCACACGGTAATGGAACGCATCGCGGTTTACCCTGGCACTTTCGATCCCGTCACCAACGGACATACCGACCTCGTCTCGCGGGCCGCGCGCCTGTTCTCGACGGTGATCATCGCCATCGCGGAGAGCCCGCACAAGGCGCCGTTGTTCAACCTGGCGGAGCGAATCGAGTTGGCGCGTTACGACCTGGGCCACCTGGACAATGTCGAGGTAGTGGGTTTCGACAACCTGCTGGTCGATTTCGTGCAGGAAACGGGCGCCAGCGTGATCATTCGCGGACTGCGGGCCGTATCGGATTTCGAGTACGAGTTCCAGCTGGCGAGCATGAACCGGCGGCTCGCCCCGCAGGTGGAGACGCTGTTTCTGACCCCGGACGAAAAATACGGCTTCATTTCCTCGACCCTGGTCAAGGAAGTCGCGCGCCTGGGCGGTAACGTCACCAAGTTCGTCAGCAGCCCGGTCCACGAGGCCATGCGGGACCGCTTCGACGGCAAGGCATAGGGTCATGGCGCTCAAGATTACCGATGAATGCATCAATTGCGATGTGTGCGAGCCCGAGTGCCCCAACGACGCCATCTCGCAGGGCATCGACTACTACGAAATCGACCCGATGAAGTGTACCGAGTGCGTCGGCCATTTCGACATGCCGCAGTGCGTGGAAGTCTGCCCGGTGGAATGCATACCCAAAGACCCCGATCACAAAGAAAACGAGGACCAGTTGTGGGAAAAATACCGTCGCCTGATCGAGCAGGCCAAAGTATGAGTCGCTTGCTTCGCACCATCGTGCTGGCGCTTTTGCTGGCCTGCACTGCTCTCGCCGCGGACGACCGCCCCGGCAAGGCCGCCATCGCCAGCCAGCATTACCTGGCCACTGAAGCGGGCCATGAAATTCTGGCCCAGGGTGGCAATGCCTTTGACGCGGCCATCGCCGTGGGTTCCGTATTGGCAGTCGTCGAACCCACTTCGTCCGGCTTCGGCGGCGGTGGGTTCTGGATGCTGCACCGGGCCCAGGACGGCTTCGAGGTGATGGTGGATGCCCGTGAAACCGCCCCGGGGGCAGCCCACCGTGACATGTACCTGGACGAGAACGGTGAGGTGAACCGGGACCTGGCCGTGAACGGTCCCACGGCGGGTGGCATTCCGGGCGAGGTGGCTGGCATGCAGCACATCGCTGAGCACTACGGCAAGCTGCCGCTGGCCGTCAGCCTGCAGCCGGCCATCCGGATCGCCCGCGAGGGTTTCCCGATCGACGAGAAATTCCGCGTGCTGATGGGCTGGCGGGTGGAAACGCTCAAGCGCTGGCCGGCCGCGGCCGAGGCCCTGCTGGTGGACGGGGATATTCCGCCGCTGGGCCACGTCATCAGGTTGCCCGACCTGGCGTGGGTGTTGGAGCAGATCGCCGAACGCGGTGCAGAGGGCTTCTATGCGGGGCCCGTGGCAGAAAAGCTGGTCGCGGGCGTGCGCGAGGCGGGTGGCATCTGGACGCTCGAAGACCTGGCCAACTACACTGCGGTCGAGCGTGAGCCGATCCGCACGATGTACCGCGGCTATCAACTGGTCACCGCCCCGCCGCCGTCTTCGGGTGGCGTTGCCCTGGCGGAAATTCTCAACATCATCGAGCCGTGGCCGATCAACGAAGTCGACCCCGTGCTGCGCACGCACCTTCTGGTAGAAGCCATGCGGCGCGCCTACCGCGACCGCGCGATCTACCTGGGCGATCCTGATTTCGTGGATATGCCGCTGGACAGGCTCACCAGCCGGCACTACGCGGCCGGTCTGCGCGCATCGATCCGGCCCGACGTGGCGACGCCCAGCAGCATGCTGGCCGGCAACCGTGAGCTGCGCGAGGGCGCCGACACCACGCACTATTCGATCATGGACGCCGATGGCAACATGGTGGCGGCCACGATTACCGTGAATACGCCGTTCGGTTCGGGTTTCATGCCGCCGGGCACGGGATTGCTGGTCAACAACGAGATGGATGATTTCTCGGCCAAGGAGGGCGAGCCCAACGAGTGGGGGCTGATCGGCTTCGTGGCCAACGAGATCCAGCCGCACAAGCGTCCGCTGTCCAGCATGAGCCCGACCTTCATGATCGGCGAGGACCGCAGGGCGGTTATCGGCACGCCGGGTGGCAGCCGCATCATCACGATGGTGTTGCTCGGCATCCTCGATTTCATGGCCGGTAACGAGCCGGAATCCTGGGTGGCTTTGCCGCGATTTCATCACCAGTACACGCCGGACCAGATCCTGGCGGAAAAGGACGCGTTTACTCCCGAACAGATCGAGGCCCTCGAGGCGATGGGGCATAAGGTAACCGTCCGCGACCGCAGCTGGGGCAATATGCACGGGGTGATGTGGAACCGGGAAACCGGCGAAGTCACGGCGGGGTCTGACCCACGCTGGGCCTCCGGACGCGCCATCGTTAAATAGTGTGCTTGTTGAACCGAGCCCCAAGGGCCCTTTTGAATGGAAAATCTCTATGAAAAATATTCTTGCCGCTATCCTGATCATGTTTCCCGCCCTGTCCCTGGCCGGGATCGCGCCGGCTGAACTCGACGGTCTTGCCGCGGATGCCCAGGAACAGGTCGTCGAATGGCGGCGCTGGTTGCACCAGAACCCGGAACTGGGTAACCGTGAAGTCAACACGTCGGCTTACATCGCGCAGGCATTGAGGGAGATGGGTCTGGAGCCGCGTACCGGGATCGCGCATACCGGCGTGGTGGCGGTGATCCAGGGCGGCAAGCCCGGCCCGATGGTTGCGCTGCGCGCCGATATCGACGCGCTCCCGGTAAAAGAACAGACCGGGTTGCCCTTCGCCTCCCAGGCCAAGGGCGAATACCGTGGCCAGGAAGTGGACGTAATGCATGCCTGCGGGCACGACGCGCATACCTCGATGCTGCTCGGAGCGGCCCGTGTACTGACCGCGGTGCAAGACGAATTGCAGGGCTCGGTGATGCTGATTTTCCAGCCGGCCGAGGAGGGTGCCCCGGCCGGTGAGGAAGGCGGCGCCGAGCTGATGCTGAAGGAGGGTATCTGGGACGAGACCTTGCCCGCAGCCGTATTCGGCATTCACGTGGGTATCGGCGCCGGCGAATCCCGCGTGGTTGCCACGCCGGGCCCCGCGATGGCCGCGTCGGACCGGTTCGAGATCCGGGTGAAGGGCCGCCAGACCCACGGCGCCATGCCCTGGAACGGGGTCGATCCCATCGTGACCGCCGCGCAAATCGTGCTGGGATTGCAGACCATCGCCAGCCGCCAGGTCGACGTGACGCTGGCCCCGTCCATCGTCAGCATCGGGCGCATCGAGGGCGGTGTGCGCAATAACGTGATTCCGGAGGCAGTTGAGATGGAAGGCACGATACGCACCTTCGATCCGGCCATGCGCGAGTCGATCCACGAGCGCATCGAGCAAACCGCGCGCCACATTGCAGCGGCCGCCGGGGCCGAGATCGAATTCGAACTGGAACTGGGCTACCCGGCTCTGATCAACGATCCGGAACTTTACGAGCAAATGTTGCCGACGCTGCAGCGCGTGACCGACGTTGCCCGGGGCAAGCCGCACACGACCGCGGAGGACTTCGCTTACTTCGCCATGGCAACCCCCGGCCTGTACGTGAATCTGGCGAACGGGCCGGTGGGCGGCGATCCGCGTTTCGCCGCGCCGAACCACTCGCCTGAATTCGACATGTACGAGCCGAACCTGGAGATCGGCGTGCGCGTGTTCGCACACCTGGTGGTGGATTACCTGCAGGGAAGGACGGGATCGGAGTAGCTGAGCTGCTCCGGTCCCCGTTTGCCGTCCGGTCTGCCGGGTTTTACGGCTTGATGTAAGCCCGCGGCAATTCCGTGTCCTCGGGCAGATAGCGATCACGCAGCTGTGTCTGGCGCGAGACCATCTCGATGGTCTTGCCGCCGATAATCACCCGATCGGCCGCGGTGGTGACTTCCAAAGGATCACCGCTCCACAAAACCAGATCCGCCGGGCCGCCCGGTTCGATCCTGCCGTATCCCTCGAGGCCGAAGATGTCGGCCGGCGCCGAGGTCAGCGCGGCCAGGGCGGCTTGCCAGGGCAT
>JABDPF010000048.1 GCA_013042915.1 Lysobacterales bacterium
GGTTTCGCCGTCGAACACGCGGGCATGGTTGAGGGAAATCGTCTTCATGCTACTTCAAAGGTAACAATTTTTTTGGGCAGACGCGGAATTGCTGCGTTCCGTGCGGTAACAAGGCGCGGGTGCGGTATACCCCTTTCCAGGGGCGTATGAGCCCTGGATGGGCTCATTTCGAGCGCCACAGGGATGTGCCCGCCAGGGAGCGTCCCCTGGAAGGGGTATACGGCAGCACGGGCTGGTTTAAAAAATCATGCCGGCGCAGACCTTGATTTGCCTGAAGAACGGCTATCGGGCATCGACTAAACCCGCTTTAATAATGTGAATTAACAAAAACCACGTTGCCCCTAAACTTTACGAAATGCTAAACTTTGATGTCTTTGGCCGCGCATGGTCCGCGATTCGTACAAGTCGGTCGCGGGAACGGTAGGGGCCAAAGAGCGGGAGAGTGCTGAAAGGTTCACTCAAAAGCTTGAGAATCCAGTCGCTTGTCGCATTTGCGCTGGTTCTCGTATCGCTTCTGGCAGGCCCCGTGGCGGCGTATTCGTCGCTGTTCGGAAGCCTTGCCGTGTATCTGCCCGGGTTGCTTTTCACCGTCATGGTGATGAGAAAACTGGGGAGCGACAGCACCACCTTCCTGCGCACGGCCGTACTCGCCGAGTTTGGCAAGCTGACGCTGACAGCGGTTTTGTGCGCGGTGGTGTTCATCTGGGTGAAACCGCTGGCGCCGGGATTTTTTTTCCTCGGCATGATCGGCGTGTTGGTAGCGGGCTGGATTGGGCTGGCGCTCCTGTTCCAGGAGTGACACAGAGGGGCTCCAGGTCGCGCGCTTTGGCCGCGAACCAGCCTTCAGGGATCGATAAAGAATTGGGCACCGCGGGCGCCGCAAGGCGTTCGCCGTAATGACAAGTAAGAACGAGAGCAGGAATCGGAATGGCCGGCAGCAGCGAAAACGTCACCACCAGTGAATACATCTCGCACCATCTGCAGAACCTGACCTTTGGGCAGCATCCTGACGGTAGCTGGGGCCTCGCGCATGGTGCACAAGAAGCCGCCGCGATGGGGTTCTGGGCAATCCACGTGGATACGGTATTTTGGTCGCTGGTGCTGGGTGCGATCTTCTACGGCTTGTTTCGCGCCGTGGCCAAGAAGGCCAACTCCGGCGTACCCAGCCGCTTCCAGGCCGCCATCGAGGCGATCGTCGAATTCGTCGACACCAGTGTCCGCGAAGCGTTTCATGGCACCAGCAAGTTTATCGCGCCGCTGGCGCTGACCCTGTTCGTCTGGATTTTCCTGATGAACTTCATGGACCTGATCCCGGTCGATTGGCTGCCGTGGGTGGCCGCGCAGGCCGGCGTGGAATACCAGAAAGTCGTGCCGACGACCGACGTCAACGCCACCATGGGCATGGCGCTGACCGTGTTCCTGATGATCATTTACTTCAGCATCAAGATCAAAGGGGTGGGCGGTTTCATCGCCGAGCTTACGGGCCAGCCGTTCGCGGCCAAGGGCCCGGTGGGCAGGGCGGTGTTCTTCTTGCCCAACCTGCTGCTGGAGTTGGTCGCCCTGCTGGCCAAGCCGGTTTCACTGGGTTTGCGTCTGTTCGGTAACCTGTACGCGGGCGAGTTGATCTTCATCCTGATCGCGGTGGTCTTCACGGCCGGCGCGGGGCTGGTCGCTTCGGGACTGGCCAGCATGTTTGGCAATCACGTTCCGGCCTGGTTCTTCATCGTCGCCGTCGTCGCCGTCTGCCTGACCCTCTGGCTGAACCTGACCGACAAGCTGGACACCAAGAAAACCCTTTATTTCCTGGCAGCGGAGATGCTGCTGTTCGGCGGTCTGGCTTTCCTGGGCGGGCAGTTGATGCATTTTGGCTGGGCGGTGTTCCACCTGCTGGTGATCACCCTGCAAGCATTTATTTTCATGATGTTGACCATCGTGTACCTGAGCCAGGCGCACGAGCATCATTGACGAGTTTTTGAGTAGTAGCGTTGGATTTCAACGGTTTTAATTTTTTAACTGGCAATTCTGAAAAACGGAGTTATCGATGGAAACTGTAATTGGTATGACCGCAATCGCCGTGGCCCTCCTGATCGGCCTGGGCGCACTCGGTGTTGGTATCGGTGTGGGTATCCTGGGCGGTCGCCTGCTGGAGGGTTCGGCTCGACAGCCTGAACTGGCCCCGATGCTGCAGGGCAAGTTCTTCCTGGCGATCGGCCTGCTCGACGCCGTGGCGATGATCGGTGTGGGTATCGCGTTGTTCTTCACCTTCGCAAACCCGTTCGTCGGCCAGCTGCAGAACGCCCTGGGCGGCTAAAGCCGGCTGCTTCGAACCGGGCCGGGCAACCGGGCCGGGTAACCGAACAACCTAACGACGTTGGGAACGAGGTAAGGCATGAACATCAATGCCACTTTGATTTACCAGTCCATCGCGATGCTGATCTTCGTGTGGTTCTGCATGAAGTTCCTCTGGCCGCCGCTGATTAAGGCGCTGGACGAACGCCGCGAGCGCATCGCCGAGGGCCTGGCGGCCTCCGACAAGGCCGAAAAGGAGTTGGAAGCCGCCAAGGTGACCGTTGATCAGCAGATCAACGAGGCACGCGAAAAAGCCGGCGAGATCGTCGACAAGGCCCACGAACGGCACAGCCAGATCGTGGACCAGGCCAAAGACGATGCGGTCGCCGAGCGGCAACGCCAGGTAGCGGCGGCGGAAGCGGACATCGTGCAATCGGCAAACCAGGCGCGCGAAGAGCTTCGCTCGGACGTGGCCAGCCTTGCCGTGCTCGGCGCTGCGAAGATTCTTGAAAAAGAAGTCGACTCGCAGACGCACCGGGAATTGCTCGACAAGTTGATCGCCGAAATCTGACGGCTGACGGGACAATGGCATGAGTAGCTTAACGACACTGGCGAGACCCTACGCAAAAGCCGCTTTTGAGCTGGCCCAGGGTGATCAGGCCCTGGCGCGCTGGGACGACATGCTCGGGCTTGGTTGCGCCTTGGTCAGCGAGGAATCCCTGGCCGACTTGTTGACCAACCCGGAAGTCGAACGTGGAACAATCATCAGCCTGGTCGCAGACGTGGCCGGCGATGCGTTTGATGACCCGTTCAAACGCTTTCTGGGCGTGCTCGCGGAGAACGATCGCCTGCCCCTGCTGCCGCAGGTGTGGGAATTGTTCCGCGAATTCCGCGAGGAGGCCGAGAACCGGTTGTTCGTTCGGGTCGTGTCCGCAGTGGCGCTGGACGAAGATCAGTCCGCCCGCTTGAAAGAGGCGCTGGCGCGTCGGTTCGAGCGTGAAATCGAGCTGAAAAACGAGGTCGACGGTGAGGTCATCGGCGGCGCCATCGTGTACGCCGGCGACCAGGTGATCGACGGTTCTTTGCGCGGCCGGCTGAACAAGCTGTCCAACAGCCTGGCTCCGTAAACCGAGCCATACGAATGATTTGACAAGGTCGCCGCGGAAGGGGCGGCCAAATGGGAAAAAAGACGATGCAGACGACACTGAATCCATCTGAAATCAGCGAATTAATCAAAAAACGCGTAGCAGACCTTGACGTTTCGGCCGAAACGCGTAACGAAGGCACGGTGGTCAGTGTCTCGGACGGTATTGCCCGCATCCACGGCCTGGAAGACGCGATGCAGGGCGAGATGATTGCGTTTCCCGAGAATACGTTCGGCCTGGCGCTCAACCTCGAGCGTGACTCGGTCGGCACCGTAATCCTGGGTGACTATGAGCACATCACCGAGGGCGACACCGTCAAGTGCACGGGTCGAATCCTCGAGGTGCCCCATGGCCGCGGCCTGCTGGGTCGCGTGGTCGACGCCCTCGGAAACCCGATCGACGGTCAGGGCCCCATCGACAACGACGGCTTCGCCCCGATCGAGAAGGTCGCGCCGGGCGTGATCTGGCGTAAATCGGTCGACCAACCGCTGCAGACTGGCCTGAAGTCGATCGACGCGATGGTGCCGATCGGCCGCGGACAGCGAGAACTGATCATCGGCGACCGCCAAATCGGTAAATCCGCCATCGCAATCGACACGATCATCAACCAGGTGGGTACGGGCATCAAGTGCATCTACGTGGCGGTCGGCCAGAAGCAGTCCACCGTTGCCAACGTGGTCGCCAAGCTCGAGGAGCACGGCGCCATGGAGCACACGGTCGTGGTCAA
Source organism: Lysobacterales bacterium (assembly GCA_013042915.1). Lineage (GTDB taxonomy): Bacteria > Pseudomonadota > Gammaproteobacteria > Xanthomonadales > SZUA-36 > JABDPF01. The sequence goes on from JABDPF010000048.1 coordinate 4,162, forward strand.
CGCGTCCGCTTCGGAGTCCGCAGCGATGCAGTACATCGCGCCGTATTCCGGATGCACCATGGGCGAGTACTTCCGTGATCGCGGTGAAGACGCCCTGATCATCTACGACGATCTGACCAAGCAGGCCTGGGCGTACCGCCAGGTGTCCCTGCTGCTGCGTCGCCCGCCGGGCCGCGAAGCCTACCCGGGTGACGTGTTCTACCTGCATTCGCGTCTGCTCGAGCGCGCCGCGCGGGTCAACGAAGAGTACGTCGAGAAGTTTACCGACGGCAAAGTCACCGGCCAGACCGGCTCACTCACCGCGCTGCCGATCATCGAGACCCAGGCGGGCGACGTGTCGGCCTTCGTTCCGACCAACGTGATTTCGATCACCGATGGCCAGATCTTCCTCGAGACCGACATGTTCAATGCCGGTATTCGTCCCGCCATGCATGCCGGCCTGTCGGTCTCGCGTGTGGGTGGCGCCGCCCAGACCAAGGTCATCAAGAAGCTTGGCGGCGGTATCCGACTGGCGCTGTCGCAGTACCGCGAGCTGGCGGCCTTCGCGCAGTTCGCCTCCGACCTCGACGAGGCGACCCGCAAGCAGCTCGATCGCGGTCAGCGAGTTACCGAGCTGATGAAACAGAAGCAGTACAACCCGAAGTCGGTCGGCCAGATGGCCGTCTCGCTGTACGCCGCCGATCGCGGTTACCTGGACGACGTCGAATTGGACACGATCAATGACTTCGAGGTGGCCCTGCTCGACCACGTTGCATCCAGCCACGGCGATCTGCTGGAAACGCTGAACGGCGGCGCCTGGAACGATGACCTGGATGCGCAACTAACGGGTGTGCTGGACGATTTCAAAGCAACGGGGTCCTGGTAAGAAACGGGGTCAGAGTAGCGGAGCTGCTCCGATCCTCCGAGATCCACAGAAAGCGAGAAAACTATGGCAGGCGGAAAAGAAATCACCACCAAGATCCGGAGCATCGAGAACACCCGAAAGGTGACCTCGGCGCTAGAGATGGTGTCAGCCAGCAAGATTCGCAAATCTCAGGACTTGATGGCCGAGACGCGGCCGTACGCGAAGATGATTCGGCGGGTGATGGGCCATCTCAGCAAGGCGCGTCCCGAGTACCGGCACCCGTTCACGATGGGCCGCGAGCAAACGAACAAGGTGGGCTACATCATCGTTTCGACCGACCGCGGCCTGTGCGGCGGTCTGAACACCAACTTGTTCAAAATGATTCTGGCCGACATGGCCGAATGGAAATCCAAGGGCGCCGATGTCAGCGCCGTCACGCTGGGGAAAAAGGCGTCCGCGTTTTTCAAGAACATCAAGGTCGACATTGCAGCTCATGCCAGCGACCTGGGCGAAAAACCGCAGATCGAGGACTTGATCGGCTCGATCAAGGTGATGCTGGATGCCTATCGCAAGGAAGAGATCGACCTCGTGTACATCGTGTACAACCGTTTCGAGAACACAATGTCCCAAAAGCCGGTACTGGAGCAGTTGCTGCCCTTGCCGGAGACCGATGACGACGAAGTCCAGGACATCTGGGATTACATCTACGAGCCGGATGCCGAAACGCTGCTGGACACCGTCATCACCCGCTACATCGAGGCCGACGTGTACCACGCGGTGCTGGAAAACCTCGCATCGGAGCACGCCGCGCGCATGATCGCGATGAAGAACGCAACCGAGAACGCGGGCGAGTTGATCGACGAATTGACCCTGGTCTTCAACAAGGCCCGGCAGGCGGCGATCACTCAGGAAATTTCGGAAATCGTCGGCGGCGCGGCCGCCGTATAAACGAATAGTGTAGGAGCGACGTCAGTCGCGAATGAATTGAAAACTGGTTGGAAACTCCCAACGGAGCAAAAATTATGAGTGGTGGATCAATTGTTCAGGTAATCGGCGCGGTGGTTGACGTGGAATTCGCGCGTGACGACATGCCGAAGGTGTTCGACGCCCTGACGGTGGACGGAACCGACATCATGCTGGAAGTGCAGCAGCAACTGGGTGACGGTGTCGTGCGCACCATTGCGCTGGGTTCGACGGACGGCCTGAAGCGCAACCTGCCGGTAACGAATACCGGCACAGCGATCTCGGTTCCGGTCGGCGAGGAAACGCTGGGCCGCGTGATGGACGTGATGGGCCGCCCGATCGACGAGGCTGGCCCGATCGGCGAGCAAAAGCGCATGCCGATCCATCGCAAGGCGCCTTCGTACGAGGAGCAGGCGGGCGGCACCGAATTGCTGGAAACCGGCATCAAGGTCATCGACCTGATCATGCCCATCGCCAAGGGCGGCAAGGTCGGCCTGTTCGGCGGCGCCGGCGTGGGCAAGACCGTGACCTTGATGGAACTGATCCGAAACATCGCCATCGAGCACAGCGGATACTCCGTATTCGCCGGGGTGGGTGAGCGCACCCGTGAGGGCAACGACTTTTACCACGAGATGAAAGAAGCCGACGTCCTCAACAAGGTGGCCCTGGTATACGGCCAGATGAACGAGCCGCCGGGCAACCGCCTCCGCGTGGCCCTGACCGGCCTGACCATCGCCGAAGCCTTCCGCGACGAGGGTCGCGACGTGCTGATGTTCATTGACAATATCTACCGTTACACCCTGGCCGGAACCGAGGTATCGGCGCTGCTGGGCCGTATGCCCTCCGCGGTGGGTTACCAGCCCACACTGGCCCTGGAAATGGGTATGCTGCAAGAGCGCATCACGTCAACGAAGACCGGCTCGATCACGTCGTTCCAGGCGGTCTATGTGCCGGCCGATGACCTCACCGACCCGTCCCCGGCCACGACCTTCGCCCACCTCGATGCGACCCTGGTGCTCAGCCGCGCCATCGCCGAGCAGGGCATCTACCCGGCCGTGGACCCGCTGGATTCGACCTCTCGCCTGCTCGACCCAAACATTATCGGCGCCGAGCATTACGACGTAGCCCGCGGCGTACAGTCGGTGCTGCAGCGCTACAAGGAATTGAAAGACATCATTGCGATCCTCGGCATGGACGAGCTTTCCGAGGATGACAAGGCGACCGTGGCCCGCGCCCGCAAGGTGGCCCGCTTCCTGTCGCAGCCGTTCTTCGTGGCGGAAACCTTTACCGGCGCGCCCGGCAAGTACGTTTCCATGAAAGACACGATCCGTGGCTTCAAGGGCATCATCGAGGGCCAGTACGACCACCTGCCCGAGCAGGCGTTCTACATGGTCGGTTCGATCGAGGAAGCCGCCGAGCAGGGCAAGAAGATGGAGGCTGAAGCCGCGTAAACTCCGGTCTCAGGATACCGCTCATGAAGCACACCATCCAATGTGACATCGTTTCCGCGCAGGAGGAGATTTTCTCCGGCGAGGCCTCGATGGTGTTCGCCACCGGCTCGGTCGGCGAGCTGGGCATCAGCCCGCGCCATGCGCCATTGATCACGCAACTCAAGCCGGGCCCGGTGCGCGTCAAGCAGCCCGACGGGGAAGAGGCCTTCTTCTTCGTCGGCGGGGGCATCCTCGAAGTCATGCCGCACCTGGTCACCGTCCTGGCCGATACCGCCGTGCGGGCGGATGACCTGGACGAGGCGGCTGCCGTACGCGCGAAGGAGGAAGCCGAGCGTGAGCTGGCCGACCAGACCGGCGAAATCGAGGTGGCCGAGGCTCAGGCCCGCCTGCTGGAGGCCGCCGCCCAGTTGCGCGCCCTGCAGCAATTGAGAAAGAAAGGCGCACGTTAGAATCCACTGAATCCCTCAAAAACGCGAGTTCCAGATGCAATGTGACATCGTTTCTGCCCGTAAAACCGTTTACTCCGGCGAAGCGAAGCTGATCGTTGCTCCCGGGGCAGCGGGAGAGCTAGGCATCACGCCGCGTCACGCACCCTTGATGACCACCCTGCTGCCCGGCGCCGTTCGCGTCATCGAACCGGACGGCAAGGAAGTTCCGGTCTTGATCGGAGGCGGCATCATCGAGGTGATGCCCCACATGGTGACGGTGCTGGCGGACTCCGCTGCCCGTGCGCACGACTTCGATGAATCTGCTGCCCGCCGCGCAAAGGAGCGCGCGCAGCGCGTCATCGACGGAACCGGCGGAGCGTCGGAGGGTATGGATATCGCCGAGGCCAAGATCATGCTGAAGGACACCATCGAACAGCTGAGGGCGCTGGACCGATGGCGCAAGCAGGTCGAGCATCGCAAATAGATCAGGGGGCCTTGCTTCGGGGGCGCGTTGCGTCAGAACCGCTCCGCTCGTAACACCCCGCAGTCCGATACCGTGACCACCCCGATATGGTTCTCCACAAGGTCAAAAGCCGCGTCCAGCAAGGCGTCCAGCCGGTCGGGCCGAATGACGGAGACGAACTGCACCATGCCGCCTGATAGACCCACCTGGCCTTCGCTGCTCCAACGCCCGGAACGCCCGCTGCCACCCAGCACGGGAACGATGGTGTAACCGGTCACGCCGGCCTTGCCGAACGCTTCTTCCAATCGTCGGCGCATCGGTGCCTCGATGATGATCGTCACGCGTTTCGCATGATGGGTTTTCATGTCAGAAGCCTCCTCTGGCCACCAGGGCCAGTGCGTAGTAGATTGGGATGCCCACCGCCAGGTTGAACGGGAAGGTCACGCCCAACGACAGTGTCAGGTAGATCGAGGGATCTGCCTCCGGCATGGCCACGCGCATCGCTGCCGGCACCGCGATGTAGGAAGCACAGGCGGCCAGGATCATCAGGAGTATGGTGCCGCCCAGGCTCAGGCCCAGCAAAGAGGCCGCGCCCAGCCCGGCCAGGCTTCCCAGCAAGGGCATGACGATACCAAACGCGATGACCCCCATGCCCAGCGAGGCGCGAGTCCGGCGCAGTCCACGGCCGGCTATCAGGCCCATGTCGAGCAGAAACAGGCACAGCACGCCCTGGAACGGCGCACCGATAAAAGGTTGAATTTTCTGCATGCCGTCCTGGCCGGTGATCCAACCGATCGCGAACGCGCCTACCAACAGCACGATGGACCCGTTCAGCAGGATTTCGCGCAGCAAATTGGCGTCGAACCGGCTCTCGCCGCCCCGGGACACGATCCACAGGGCGGAAAGAATAGCAGGCGCTTCCATCACGGCCGCCACGGCGACCATGTAACCTTCGGCGTCCACACCACGTTGGGCAAGCAGTGACGACCCGGCCAGGAATGTGACGATCGAGATGGAACCGTAATGCCCGGCAACCGCCGCGGCGTTCAATCGGTCCAGCCGGCTCATCAGGCGCAGCAACGCAAACGCGACGAAAGGCAGCACCGCGGAGAGCGCGACTCCGGCCAGCAGGGTTGCGCCCAACGTCGCATCCAGGCCGTGCCCGGCAACGCTGACGCCGCCTTTGAAACCGATCGCGAACAGGAGGTAGATCGACAGGGCCTTGGCTGCCGCTTCCGGGAACGTCAGATCGGACCGCGCGAGCGCGGCAAGAAGACCCAGCACGAAGCTCAGGATGATCGGAGAGAGGAGGTTTTCCGAAGCCAGGGAGAGAATGTCCGACATGATGATCCGTCATTCTTGGTCAGGTGGAGAATCATACCACCCTACCTCCCGGACTTTGCCTTGCGCCGCCTCGTGAGGAAACCCTGTCTGGTTTTGATTTATCATGACGGCGGAACGGGCCTACCGCTGAATGCGGTCACCTGTTGGAGCACTCGAAGCAGGCAAAGGATTTCATGACCGTGATGTCACCTCCCGAGACACTTCACCATTTGCAGGAAGGCAATCGCCGCTTCGTTGAGGGTCGGTGCTCGCGCAACGTGAGCCAGGGGCACCATGGGTGCGCCGAAGCGTTCCAGGGCCGGGCGCCGCTGGCCATCGTGCTGGGTTGCTCGGACTCACGTGTGCCGCTGGAGTTGATCTTTGACCAGGAATTCGGCGACCTTTTTCTGATCCGCGTGGCGGGCAGCGTGGCCGCGCCGTCGCAACTGGGCAGTATCGAATTTGCCGTGCAGCGATTCGATACGCCGCTGGTAGTGGTACTGGGGCATACCCGGTGCGGGGCCGTGGAGGCCACCCTGGAGCAGGCCCTCTCGTCATCGCAAGACTGTCCGCCCAACCTGGGCGTCATCTCAGATCTCATAAAACCGTCGGTCGACTCGGTGCTGAAAATGCGGCACGGAGCGAATCGGGAAATACTCCTGGACGAGGCGGTGCGCGCCAACACGAGCGCCACGGTCGAACGTCTGCCGAGCGCGTCCGAAATGTTGGCAGACCGCCAGTCCAAAGGTCGTTTGGCCGTGGTGGGTGCGCATTATTCACTGCAAACCGGGACCGTGGAATTTTTCTGAACGCGTCCAGAATCCACCTTTCAGGCGCGCAAATGCTAATATGTGGCCAACGGAATGATCAAATCAGGACAGGGAACGCCATGAACAAACTACTCACCTTGCTTGCCACAGCCGTTTTCGCGGTCGTGATTTTCCCGTCTTTTGCCGATGCGCAAAGCGAAAAAATGTACTCGTACACTGACGAAAACGGCACTGTCGTTTTCACGGACAAGAAGCCTCAGGGACGCGACGTGGCGTCTCAGTCCATCCCGCCGGGACCGCCGCCCCAGGGTGGTAACCCTTACGCACAGCCGGAGCCCGATTCCGAGCTTTCGTCAGCACAGGAGCGGCGTGACGAAATTGCACAGAACCGCATTCAATCCCGGGAAGCACAGGCCCAGCGGCAGGTGCAGTGCGCCGCATTGGCGAAGGAAGTCGCGCGGCTCGAACCCAACCGCCGGGTGTTTTACACCAACGATGCCGGCGAGACCGTACGCATGGATGACGTCGAACGTGTCAACAAGGTGGCCGAGCTCAAGAGACAGATTGCCGCCAATTGTCGCTGAAACTCCGCCGGGTGAGCACCCGGCGCACGCAGCCGTGAGATGACCCGGCTGCTGGGCTTCCTGTTCCTCGCGCTGGCGCTGGCCGGGGTTTTCCTCCCGCTGCTGCCCACGACTCCCTTCGTGCTTTTGGCGGCGGGTTGTTTCGCCCAGTCATCCGAGCGCATGCATCGCTGGATATTGCAAAACCCCACTTTCGGGCCGATGGTGACCGACTGGGAGAAGAGAAAGTGCGTTTCCCGCCGGGTGAAGGTCATTGCGATCGTATCGATGGTCCTGGTGGGCGGTGTGTCTCTATATTTCGCACTCGAAACCCTCGCCTGGCGCGTTGCCGGTGGGCTGCTGCTTTTCATCGGCGCCCTTTTTGTTCTGCGGTTGCAAACGTGCCCGGGAAATGAAAAGGCCGGCTGAGCGCCGGCCTTTTACTTTCGGTATGGAACGGACCATTCAGGCGCTGGGGAACGTTACCTCGAGAATCGTGACGTTTGCCGAGTCGCGCACCTCGATGATCTTGTCCCAGGGTTCGAAATCGAGGTATTCGCGATCGTCTTTTTCCGGATCACTGAATTTCAGCTTGGTCTTTTCGAAATCCACCAGCACGTCGAGGCTGCCTTCCTGTTCGCCGGCCACGAAGAAACCGTAGCTGCCCATCGGAACGCCCTTGATCTCGACCTCGAATTCGGTTTCGTTCATTTTGACTTCGTACTCGACTTCCCCTTCTGCGCCGTCGATTTGACCGGTGCTCTCGAGTTCGATGCTCACCTTTACTTTGTCGCCCTTGTCCTTGGGGCCCTTTTCCTTTTCGGCCAGGACCTCCTCACCCGAGGTCAGGTAAACCGAGCCGGACTGCCTGATTTCAATCGGACAGTCACGCGGGTCAAAGACCAGGTTGAGCTTGCCTTCCATCTCCGGGCTGCGGAACTGCGTGGCCCCTTCGCCTTCGAAGACCGTCAGGGGGCCGAGTTCGGTGTCGCAGGCGAAGATCAGGTAATCGCCGTCGGCGATGTCTTCGGCCGTTACATGGAAGTCCATTCGATCCGGGCGCTCCCAGAAACGCGCCTTGCCTTTGCCGCCCATGCCGTCGGCGGGTGGCAGCAGTTCGACTTCCAGCATCAGCGGCTTCGCGTCGCCAGGCGTGTTGTCGGAGAGGCCCCCGCTGCAGCGCGAGTTGTAGAGACTGGCCAAACGCTTGATTTCGAATTCACCCTCGATATCGCCCATCACGAATTGGGCCATACCCTTGTTGCAGTTGTGGAACCACAGGTTCAGCTCGCCGGTCACCTCAACCGGATTCAGCGATTCGGTATCGGCCTGAAGGAACCCGGCGCCCGAGGACGTGTAGAGGTCCATCAGCACCCGGTCGCCCTCCACTTCACCGATTGCCATGTACCAGGCGGTTTCCTGATCGTCGCCGTAAGTGAACCAGTAGGCTACCGCCTTCGGATCGCCGTCCTGGTCCTCCTGGTCGATGATCTGGAGCATAATGCCCTGGCTTTCATGCTGAGGCTGCTCCCACAGCCCGGAGAAATACCGGGTGACGACGAGGTCTCCGGCAAACGCCGACGTGAGCGAAAAACTGGCGCAGACAGTTAGGAATATGGATATGAGTAAACGGGATTTCATGCGGTGATACCTCTTAGCGTAGCTTCATGCAATGCGAACGGACGCATCCATGCGCCCGTTGACCCCTGTGGCCACAGTATAGCCCGGATTTGGCATAAACGCCTTTTCAGCACAATCCGACCGGTCGAGGCGAGGATCGCATTTTCGGCGGGTACTTGACCGGCGTCGTTGCTTAAACAGCGCGTGTTCTGCTCCAATACGGTAACGAAAACTCTCTTGTCGCCCTTGGAATGAGCCCTGAAATCACCGTCCTGACCCTGTCGGCAGCCGCCATTGCCTTCGTGCACACGGTGCTTGGCCCCGACCATTACCTGCCTTTCGTGGCGATGGCGAGGGCGCGGCAATGGACCTTGCGAAAAACGCTGCGCATCACGCTGTGGTGCGGCGTCGGACACCTGGCGGGTTCCGTGCTGCTGGGTTTGCTGGGCATTGCTCTGGGCACGCAACTCGCCTCGCTGGAGTGGCTGGAGTCGATGCGCGGCAACCTGGCTGCTTGGTTGTTGATCGGTTTCGGCCTTGCCTACACGGCATGGGGCATTCGGCAAGCGTACCGTAACCGCCCCCACACGCACTGGCACCGTCACGACGGCGTATCCCACCGCCATGTGCACACGCACCACGGCGGTCATGCACACCCCCACGTTTCACCCGCGGCCGGGCGATCCGTGGCGCCCTGGATGATTTTCATCATATTCGTGCTGGGCCCCTGCGAGCCCCTGATTCCCCTGTTGATGTACCCCGCGGCGCGAGAGAGCACGGTGGGTGTTCTGGCGGTAACCGCCGTATTCGGTATGGTGACCGTCCTGACGATGCTCGTTACCGTGGCCTTGGCGGTGAAAGGGCTGGAGAACATTCGCCTGCCGGCCTTTGAACGATACGCCCACGCGTTGGCCGGCAGCACCATCCTGGCCTGTGGCCTGGCGATCGTCTTTCTCGGGCTTTGATGGCTCGCGCGGGCGGTTGATAAACGTCATTGCGGCGAGGCGGTGACAGGCAGAAACTCTTTCCGACGTTATTCCAATCCGGAGTCGAAAAATGAACAACAAGCAACAGGACCTGGCCGGTCCGGGCATCAGCACCTACGAAGAAGTGGCAAAAATCCTGCCGCAGGATTATCAATCCGTTCTCACACCCAAGGAAACCATGAAGGCGGTGTACGCGGTGAAAGCCTTCATCGAGGACGGCCTCGCTCGCGAGCTGAACCTGATGATGGTTCAGGTACCGCTGATCGTCGACCGCGACAGCGGGGTCAACGACACTCTCGACCGCGACGGCTCGCGCACGCCGGTCGATTTTCCCTGCGGCCTGGGGCTGGACAAGCCGATCGATGCCCAGGTCGTGCAGGCGGCGACCAAGTGGAAACGCATGGCGCTGAAGACCTTTGACATGGGCGTGGGCGAGGGGCTCAACACGGACATGCGCGCGGTGCGCAAGGATTACTTCCTGGATCACGACCACAGCGCCTACGTCGACCAGTGGGATTGGGAAAAGACCATCGACAGCTCGATGCGCAACCTCGATTACCTCACGGACACCGTGAAGCGCATCTGGAAAGTCTTCGTCGGTGCCGAGAAGCACGTGCAGGACATGTTTCCGCAGTTGAGGGACGCGCGGTTCCCCAACCTGCCCGAGGAGCTGCATTTTATCCACGCCGAGGACATCCTCGAGATGTATCCCGATCTGCCGCGCAAACAGAGAGAAACGCGCTTGCTGCAGGACTACCCGGCGGTATTCATCACCGGTATCGGCTGGCCCCTGGCTGACGGTTACCCCCATGAACTGCGCGCGGCCGACTACGACGACTGGGTGACTGAAACCGTCTCCAAAGACGGCCGGCCCAGGCACGGCCTGAATGGCGACATACTGGTCTGGAACCACGTGACCCAGCGGCGCCACGAGCTCAGTTCCATGGGTGTTCGTGTGACCGCCAAAACACTGCTCAAGCAGCTCGAGATGTCCGACCAGATGCAGCTGGTGAATCAGCCTTACCACCAGGCCATCCTCAACGACGAGATTCCGCTCAGCATTGGTGGCGGCATCGGCCAGTCCCGTGTCTACATGCTCCTGCTGCGCAAGGCGCACCTCGGTGAAGTGGGGGTGACGGTATGGCCCAAGCAGCTGCGCGACATCTGCGCCGCGCGAAACATCCACGTTCTGCAGTAGTGTAGACTCGCGCAGGTAATGCCTGCGGTCATTCTCAACGATGTCGGTCCTCGCGACGGGCTCCAGAACCAGTCAAAGGTTCTGGAGCCCATCGACCGCGTGCGCTTGGTGCACGCCCTGTTGGATTCGGGTGTCACGCACGTCGAGGCCGGCGCGTTCGTCTCCCCGCGGGCGGTGCCCGCGATGGCCGGGGCTGCCGATGTCATGGCCGGCCTGTATGACGAAGCCCGGGGTGGTGTCACTCCCGTGTTGACGTTCCTGGTGCCCAACCTGCGCGGCTACGAATTGGCGCGCGAGGCCGGTGTGCGCAGTGTCTGCATGGTGTTGTACGGCAGCGAGCGCATGGCCGAGGCCAACGTGCAGATGAGTCGGGTGGACGCCGAGCACGCAACGGCCGAAATCCTGCAGCGCGCGCAACGGGACGGCGTCCGCGTGACCACCACGGTTGCCGTGGCGTTCGAATGCCCCTGGGAGGGGCCGACCGACCCGGGCCGCATCGCATCGCTCGCGAGCGAGTTCCTGGCCCGCGGAGCGGATGAGTTTTGCGTGGCCGACACGATCGGGGCGGCAAACCCGCGCCAGGTGCAGAAGTTGATGCAACGGCTGGCAGGCGAGAACGGCGCTGCGCGGCTGTCCTGTCATTTCCACGATACCCGGGCCATGGGCCTGGTCAACGTTTACGCGGCGCTGGAGACCGGTATCCGCAAGTTCGACGCCGCGATCAGCGGCCTCGGGGGGTGTCCCTTCGCGCCCGGCGCGTCCGGCAACGTCGCGACCGAGGACGTGGTCATGATGCTCGAGCAGATGGGGCTGTCCACGGGCATCGACCTCGATGCCCTGATGCGCGCCTCCTCCCTGGCCACCCAACTAACCGGCACCGCCCCCGGCGGTCGCGCCCGAGCGTGGCTGCAACGAGCGGACCTGTAGGGGCGAAGAAGGTCGCGTTTGTCCCCCACATGCTCGTGACGTTCGTTGTTTTTTTTCTTTAGAGCCCGCCGAGTAAGGCCTCGCCGCGTGATACGGCCATCGCGCCACTGCGCACCACCGAGATCAGCTTGCAACCTGACTCCACCCGCTTGATGAATTCTCCGACATATTCGCTGATGCCGGTGAGTTCCACCGTGAAGGCTTCCGGGCGATCGTCGAGCACCCGTGCCCCGAAATCGTCGACTGCCTCGCGAATGCCGTCGATCTGATCGGACGTGACGCAAGCCTTGAGCAGGAGCAATTCACGTTCGATGTGGTCGTCCATGGTCATGTCGGCCGTACCGACGACGTCCACCAGTTTGAGCAACTGCTGATTGATCTGCTCGATCACGGTGTCGGAGCCGCGGGTGACCAGTGTCAGTCGCGAGATATCCGGGTTCTGGGTAGGCGCCACGTTGAGCGATTCGATGTTGTAACCCCGCGTGGAGAACAACGCTGAAACGCGCGCCAGCGCGCCGGCTTCGTTGGAAACGAGAAGGGAGATGATGTGCCTCATAATGGCGACCATACTCGCGCAGAAACCGGGCTATTGCAATGCCCCGACAATTCATCGACACTCCGGGCTTAGACTATTGAAACGACTGCGATAATGAACCAGGCTATCCATCCTCTGAAAGGCAAAATCATGTCAGGCGCCGAGACCGTCGTCCAGGTGCTGGCAGACCAGGGTGTCGATGTCATATTCGGCTACAGCGGGGGCGCCATTCTGCCGACGTACGACGCGGTATTTCGCTACAACGCCGAAAACCTGCGCGAGGACGGTACTGAGCCGATGCCGCTGATCGTGCCGGCCAACGAACAGGGCGCCGGGTTCATGGCCGCCGGCTACGCTCGTGCCAGCGGCAACGTGGGCACCGTGATGGTCACGTCCGGCCCGGGCGCCACCAACACGGTGACGCCGGTGCGCGATGCGATGGCAGATTCCACGCCGTTGGTCGTGATCTGCGGCCAGGTCCCGACCTCCGCAATCGGTACCGACGCCTTTCAGGAAGCCCCGGTCAGCAGCTGTCTCGGACCGGTGGCCAAGCACACCTTCCTGATCACGGATCCCAAAAAGCTCGAAATGACCGTGCGTACGGCCTTCGAAATCGCGCGCAGTGGCCGTCCAGGGCCGGTGGTGATCGACCTGCCCAAGGATGTGCAGAACTGGTCTGGCGAGTTCGCCGGGCGCGGCTACCTTGCCGTTCCGGGCTATCGTCAACGCTTGCACGCTGCACGGGGGAATCACCTCGAAGAAAGCGAACTGGCCGGCTTTTTCGAAATGTTGCAGGGATCCAGCCGCCCGCTGATTTATGCCGGCGGCGGCGTGATCAACGGCGACGCCACCGAGGAGCTGCGCCGGTTCGCCGATCACTTCGGCATTCCCGTCACGACGACGCTGATGGGTATCGGGGCGGTGGACACGACGGCCCCGCTTTCGCTGCACATGCTGGGCATGCATGGCCTGGCCAGCGCCAACTACGCGGTCGAAGATTGCGACTTCCTGATTGCGCTGGGAGCCCGTTTCGATGACCGGGTGGCGGGCCTGCCCGACAAGTTCGCCCCCAATGCGCGTCACATCGCCCAGTTCGATATCGACCCATCCGAGATCGACAAGGTGAAACCCGTCGACTGGCACCACGTTGGTATCCTGAAGACCGACTTGCAGGCACTTTACGATTACGGGGTAGCGCGGGAGATCAAACCCGATTTCAGCGCCTGGCATGGCGAAATCGCGGACCTCAAGAAGCGCTACGCGCTGAACTACGATCGGGAAAGCGAGGAGATCCAGCCGTACGCGGTGATCGAGGCAATCAACGCCATCACCCAGGGCGATGCGATCATCAGCACGGGCGTGGGTCAGCATCAGATGTGGGCCGCGCAGTATTTCGATTACAAGCACGCCCGCCTGTGGTTGACGTCGGGCAGCATGGGCACGATGGGCTACGGCCTGCCGGCCGCCATCGGCGCGCAATTCGCGGCGCGTGACCACCTCGTGATCGACGTCGACGGCGATGCCAGTATACGGATGAACCTGGGTGAACTGGAGACGGCCACAACCTATGGCCTTCCGGTGAAAGTGCTGGTGATGAACAACTACGGCGACGGCATGGTCCGCCAGTGGCAGAAACTATTCTACGAAGGTCGCCACATGGCCAGCGACAAGTCGCTGCGCTCCAAAGACTTCGTCAAGACCGCGCAGGCCGACGGCTTCGAATACGCCGAGCGCCTGTCCGACCCGGGTGACATAGACCGTGTCGTCCGCGAGTGGCTGGAGTTTCCGGCCCCGGCTTTCCTGGAGGTGGTTATCGACCGCGATGCCGGCGTATACCCGATGGTTCCGCCCGGTGCCGCCTACGACCAGATGATTACCGGCGATTGGATTCCCAGCCGCGTCAAGACCGCCAAGAAAGAAGTCGACCGCAGCTCGATGTTCTGATCCTCACCGGCCGGGTTGGATATCATGATGCGACAGCCGCGGCGAACAGGCGGATTATTTCCTCTTTGCCATGTCGGCCGTTTTCTTGAACACCAGTCGCGGAAAAAGCCGCTTGATCCACAAGGCCTGCATTTCGAAGCCTTCACCGACCGGGATCTCCGGTTTGCCGCGACTTAGACCGTTCAGGATTACGGCGGCGCAGCGGTCCGGGTCCATGCCGCTGGCAATCGCGCTGTCCGTGTAGCCGAGTTCGCTGCCGTCGCCCTTGAGGGCATGTTCGGCGATGGCCGTTCGAATGTAACCGGGAACGATCGTGTGCACGGTGATGCCGTCGTGGACGACTTCACCGCGCAGGGCGTCGAAAAAGCCCATGACCGCGTGCTTGGCGGCGCAGTAACCGGTTCGATAGGGCACGCCGATTTTGCCTGCCACCGATGCGGTAATGGCGATCTGACCAGATGATTGCCGGATCATGGTCGGCAGGACCTCGCGGGTCAGCGCGATTTGGCCCAGCACGTCGACCTCCATCAGGTGACGATAGACGTCCATTTCGGTGTCGACGCACAATGATCGCTGGCTGATGCCCGCGTTGTTGATCAGCACGTCGATCGTGCCGCAGCGTTCCGTCACCGTGGCCACCGCTTCGGCCAGCCGTGGATGGTCCGTGACGTCCAGGGGAAGGACCAGGTGATCGGCCCCTTCCGGGTTGTGCCCGGTGCACGCTTCTCGCACACGCTCCAGTTCGTCCTTGCGCCTGGCCGAGAGCACGAGTCTCGCGCCTTCAGCCGCAAAAGCCCTGGCCAGTGCTTCGCCGATGCCGGACGAGGCCCCGGTGATCCAAACCGTTTTGTCCTGGTACACCGCCATGGTCCCTCCTGTTGTTCAGGCCTTTATGGTACCCAAAGCACCGACGGCCTGCCCGGAGATTTCGGCCCGGCAGCCGCTGGCCGAAGCAGGGAAACAGCACTCATTTGTAGTATGCTGATGCATCGTTCCGACCCGCAGACAGGAAGTGAAAGTGACGGTCTCCGTTCCCGATATTTGTGACGACTACCCCGATGAAACCGCTGTATTGGAACCGCTATTCAAGGATTTCGGCGCCCGCCAGAAATTCTGCGGTGAAATCGTCACCGTCAAGTGCTTCGAAGACAATTCACTGGTCAAGGAATTGGTTGGGCAAGAGGGAAAGGGGCGGGTGATCGTGGTCGATGGCGGGGGTTCCATGAGGCGCGCCCTGCTCGGCGATCTGCTGGCGGGGCAGGCGGCAGCCAACGGCTGGAAGGGGTTGCTGATCAACGGTTGCGTGCGCGACGTCGAGATACTGTCTGACATCAAGCTGGGCATCAAGGCGTTGGCCGCTCATCCAGTAAAAACGGATAAGCGTGGCGAGGGCCAGGGCGACGTGCCGGTAGAGTTCGCAGGGCAAAAGATCGTTCCCGGGCGTTACCTGTACTCCGACGCCAACGGCGTGGTCGTCGCGTTGCGAGACCTCGGCGTGACATTTTAGGAGGTTGGCATGCAGGTCAAACTACCTGAACAGCAAGACCAGGCTGCCGCGGTTGACGAGGCTGCTGCCGAGGGTGCGGCGCAATCGCAGCCGGCCGAGGAACTGATCAACCTCAATATCGACCTGGAACCCATCCTGCCCGACCTGTTGATTCCTGCCTGGGCCTTCCTCCAGGATTATCCACTGCTGCTTGTGGTTCTGATGTTTGGCGTCGGCTACGTGGTCGGAAAGGTCATCCAGTGGATACTCCACACCACCCTCAAGCACGCGGCTCAACGCACCAAGAGCACGCTGGACGATAAGCTGATCGACTACCTGACGGCGCCGGTCGTGCAGACGATGGTGATCCTGGCCCTGGTTGCCGCCGAGAAGTCCTTCGATTTCGGTGAGTCGGTCGATCGCTTCCTGATCCGCACGCTTTTTACCCTGCTCCTGTTCTTGTGGGGAAGGGCTTGGTTCAGGGCCATCACGCTGGCGATCAATTCCCTGGCGAAAGAAGACGACGGCAAACTGCAGCTGTTCCAACCGCGAACCCGACCGTTGTTCGAGATCGGTGTAAAGCTGTTCCTGTTCGGCATCCTGATGTGGCTTTTCATGTTGCTGTGGAACATCGACGGCACGGCCTGGCTCGCATCGGCAGGCGTTATCGGTATCGCGGTGGGCTTCGCCGCGCAGGACACCCTGGCCAACCTGATTTCCGGGGTGTCGATTATCGCCGACGCGCCGTACAAGATCGGTGACTACATCATTCTCGACACCGGCGAGCGAGGAGTGGTGACCGAAGTCGGTATGCGGTCCACCCGGCTGCTGACCCGTGACGACGTGGAAATCTCCATTCCCAACGCGGTCATGGGTAACGCCAAGATCACCAACGAGAGCGGAGGGCCGGCGGTCGAACACCGCATCCGCGTGCCGGTCGGGGTTGCCTACGGAACCCTTCCCGAGAAAGTCATCGAAGTGTTGGAAGGCGTGGCGCGCGACAGCGACATGATCCTGAGCCTGCCGGCGCCCCGGGCGCGGATGCGCGGATTCGGCGCCAGTTCGGTGGATTTCGAACTGTTGGGGTGGATCCGGTACCCCGAACAGCGCGGACTGGCAACACACCAGGTCCTGATGGAGATCGACCGCCGTTTCAGAGAAGAGGAGATCACCATCCCGTTCCCGCAGCAGGACGTCTATATTCGCTCGTTACCCGGCGGCGAGGAGCTGCCACCGCCCGAGGAGGCCTGAGCCTCAATCGAGCAGGAAGCGGCGCAAAAACAGGATCGTGGCCTGCTCGTAGATATCGCGGTTCTCCTTGCGGGCGTAGCCGTGACCTTCGTTCAGCGCCTCGATGTACCAAACCGGCCGGCCACGCAGCTTCAGCGCCATCACGATTCTCTCGGACTGGGCCGCCGGCACCCTCGGGTCGTTCCGCCCCTGCACCACCAGCAAGGGAATGTCGATCCGGTCGGCGTTGGTCAGTGGGCTGATGCTCTCGAGGAAGGCGCGCATCTCGGGGTCCCGCTCATCGCCGTATTCGAGGCGGCGAAAAGCGCGGCGATAGTCTTCGGTGTTTTCAAGGAAGGTGACGAAATTGCTGATGCCGACGACATCCACGCCGGCACGCAGACGGTCGCTGTAGTGAACGGCCGAGGCCAGCACGATGTATCCACCGTAACTCGAGCCGTAGATCGCCACCCGGTTTTCGTCCAGTTCGGGTTGTGTCTCGATCCAGTCCAGCAAGGCGCCGATGTCTTTCACAGCGCCCTCGCGCAGCATACCGTTGTCCAAGGCCAGGTACTGGCTGTTGTAGCCCGTTGATCCGCGGATATTGGGCGCGATCACGGCGGCACCGAGTTCCGACAGCCACATCTGCGTTTTCTTGCTGAAGGCCGGACGATACTGGCTTTCCGGCCCGCCATGGACATGGATGATGACCGGGTGCGGACCCTTGCCGGGTGGCTCGTACACGAACGCGGGCACGGTGCGCGGGCGTTCGCCCACCGTGTCGAACGTGGGATAGCGAACCAGCCGGGGCTCCACGAACGAGTCGGTGTCCAGTCCGCCCACCTCGCTGAAGGTCCACCGGGTCAGTGAACGGGAAGAGCGCGCCCGTCGACCGAGGTCCAGTACGTAGACGTCGCTGGGCGTCTGGGCGGTGCTGAGATTGAAGGCCAGACGCCGGTTATCGGGGCTGAAGGCCAGGCCGTTGATCACCCCCACCGGGATGCGCGACACCCTGTCAAACGACTTCACGGTTGGGTTGAACAAGTACAGTCGGCTGATCCCCTCTTCGTTGGTGATGAATGCGCCACGTTTGCCGTCGGCGCTCAGCGCAAATTCGGTCACGTCCCAGGGCGTGTCCTCCGTCAGGAACTCGGTTGGGAGGGTGCTGTCCAGCGGACGGTAAGCCAGTTCCGCTGCGCGGTTCCGCTGATTTGTGATGAAGTAGAAGCCCTTGGTTTTGCGGTCGAAGCGAATCGCCTTGTTGGCGGACGGAAACTCGGGATTACCGGCCCCAAAGTACAGACTGCGGGATTCGAGATCGAGCACGTATATTCGGGAGTCATCCACGCTGATGAACTGTTGCACCAGCAACAGGCGGCCGTCGTGGCTGAAGTCCGTCGGGCCAAACCACGAGCCGTCCGGCGCCTCGAGCAACAATTCCTCGCTTCCCGGGCGGCGGGGCTCCATCCACCAGAGGTCGTTGCTGCGACCGTTGCGTTTCGTGGACTGGAACGCCATCTTCTTGCCGTCGCGGCTCCAACGCACGAGCCGATTGCGGGATACGCCATCGGTCAGTCGGCGGATGGATCCGTCGTCCGGGTCGAACAGGAAAATCTGGTCCTGCTCGCCGCCGCCTTCATCCATGGTGATCGAGAGTTCGGCTTTACGGCCACGTCGCTCGACCTGGCCGATCGGTTCGCTGAACCATGTCAACTGCTGGCGATACGCGCCCGGCGCCGCCACGTGGTGCAACTGGCCCAGCTCGTTGAACCGGGTACGAATGTAAAGACTGTCGCCGTCTTCGGCCCATTCCAGGAACACGGCCGAGCGGACATTCTGGTACCGGTTGAGCCGCTCGACGAGCGCTGATGGTATCTGCGGCACGCCGCGCAGAATCAGCTGACCGTTGTTGGCGGTCCATTGCTCGTCCGTGTCCGCGAACAACGGCGGCGATGGCAGTAAGAAGAGCAGGCAAAGCAGGATGCGTTTCATCGGTTCGAAGGTACGGTTCCGTCATCGAGTACGTGGCGACACATGGGTCGAACGGTCAAGCCAATCACTATAGCCGATCAAGGCGAAGTCGATAAATAGAGCGCATGGGGCGATGAGGCTATACTGTCTCGCTATCGGCTGCCAGGAACCCATACCGATGAGTCAACCCCTCCACATTGTCATCCTCGCCGCGGGCGAGGGGACGCGCATGAAATCGGCTAAAGCCAAGATGCTGCAATCGCTCGGGGGGCAGCCCCTGTTAACGCATCTGTTGGAAACGGCGATGACGCTGAAGCCCGAGGGAATCCACGTGGTGGTCGGGGCCGGGTCCGAGGCCGTAAGAGACGCCTGCGCTTCCTACGAAGTGGACTGGGTGCAGCAGGAAGAACGCCTGGGCACCGGGCATGCCGTCATGCAGGCAATGCCACGGGTACCCGACGGGGCAACGGTGCTGGTGTTACTGGGCGACACGCCCCTTATCCCGACTGATTTGTTGCACGTGATGGTCGACGAGTACCGTGCCCCCCTCGCGCTGTTGACCATGGAGCTCGACGACCCCCACGGCTACGGCCGCATCCTGCGCGATCCCGGCGGCAACATCATCGGCGTCATCGAGCACCGCGACGCCGAGCCGCACCAACACGCCATCCGCGAAGTGAATACCGGCATCATCATGGCCGATTCGGAGCGTTTGAGGGGATGGCTCGGCCGAATCGACTGCGACAACGCGAACGGGGAATATTACCTTCCGGACGTGTTTTCCCTGGCCCGCGCCGAGAACGGCGAGATCCAGGGCATCCTGGCGCCGGACGCCAGCGATCTACAGGGCGCCAATGACCGTGCCCAGCTGGCCAGGCTGGAGCGGCGCCTGCAGCAACGACGGGCCGCCGGGCTGATGGCCGAGGGCGCGCAACTGATCGATCCGGCGCGGATCGACATTCGCGGCAGGGTCGAGGTCGGGCGCGATGTGCTGATCGACGTCAATGTCGTGCTCGAAGGCGATGTCCACCTGGGGGACGAAGTCATGATCGGTCCCGGCGCCGTGCTCAAGGACTGCGACCTGGCGGCGGGAACCCGCGTGCTGGCCTACAGCGTGATGGAAGGCGTTACGACGACGGGCGCCTGCGATATCGGTCCCTTTGCACGGCTGCGCCCCGGGACCGAGCTATCGGCGGGCTGCCGCGTGGGAAATTTCGTTGAGACAAAGAACGCCCGGCTCGGGGAAGACAGCAAGGCCAGCCACCTCAGCTACCTGGGCGACAGCGAGATCGGCAGCGGCGTAAACATCGGCGCGGGCACGATTACCTGCAACTACGACGGTGCCAACAAGTATCGCACCGTGATCGAGGACGGCGCCTTCATTGGCTCCGACACCCAGCTGGTCGCGCCCGTTACCGTTGGCCGCAATGCCACGGTGGGTGCAGGGACCACGGTGACCAGGGACGCCCCGGCCGATGCGTTGACCGTCAGCCGTTCTCGCCAGACGACCATCGAGGGCTGGAAACGGCCCACCAAGGACCGCTGATATGTGTGGCATCGTAGGGGCGGCAGCACGCCGCGACGTGAGTGACATCCTGGTATCCGGCCTGCGGGCTCTGGAATACCGGGGCTATGATTCGGCCGGCATCGCGATGCAGACACCCGACGGCATCAGTCGGGCCCGCACCGGGGGCAAGGTCGCGGAGCTCGAGGCCATGCTCGCCGATAATCCCAGCCGGGGCGAGTGCGGCATTGCACACACCCGCTGGGCCACCCATGGCGCGCCCACCACGCAAAACGCCCATCCTCACTTGTCCTCCGATTCGGTGGCGTTGGTACACAACGGCATCATCGAGAACCACGAGGAATTGCGGGAAGAACTGGGCGGTGCGGGCTACCGTTTCGAGTCCGAGACCGATACCGAGGTCGTCGCCCACCTCGTGCACCAGTTGATGAGCGAAGGGCACGATGTGTTTGGGGCGGTACGCAAAGCCGTTCACCGCCTGCGCGGCGCCTACGCCATCGCGGTCATCAGCCGGGACGAGCCCGGCGTGGTGGTGGGTGCCCGGGCCGGAAGCCCGCTGGTGCTGGGCGTCGGTTTTCGCGAGCACTTCCTGGCCTCTGACGTGCATCCGCTGCTGGCGGTCACCAACCGCTTTGTCTACCTCGACGAGGGCGACGTGGTTCGGCTGGAGTCGAGTGGTTACGAGATCCGGGATCGCGCCGACAAGCGGGTCCACCGCCCGGTCCAGGAGGCCGACATGGCGGCCGATGCCGTGCAGCGCGGGCAATACCGGCATTACATGCAGAAGGAGATTTTCGAGCAACCGCGGGCGGTGGCGGACACCCTGGAAGGGCGCATCGCGGACGGTCGTATCCTGCCGAACATCTTCGGCGTTGGCGCCGATGCTTTGTTGGAGCAGGTTCGGCAAGTGCATATCGTGGCCTGTGGAACGAGCTATCACGCTGGCCTGGTGGCGCGTTACCAGCTCGAGGCGCTGGCGGGCATACCGTGCTCCGTCGAGGTGGCCAGCGAGTACCGCTACCGCGACCCGGTTGTGCCGCCCGACAGCCTGTTCGTCGCGATATCCCAGTCCGGCGAGACGGCCGATACGCTGGCTGCCTTGAGGCACGCGGGGGAAGCGGGCTACCTGGCCTCGCTCGTGATCTGCAATGTTCCGGAGAGTTCCATCGTGCGCGAAGCCGGCATGGTCCTGATGACCCGAGCCGGCCTGGAAATCGGGGTGGCTTCCACCAAGGCTTTCACCACCCAGCTTGCGGCACTGCAACTGCTGGTGCTCAAGCTGGCCGCCTTGTCCGGTCGCGTGGAAGCCGATCGGCTCGAAGGTTGGATTCGGGAGCTGGCGAGTGCGCCTGAGATGCTGGAGCGGGCGCTCAAGCTCGACGACCGGATCGAGAACTTGGCCGAACATTTCGTCGAAAAGCACCACGCCCTGTTCCTGGGACGCGGCAGCCATTTCCCGATCGCGATGGAAGGAGCGCTCAAGCTCAAAGAAATCTCGTACATCCACGCCGAAGCCTATCCCGCGGGCGAACTCAAGCACGGTCCGCTGGCGCTGGTCGATCACGACATGCCGGTGGTTGCCGTTGCGCCCAACAATGCCCTTCTGGAAAAGCTGATCAGCAATATCGAGGAGGTGCGCGCGCGTGGCGGCGAGATGTTCGTGGTGGCTGACCACGAGGCGCTGTCGAGTTTCCGTGAACGACACGGAGAAGTCGTCGAGGTAGAATCCGGCGGGGCCTTGCTGGCGCCGCTTATCCTGACGGTGCCGTTACAACTCCTGGCCTATCACGTCGCGGTCCTCCGTGGCACCGACGTGGACCAACCGCGCAACCTGGCGAAATCCGTGACCGTGGAATAGTTCGCGCGACCGTCGGAGCCGTAGGCGACCCACGGCCTGCCGTCGTTCGTTCAAGGCTTCTTGCGCGATGGGCAAACCGCCATTCGCTTCTGGCTGGTCTGCCCCGGTTGGGTCATAGGACTGATGGGCCGTTTTGACCGGCCCGGCGGCGGTGGAGTACCATCTTCCTCCCCATCATGTCCTGCGCCGGGTGCAGCGAAGCGATGAAAAAACGACATCACATAGAAGACGAAGCCGAGATCAACATCACACCGATGCTGGATATCGTCTTCATCATGCTGATTTTCTTTATCGTGACGACGTCGTTCGTGAAAGAGCGTGGGCTGGAAGTATCCCGCCCCTCCAACGCGCCGCCGCAGGAGGTCAAGCAGGACAAGGGTCCGATCGTCGTGAAAATCGACGGAAGCAGTCTGATCAGTCTGAAAGGGAGGGTGCTCGAGCGCAGCGCGGTCGAGGCCAACCTGGAGCGCGAAAAAGCCGAGAAACCGGAATCCCCCCTGATCATCGCCGCACACCCCTCGGCCGAAACCGACTCGTTGGTGACCATTCTGGACGCGGCCAAGGCGGTCGGAATCGAATCGGTCAACGTCGCGACCAGCTCGCAGTAGTCAACTGAATGTGCGGGTAATCAATTCCTCTACCGGCACTTTCGGCGGTAGCTGAACGAAGTAACCTGAATTTTTCAGCGCGGCCTGCACGGCTCGCGCATCCACCTGGGCGAGACGTGTATCCACATCCAGATTGAGCTGCATGACTTCGATGGCTTGGCCGAACGATTCCAGCAGTTCCACAGGCAAGTCATCCAGCGGTTGATTGGCGCGAAGATAAAGGTAGGTGTCTTCGCGTTTCTCTGAGCGGTATACGATGCATTCGGTCATGCGTGTGATGGTCATTTGATGGTACGGCGAGTATAGCGGATCGGGCACGTTGGTCCGTTTTCGTCCGGTGCTCGGGCAAATGCTTACGTTGCGGCTATACTGTGGCCTGACCTGCAACAGATTCAAAAAAAGTAATTCAAGGAGCGTATAAATGTCCCGATCCCCCTATCGTCCCTGCCTTGGCCTGGCCAGCGTTCTCATCATTCTATTGTTACCGTCGGTTGCGGCGGCGGACAACGACAAGATGATCAACGTGTCGATCACCCCCGACGGGCCCGGCCAGTACCGCCTGGATTTCGACGATTCGGAATGCCCGACCCACTGGAACGAAAAGAGGGGTTGCGTTTACCAGAAAAAGGGCTGGAACGGAAAAATCCGCTGGCGCCTGGACCGGGCTGACCATCATGAGGGTTGGAATCTCGAGCAGCTGTATTTCGGAACAAAAGAGAAGCAGTCCGGAGTGACGGGTTTCCCGCTGATGAATTGCCTGGTGGACGACTTCGGGTTTGATCCGAATGACGCCGCGACCGGCTTCGTCAGCGCTGCGACGCAGAAGGCAGGCGGGGAAATCCTGGAATTGCGCAATGAGACCATGTGCGACGAGGAATACTTCATCTACTACAAGCTGGTGGCGCGCAAAGGAAACTTGACCGCCGAATCAGACCCGATCATTTCCAATGGCGGCCGCCCCGACCGCAACCAGTAAAACGGCCTTCGTGACCCCGCCGGGCAAGCGCGGTTCACAGGGGCTGTACCTGACGGTCGGTGTCACGGGGCACCGAAACCTGGTGGCGGCCGAGGTGCCGGTTCTGCGCGCCCACCTGGCCGAATTGTTTCGAGGGCTGAAGCGGGATTTCCCGGGCTTACCCCTGCAGTTGATCACGCCGCTGGCCGAGGGCGCCGATCAACTCGCTGCAGAAGTGGCTCTATCGGAAGGGGTCTCCATCGTCACGGTTCTGCCGATGGTGCAGGCCGAGTACGAGCGGGACTTTACAACCCCCGAGGCAGTATCTGCGTTCCGTGCGATGTTGGAGAAATCCGACGAGATTATCGTGTTGCCGCCCGTGAAAACCGGGTTGCAGACGCCTTACAGCGCGCACGACCGGGCTCTCCAGTATGCCCAGCTGGGCGTGTTCACTTCCGACCACACGCAGGTGCTGTTGGCGCTTTGGGACGGCAAGCCCTGTAGCAAAATCGGCGGCACCGGCCAGGTGGTCCACTACCACCTGACCGGTGTGATGGAAGGCTTTGACGGCGATCCGACTCCCGCCGGCCTGCTGGCCGACAACGAAAACGACCTCGTCTACCACCTGGTGTGCTCGCGTGACCAGGACGACGGCAGCCCGGTCGAGGGAAAAACAGCCGGCGAGGCCTGGTGGTTCAGTAGCCGCGAAGAAGTGGAGCCGTCTTATCGATTGCCGGACCTGTACCGGGAAATGCTGGGACGGCTGGAGCGCTTCGCACGCGACTGGCAAGAAAAACCGGAGGTGATTCGATCTCGTGGCTACGACCTTTTGGCCGATGCGCCGGATGCGCTGGAGAAGCCATCGGGCGCGTGGTTGACCAATACCCTGTTCCAGGTGGCCGACGGGCTGGCCATCCACTACCAGCGTCGCGTATTCGGCAGCCTGCGGGCCATGCACATGATGGCCATCCTGATGGGTGTTCTGTTCCTGGTGTACTCGGAATTCGACGGTCCGGATTACATGGTGCTGGTGTTCCTGGGCATGTTTTTCGCAGGCGTCGTTTTGTACCTGATCGGCAGCAACCACCAATGGCACCGCAAATACCTCGATTACCGTACGCTGGCCGAGGGGCTTCGAGTGCAGCTCTACTGGAGCCTGTCGGGTGTGGTCGAAGAGGAGTGGGCCGGCTTCGCCTACGACAATTTCCTGGTCAAACAGGACGCCGATCTCGGCTGGGTGCGCCACGCGATGCGCCAGGCCAGCATGTACCGCATTCGCGGCGTGTCGCCGGATCCGGCGTGGCTCTCATGGGTAGTCGCTCAGTGGGTCGGGGATGCCAACGGGGAAGGCGGGCAGCTCCAGTACTATTCACGCAAGGAGTCTCAGAACACGGCCCGCTTCCGCCGAACCCAACGGTTGGGGAGCCTTTGCCTCTGGATCGGCATTGCGACAGCGGCTTCGATGTATTTCCTGGGGCCGATAGCCACCGAAGATCAGCAGAATCTGCTGCTGGTTTTGATGGGTCTGCTGCCCCTGGTGGCCGGCATCTGGGATGCCTATTCACACAAGAAAGCCGAGAAAGAACTGATCAAGCAATACGGTTTCATGCGCCGGGTGTTCGGCAAGGCACAGAGACTGGTCAACGAATCAAGCGACCTCGCCTTCAAGCGGCAGGTATTGCGGGCGCTCGGGCAGGCCGCTCTGGACGAGGGTGCCGAGTGGCTGTTGATCCATCGCGAGCGACCGCTGGAACACGGGCGGTTGGGATGAGTGCGGGGGATTGTCGCGATCCCGGTTTTTGCCCACCGCTGCGTCAGGGAATATTCAGCTTTTGCCCCGGCTTGATATGGTCCGGGCTGTCGAGGATTTCGCGGTTGGCTTCGAAAATTTTCTCGTACTCGTCCCCGCTGCCGTACAATTCCTCCGCGATCTTGTACAGGGTATCCCCCGACTGAACCGTGTAGTGGCGCGCGGCTTTGGTAGCCGGCTTTGGATCATCCCTGGCTTTCCTGACGGCCGGGGTTTCCCTGGCGTCATCGCCACTGCTGAACGCGGATTTTATCTGGTCAAATATTCCCACGGGTCGCCTCCTTTCGTTCCATAAAAAAACGGGCCTCCGGTGCATTATACAGAGGCCCGTTTGCTGAAAACCGGGGTCAGGGTGTAAGTGCGACCCTGACCCCGCCTGGATCGGTCAGCGATTCATCCGGTTATCGACCAACTGCTGCACCACGCCCGGTTCAGCCAGGGTCGAGGTGTCGCCCAGGTTGCCGTAATCGTTGGCGGCGATCTTGCGCAGGATGCGGCGCATGATCTTGCCGGAACGGGTCTTGGGCAGGCCCGGCGCCCACTGGATCAGGTCAGGTGAGGCGATGGGGCCGATTTCCTTGCGTACCCAGGTGCGCAGTTCCTTGCGCAACTCATCAGAAGGCTCGATGCCGGCCAGCACGGTGACGTAGGCGTAAATGCCCTCGCCCTTGATGTCGTGCGGATAGCCGACCACGGCGGCCTCGGCCACGGCTTCGTGGGCCACCAGGGCACTCTCGATCTCGGCGGTGCCCATGCGATGGCCGGACACGTTCAAGACGTCGTCCACGCGGCCGGTAATCCAGTAATAGCCGTCTTCGTCCCGCCGCGCGCCGTCACCGCAGAAATAGGTGCCGGGGATGGTGGAGAAGTACGTATCCACGAAGCGTTGATGGTCTCCG
The DNA here is from genome assembly GCA_013042915.1 of Lysobacterales bacterium. Taxonomy (GTDB): domain Bacteria; phylum Pseudomonadota; class Gammaproteobacteria; order Xanthomonadales; family SZUA-36; genus JABDPF01. The sequence goes on from JABDPF010000048.1 coordinate 30,519, forward strand.
TAAACGGTGCGCATCTGTCCCGGCCAGCTGTCGGTCAGAACGAGCAGCCCGCTGGTGGCGGTCTCTTCGAGCAGGTTTCCTTTTTCGTCGTACAGGGCCGGTACCACGCCAGGCAAAGGCATGGTTGCCGAGCCGGGTTTCAATGCAGTTACGCCGGGCAGCGGGCTGATCAGGATGCCGCCGGTCTCGGTCTGCCACCAGGTGTCGACAATCGGGCAACGGCCCTCGCCGACCACGTGGTAATACCAGTCCCAGGCCTCCGGGTTGATCGGCTCGCCGACCGAGCCGAGAAGGCGCAGTGATTTGCGCGATGTTTTCTTCACCGGCTCGTCGCCGTCGCGCATCAGGGCGCGAATGGCAGTGGGTGCGGTGTACACCACGTTCACCTGGTGCTTGTCGACCACTTGCCAGAAGCGGCTGGCGTCCGGGTAGCTGGGCACGCCCTCGAACATCAGCGTGATCGCGCCATTGGCCAGCGGGCCGTAAACGATGTAGCTGTGGCCCGTCACCCAGCCGACGTCGGCGGTGCACCAGTAAATGTCGCCATCGTGGTAATCGAATACGATCTCGTGGGTGTACGCCGCAAAGACCATGTAACCGCCGGTGGTGTGGAGTACGCCCTTCGGTTTTCCGGTGGAGCCGGAGGTGTAAAGGATGAACAGAGGGTCTTCTGCGTCCATTTCCTCGCAGGGGCAATCGTCGTCGACTTTCTCGATTTCTTCGTGGTACCAGACGTCTCGACCGTCGGTCCATTCGATGTCGCCTCCGGTGTGGCGAATCACGACGACGCTGCTAAGGCTGTCCATCACGCCGTTGATTGCGCAGGCCGCATCGACGTTGTCTTTAAGCGGCACTTTGCGCCCGCCGCGCAGGCCCTGGTCGCAGGTGATGACGAGCTTGGCCTCGCAGTCGATGATGCGCCCGGCGAGCGCGTCCGGTGAGAATCCGCCGAACACGATGGAGTGGACGGCGCCGATGCGCGCACAGGCCAGCATGGCCACGGCGGCGTCGGCAACCATCGGCATGTAAATCGCGACCCGGTCGCCCTTGCCAACACCGTGCGCCTTGAACACGTTGGCCATCTTGCAGACCCGTGCGTGCAACTCGCTGTAAGTGATCTTGGCGTCGACCTCCGGATCGTCTCCCTCCCATATGATCGCGACCTGGTCGCCGCGGTCGTCGAGGTGGCGATCGACGCAGTTGTAGCAGGCGTTCAAAACGCCATCTTCGTACCACTTGATATGCAAGTCAGCCTTGTCGAAGGAAACGTCCTTGATCTTGCTCGGGAAGGTGAACCAGTCAAGACGCTTGGCTATGTTCGCCCAGAATGCTTCAGGGTTCTCGATTGATTCACGATAGGCTTTCTCGTAACCGTCAGTGTCGAGATGGGCCCGCTGTTTGAAGTATTCGGATACTGGATAGATATCGCTCATGGTGGCAACCTTTTCTGTTTTTGAGGATGGGCGTATTCTAGCCGCACTCAGGGCCGCATTTATTGTTCCGGATCAGTTCAATCGCGCTCCTTAGGCCACAAAGTATAGACTTCCCCTTGACTTGCGTGCTTATCCCCATCGATGAGGGTTCCCATGAAGCGTTTTTTCATCATTCCTTCGGTATTGATTCTGATCGGGTGGTTCGCCCCGTCGGCCATGGCGTCACAAGCCCCGGCCGAGCCCAGGGTGGGTCTCGCGCTGAGCGGTGGCGGAGCGCGCGGCGGCGCCCACATCGGCGTGCTCGAGGCGCTGGAGGAGATGGGGATCGGGGTCGATTACATTGCCGGCACCAGCATGGGCGCGGTCATCGGTTCGATGTACGCCAGCGGGTACAGCGCCGCGGAGATCCGTGGGGTGTTCGAAACGATGGACTGGGAATGGGCGCTCAGTGACAAGCCAGAGCGCGTGGACTGGACCATGCGAAGTAAAGAGCTCGAGTCCCAGTTTCTCGTACCCCTGCGCGTGGGGCTGAACAAGGGCAAAATCCAACTTCCGCTCGGCGCAATCGAGGGCCAGCACCTCGACCAGGTTCTGCGCGAAATCCTGCTGCCGGTCGTCGAGACCCGGGATTTCGATGATCTGCCGATTCCATTTCGAGCCGTGGCGACCGACTTGGCATCAGGCGAGGCCGTCGTCCTGACTGAGGGCAGCCTGCCGGACGCGGTTCGCGCCAGCATGTCGGTGCCGGGTGTGTTCTCCCCGGTCGAAATCCACGGCCGACTGCTGGTGGATGGTGGAATGGCCAATAATCTGCCGGTGGACATCGTGCGGGAAATGGGGGCGGACATCGTCATCGCGGTGGACATCTCGAGCCAGATGCTCAGCCGGGAGCAGTTGACCTCGGTTCTCAGCGTGACCGAGCAGCTCACCAACTTCCTGACCCGTCGAACCACCGAGGAGCAGATTGAACGCCTTGGTCCCGGCGACTACCTGCTCGTGCCCGACCTGGGGGGGTTCAGTTCCGCCGATTTCCTCAATGCGCCCAACATTATCGAAAAAGGCGCCGAGGCGGCATTCCTTCCCGAATTGGCGCTGCGGGAACTGGCCGACGTAAGACCGGCAAGAACGATTGACTCCCCGGATCCCGTGGCTGGAGAAGTCACCGTGGAGTTCGTGGAACTCGACAACCGGTCTGTTTTGACGGACGACATTATCCTCTCGCGCCTCGACGTCCAACCCGGGGATACCGTGGACTTCGCAACCCTGGACCGGAACGTCGACACGATTTACGGCCTCGACGTGTTCCGCTCAGTGACCTACAGCCTCGAACAGAACGATGAGGGGGAGACCGGTTTGAGGGTCAAGGCGCCCGCGCGGGAGTGGGGGCCCAACTACTTACAGTTCGGGCTCGAACTATCAAGCAACTTCTCGGGTGATTCGGATTTTATCCTGGGGGCGGCCTATACCCGCAACGCACTGAACCGCTTGGGTGGTGAGCTTCGCCTGATTGGAAAACTGGGGCGCGAGGACGAGCTCTCCATCGATTTTTACCAGCCGGTGGATTCAAAGGCCAACTGGTTCACCGAGTCGGAGGTCTACTGGTCACGCGAGAACTATCGGCTGTGGGAGGGCGATCGCAACGTCGCCGGCCTCGAAGTGAGTGGTTTGGGCGGTTCGGTTGGCTTCGGGCGCAATTTCAGCACGACCGACCGGTTGCGGTTGAGCTACGTCTTCGGCCGCGGGAATCTCGAGCTGGTCACCGGTGATCCAGAATTTGCCGACCAGTACGATCAGGACCTCGAAGTGGGCGAGCTGGAATTTCAGTACATTCACGACAGCCTGGACAGCATCTGGTTTCCCACCTCGGGAATGCAGCATCGCTTGCACTACCTGCATGCCACCGAGGGGCTAGGCGCTGACAGCGATTACCGTCAGGTCCTCGTCAACGGCACCCTGGCCTTTTCGATAGGGGCCAACACCGGAGCGCTCAACTACGAGTTGGGTTATAGCCTGGACGATGCAGCGTCGATCGAGCGCTGGTACCGCCTGGGCGGATTTGGGCGGCTTTCGGGTCTCGCGCCGGACCAGTTGCTGGGTCAGCACGTGGCGTTGGGGACGCTGGCGTTCTACCGTCGCCTGACGGATTGGGAGCGATTGTCGGCTTTCGCGGGCGCGACGATCGAAGCGGGTAACGTGTGGGACGACAGCGACAGCATCGCTGTCGATGACCTGAGGTATTCCGGCAGCCTGTTTGTCGGTGCGCAAACGCCCCTGGGCCCGGTTTATGTCGCTGTCGGTTACAGCGACAGTCACGACTTCGCCGCCTATTTCTACCTCGGTAACCCATTCCGGGTCGGGCGGTTCGACTGAACAGTTGCCGCCCCCGCCTGGCAAGGTCGAGCGCAGCGCCGATCAAGAAGGAGGTGCGAAGTTACCGCAGCCAAACGGCACCCATTCCTTGTGAAGTTGAAAAAAACGCCTATTATCGAAAGTGACCGTTCCCATCATCGAAAGGAGAAAGACCATGTCAGTAGCTCGCGTAACCGAAATCATTTCCTCGTCCAGCGAGTCGTTTGAAGACGCGGTGCGCCAGGGGGTTCGCCGGGCGAACCAGACTCTCAAGGACGTTCGGGGCGCCTGGGTTGAAGGCCACAAGGTCGTCTGTGACGGCCAGGGGCACATCACCGAATACCGGGTGATCCTGAAGGTCACCTTCGTACTGAAGGACTGAACAGCGAGAAAGATCGACAGATTCGGGTCCGGGACGAGGGAGATGCCCGGCACCCGGATGGTGCGCGGTTGCTTACTGGTAGCGCTCGCCCTCGAGCTCGATCCAGCCGTGTCGTCGCTGCATGCTCGAATCTCGGTGTGTGCCGCGAATGATCCCGCCTAACTCGGTCCACTGGTAGTTGCCGCGCACCGTCACGTGGTCACGCGTCGTGACCGGCACCGGTTTTGCGACACGGTGCTTGTGCGAGACCAGAATGAGTTGGCCGTTCGACAAGCGCATCTGGAATTCCTGGTGGCCCTCGTTGCCTTCCGTCGGACGAATCGTGCGCACGACTTCGCCGTCGACCTCGACCATGATGTCCGACTGCTTGGCGTAGAAAGCTTGTGCAACGACGTGAACGCCGGGCTCGACGTCATAACCCGGCACAGAATGCCAGGTCCAGCCCAATACGATGAATATCGCCACGGCGACAATGCCGACAGTGAGAACTGGCGATGATTTTCCCTTCTTTTTTGGCATGACGCCGCAGCTCCGTAGGCTAACGTTTCCAAGTCATGCCCAATCTCCAGCCCCATCGATATAGTAATACAGCGCCGAAAACCATACCACCGAGGTGCGCGAAATGTGCGATTCCCGGCATGGTTCGCGTGAATCCGAGGATCAATTCGATACCGCCATAAATCAACACAAACCACTTTGCTTTGATGGGAATAGGTAGAAATATCAAAAAGATACGATTCTCTGGCCACAACACGCCATAAGCCAGCAGTAAGCCGAAAACACCCCCCGAAGCACCGATTGTCGGATAAACACCACCTTCCATCAGTTGGACCAGTAATTGGACGATTCCAGCCCCTAGCACGCACACCCCGTAATAGAGGGCGAACCGTTGGCTGCCCCAGGCACGTTCCAGCGGGGTGCCGAACATCCAGACGGCAAACATGTTGAAAAACAGGTGGTTGAAACTGCCGTGCAGGAATCCGTACGTGATGAGTTGGAACACGGCAAACACGCCGCTTTCCAGTGGCCACAACATGAAGCCCATCGGCTGAAACCCGGTGAGGTACAGCGCCGCGCAGACGACCATGACGCCAAGCGACACCGGTGTGTCGGTCAATGTCGATGCGCCAGGGTTGATGGGAACTCGGTTCAAAGGGTCTCTCCGCTAAACCCGGATCATATTACAATAGCCGGTCACGGGTAGGTACCGCCCAGATAAGGGAGACACGATGAACACAGCGCCGGGTCACATTCGACGGGTCACCGTCTATGCCTCGTCCAGCAATGCACTCGCGACCGACTACTACGCCGCCGCCGAGCGCCTGGGTGAGGTGTTGGGCAAGGCTGGCGTGGAGATCGTCTATGGCGGCGGCCGGGTCGGGCTGATGGGCGCCATGGCGGACCGGGCCCTGGCTGAGGGCGCGCACGTTCATGGCGTGATCCCGGACTTTCTCAATACCGTGGAACACGGTCATGCCGGCCTGACACGACTCGAGGTGGTCAAAGACATGCGCGAGAGAAAACACCTGATGATCGCCAACTCCGATGCCGTGATTGCGCTGCCCGGGGGCAGTGGTACCCTTGAAGAACTGCTCGAGGTGATCACGCTCAAGCGTCTGGGCCAGTTTCTCGGCCCCATCGTGATGCTCAACACCCGGGGCTACTACGACCGGCTGACCGGCTTTCTCGAGAACGCGGTGGCGGAAAGCTTCATGGCCGATCAACACCTGAAGATGTGGTCCTTGGTGGATGAACCGATACAAGTGTTGCAGGCTTTTCGGGACGCTTCCGCCTGGAGCACGGACGCGCGCCATTTTGCCGCGGTGAGAACCCCATCGTGAATGACGCGAAGAAAACCGCCTACGTGACCCTGCCGCCCTCGGCCGGTATGGGCTGGCTGGCGCAAAGCCTGCGCCTGCTTCGCGAGCAGGCCGGCCGCCTTCTTCTGATCGCGATGCTGATGCAATTGCTGCTGGGCCTCGTGCAGGTGCCCTTGCTGGGCCTGTTTGTCATCCTGGCTGTGCCCGCCTTGAGCGCCGGTATCCTGGAGGCTTTCCACCGGGTGCGTGGCGGCAGATCGGCGGCGCTGGTGCTGCTGTTTCTGCCAATCGCGTCCCGCGCGCACCTGGGGCGATTCATGGCGATGGGCGCGCTGGTGATCGTGATCAGCATCGTCTGCATCTCTTTCGTGGTCGGCGCTACCACCGAGATCGACGAGGCGCTGATGCTGCGCTTGCAGCAAGGGGATATGGCGGCGTTCGAAGAGATCGACCCGACGTTCATCACCCGGCTGTTCGCCGCGTTTGCCATCAGCGTAGCCATCAGCGGAACGCTGACCTTTTTCTCTATTCCACTGGTATGGTTTTACGACCGCCCGCTGGGTGGAGCGCTTGGCGAGGGCCTGAAAGCCTTGCTGGTGAACTGGAAGCCGATGCTCGTGCTGGGGCTCGGCCTGGTGGTCATTTTCCTGCCGCTTTCCCTGCTCATCGGTCTGCTGATGCCGGTCGCACTGGGCGAGGGGATCGGTGGAATGGTTGGAATGGGGCTGTTGATGGTCATCCTGCTGCTGTTCCAGCTGCTGCTGTTCGGCACGCAATACTGCTCGTTCGCCGAGATCTATTCTCTGCCGGCTGTGCCGGATTCTCCCACCAAGCTCGAACCGCCAGACGACGAGAGTCAGTTACTGGCCTGATCGGTCTCCTCCTCGGTGGCCTCGGACGTTTCGCGGTGGGGCAGCAGGATGCCCGACATCAACAGGCCGATCTCGAAGAGCGCCCACATCGGCAGCGCCAGCAACGTTTGTGAGATCACGTCCGGCGGCGTCAGCACCATGCCCACTGCGAAAGCCCCCACCACCACGTAGGCCCGCATCTTGCGCAGCTTGGCGACCGTGGTCACGCCCGTCGCCACCAGGATGATGGTGGCAATCGGCACCTCGAACGCGATGCCGAACGCGAGGAACAGCGTGATCACGAAATCGAGGTACTTGCTGATGTCGGTCATCACCGTGACGCCTTCCGGGGCGACCCGTGTGAAGAAGCCGAATACCAGCGGAAAGACCAGGAAGTAGGCAAACGCGCAGCCGGTGTAAAACAGCAGCACGCTGGTGTAGAGCAGGGGACGCGCCAATCGCTTCTCTTCGCGATAGAGGGCAGGCGCGACGAAGGCCCACAGCTGATAGATCACGATGGGGATGGCGAGGATCAGGGCCAGCAGCAGGGCAAGTTTGAACGGGGTCAGGAACGGCGAGGCGACATCGATGGCGATCATGCTGCTGCCCTCGGGCAGCACAGCCGTCAGCGGAGCGGCCAGCGTGGCATACAGTTTTCGTGCAAAGGGCAGCAGCATGATCAGGATGATCAGCACTGCCGCGGCTGCCTTCAGCAATCGCCCCCGCAGTTCGACGAGGTGTTCGATAAAACTGAGTTCCTGGTCTTCGGGATTATTCACGGTCGGGTTCGGCCTTACCCTCGGGGGCGGCCTTGTCGGAGGCTTTCAGTGGATCGAAATCCTTCGCTGCCTGCACGCCGCTTTTCAGGCTTTCGGTTGCCCCCTTGACCTCTTTTTCGAAATGGCGAAGGGGCTCCTTGAGTTCTTCGGCTCGCATCTCAGCCTCGATCTGGCGTTTCAGGCTGAGCCAGCTGCTGCGTGCCTTACGCGCCATCCCGCCCAACGTGCGGGCGACACGGGGCAGCCGCTCCGGCCCGAGGACCATAAGGCCCACCAGAGACAGCAGCAGGATTTCGGTAAAACCTACGTCGAACATGGGCCGGGCTTCAGCCGCTGAGTTCTTTCTCGCGTGCCTCGTCCTCCGCGTTCGCCTTGGCGGCGGGTTCGGACGTGATCTGGTCGGGTTCCAGCGTTTCCTCTTCCTTCTGCTCGTCTTCCATTCCTTTACGGAAACCCTTGACGGCGGCACCGAGGTCGCCGCCCATGTTGCGCAGGCGTTTGGTGCCGAAGACCAGTACAACGATGAGCAGCAGGATCAATAACTGCCACATGCTGATTCCACCAATTCCCATAAGAATACTCCGTGTTGCAGATAGGCAAGTTTAACGCAAACCGCCGCTGCGGGGTTCGCGGGGAAACTTTCCGGGGCTCAGAAGCGGCGGACGAAAACCAGCCCGGTGAAAAGCAGGAGCAGCGCGGTCAGGATCAGGCCGCCGCGGCCCAGGCTCGGAATGCCCTCGAAGAAGATGGTGTTGGTCACCGTGCAGGAAAGCGTGTCGCCGCCTGGAAACAGTGGAGTCCAGTCCTGGCAGTCGCTGGTGGATTCGATGGCGCTGCTTTGAGGCATGGCCACGACCCGGCACTCTGAAGTGCCGTCCGATCGCGGTTCGACGGTGGCCGTCTGAGCGGGCGAGTCCGGTTCAACCAACCAGGACCAGGCCATCTCACCAAACTGCCACGTGCCGTCGCCTCCGAGAATATTTCGACAGCGCAGGTCGACTAAGACCTCGGCGCCGAAAAACTCGACGTCTTCACCGCCCACCCAGGTGGAGGCGACTTCGAGTTGCACCGCCTCGGGGTAGTTGCGGATCACGCAGAGGTTTTCCTGGCCGGCCGAAACACCAGTAAACGCGCACTGGGTCTGGCTGGCCTCACAGGTGCCGGTCGAGAAGCATTCGTAAGTAGCAAAGTATTCGCCCGGGGTATCCTCCCAAACCACGCAGTCCAGCTCGCCGTCGGTGAATTCGCTGACGGTGAACGTGACCTCGGGCCCGCTGCCGGGCTGGGTGGTGATCGATTGCTGCAGCGGCAGGCCGGAAGTGCACTGTATGTTCAGTGTCGCCGGGAGCGAATCGTTTCCGTCCGCGAAGGCTTTCTGCACCGTGAACTGGGCCGTATCGCCGCCGCTGGTTGCGCAGCCGCGCGGCACGGTGATGGCGAGGCTTTCGAAGCCGGCTTCGCCTGTCTGCTGCACAGCGGATGCGTTGCCGGTCGATGTATCGAGCTTCATCACCTGGCTGGTGAGCGGCGTGCCGATTCTCGGATCGCGGCGGTCGGTGATGGCCCACAGTTGGCCCTGGTCGTCGAATGCGAGGCCGCCTTCAGAGTAATCGCCAGCGGCCGCGCCAAGCGGTCCGATCGGTGCGGCAGTACCGGTTTCGATATCGATCTGGAACAGGCTGCGCGAATCGACCCCTAGCTCGCTGTCGAGACCATTGCCCAGGCCGTAAAGCTGCACCGGGTTTTCCCCGTAGGCGGCGATGGCGCTGATGTTTGCTCCCAGGCTTCCTTCCGTGCCGATCAGGGTGGCTTTGCCGTCCAGTCCCAGCCGGTACAGTGAACCGCGAGTTACCGAGGTGACGTACAGGCTGCCGTCACAGGTAAACGTCATGCCGAAGTCGTTCCGGCCGCCGAAGGGCAGTCCCGAAATCACGACCTCTTCCTCGGCCAGGATGAAGCCGTTGTCGGGGTTGATCGGAAACAGCGTCATGGCCTCGTCATCGACGCCGTACAGCGTGCCGTCCGGTGCGAAGGCCAATCCCTCCACGTCGGAGCGGATGACGCCCTGCGAGTTGACGCGGCCGATGCGGGTCTCGGCCCCGGTGGCCAGGTCGATCCGGTAAAGGCTGTCGAAGGTGAGGTCATCCGGCCCGTCGGAGTTGATGCTGTAGCCCACCGGCGCCGCGGAAGCCACGGCAGTGACCGCGGACAGCAGGGACAGCATCAGCATTTTGACGATCTTGGGCATGGGCGCAGGCCTTAACCTCGTAGACGGGACGCGGACCGCCATGCTATCAGAATAGATAAATAAAACAAGGTGTTAGTCGGGGTTCATTAATTTTTTCCTATCCGTGTGGCGATTAAACAACACGTCGTCCCGAAAGACGTCCTGGCTGAATGCCGGATGTGCCGGGTAAATTACCCGATATTGCAGACCATTACGCGTTTTTCGGCCTGAGGCGTTATCATGGAGCCCCTGCTGCGGAGCCCTCTCGCGCGGGTGATGTGGCTTTTTTACAACAGGGACATTCCGGAGTTTAAATGACCGAAATCAATCAGAAAAAATGCTCGACGGGGGTTTTGCTGGCCAATCTCGGCACGCCCGATTCCCCCGAGCGAAAACCGGTTGGCCGTTTTCTCAAGGAGTTCCTGTCCGATCCCCGGGTCGTGGATTTGCCGCGATTCCTGTGGCTGCCTCTGCTGTACCTGGTCATCGTGCCCATCCGTTCCGGCCGATCGGCCGAAGCCTATCGCGAGATCTGGTGGCCCGAAGGGTCGCCCCTGCTGGTGTTGACGCGGCGTTTGGCCGAACGCCTGCTCGAAGCCGTGCCGGACGATGTGCAGGTGGAAATTGGCATGCGGTATGGCCAGCCCTCGATCCGCTCGGGCCTGGAAAAACTGCGCGCGGCCGGGATTTCGGAACTGGTGACCGTGCCGCTGTACCCGCAGTTTTCCCACACCACGACATCGTCGATCTACGACGCGGTCGATGCGGCTCTGGAGGCTATGGACTGGAAGCCCGCGCAGCGGCGCGTCATGGATTATCACCTCGACGAGGAATGGACCTGCGCGATTGCGCAGAGCATTCATGCATATCGCGAGCAAAACGGCGCCGCGGAGAAATTGCTGTTCTCCCTGCACGGCATACCCGAGCGCTACGTGCGGCAGGGCGACCCCTACCGCGACCAGTGCGAAGCGGGTGTTCGGGCCGTGGTGGAGAAACTGGGCCTGAAAGACGACGAGTGGCTACTGACGTTCCAGTCTCGGGTGGGTCGCGAGCCGTGGCTGCAACCTTACACGGACATCACGCTCGAAGAACTGGGCAAGGATGGGGTCGGCACCGTGCAGGTGGTGTGCCCGGGTTTCGCGGTCGATTGCCTGGAAACTTTGGAAGAGATTGCGATGCAGAATCGCGACCTGTTCCTGGAGGCGGGGGGAGAGTCGCTGGATTACATTCCCGCCCTCAACGACAGCGCCGAGCACGTTCGGGTGATGAAACACCTGGTTGAATTACCCAAAGGAGAATAAGAGTGAACGAATCCACCCAAGCTGTTTCAAAGGGCCCCGGCTGGGGAATCGCCTGGGGAATACTGACCATCGTCCTCGGCCTGGTGGCCATGTCCACGCCGCTGGTCTCCGGGCTGGCCGTGACGGTGTTGATCGGTTACGTGCTGCTGGCGGCGGGTATCGCCATGCTGATCTTCGCTTTCCAGGCCCCCTCACTGGGCAAGGTGATCCTGAAGCTGCTCTTTGCCACCTTGACCGTTGTGGCCGGGCTGGCGGTCGTCTCCCAGCCGGGCCTAGCCCTGACGCAATTCACCTGGCTAGTGGGCATCGTGTTCGTCGTGGACGGCGTGATGGGTTTTATCGTGGCCTGGAACGTCAAGCCCACAAACGGCTGGGGCTGGATGACCGCGAACGCGCTGATCACGCTGGCGCTGGGCGTAATGATCCTGAAGGGCTGGCCGGCCACTTCCCTGGTGGTGATCGGTGTCCTGGTCGGCGTGCGCCTGCTGTTTGCGGGTCTCGCGATGTTGACGATCGGTACCGTGTCTCGGCGGGTCGCCGCATCGCCGGGCGATTCCTGAAAATACCCCCCGCGGATCCCGTGAGATTCTGCCGGGGGCAACGCGAGGGGTTTTCAGGATGTTGATTCAACCTCACCCGCCATTTTGATTGCCATAAGGTGGCGCTGAAGGCGGCGCGGCTGGTGCGTTCTGGCTGTTACCCCGGCCGATCGGTTCCAAAGTGGTGACCAGCGCGAAATCATCCGTTCCGTCAGGAAAAATACTGTCATCCTCCATCTCGTAAGTGATGTACAGCGTTCGCGAATCGATCTCGACCGGCGTTTCGATGACTGTTCCCGCAGGAACTCGGTTCATTGCGACGGTCTCCGGCAACACGAATAAGTCAATGAATTCCTCGACCAGTGTCACGTAATCTGATTCGGGAACTGATTCGTCGAAATCGACCCGGACAACGGATTCCAGGAAGATGATCCCGGTCTCATCGTCGGTGACGACGGTCATGTCCGGGCTCGAGATCGAGAGCATTTCGTTATGCTGGGAGTTCGAGTCTTCCAGGCTGTCATCGATTTGCTCCCAAAGTTCGGCGGAAATGATCCCTTCGGCCATATGGTGCGCCCACAAGCCAGCGGAGAACACAAATCCGAGGAACGTCATACTCAATGTGATTCGTTTCATATCAGCTGTCTCCTTATGATCAAGTTCAGGTATTTTTCTCCCCGCAGCGCCGCATTCTTCGCTGGCGCCGGTCGCTTCGGGGCGTTTGTCGTGGAGGAGACTGCGGGTCTGATGTTCGCGACCCTGTCTGAGAATCCTACAAAGTAACCACACCCATAAACGGAGGCATAAATTAGCATTCGGGTGATTAACCACGGCTTAAAGTCGTGGGCCGGTCCGGACTGACGGGATGCTCGATGATGAATCCCACCTGAAACCTCGTTTCAGGTTTAGGTCATCCGTGCTTGTTACCTTGAAATTGGGCAAGGCCGTGTCGGCCCCGCGTGTCGGCACGCCGCATTCTTTTTTTGTGTTGCGAGGTGCGCCATGCAAACGAGCACGTTACTTTCAGCAGTCCTCCTGGGATCGATCACCATCGTCGCTTCGGCGGTGGCGGACCCCATGGTCTACGAAACGTTCAGCGACTATCCCGACAATGCTCTGATTTCTAAAGGCCCGGCTGGATTCGCGGTCGGCTTGGTAGGCGACTGGTCGCTCGATGCCGAGAATTTCTTTTACGTAAACATGACCGAGGCGGATCCCGAGGCGGGCACGGGAAAGGCGGTTTACGACATGCCTTGGGATGACAATGGGCAGCGGACCGCGCAACGATCCGCATCCCCACTGCAGGTTCTGCTGCAGGAAGACGGTGACGTGCTCTATGCCGGCTTTCGCATTCAACCCGCGAGGGCCCAGGGCGTCATGTTGTTTCGGCTTGACCTCGTGCAGGTCGCCGGTGGTGGACAACCAGACCTGTCGTTCGGAATGAACGGCGGCGATTTCGTGGTAGGCAATGGAGGCGTAAACACGGACCTAACGGGCGGTGAGCCCGATACGGAAGAAATGCAGGTTGTGCTGCGGGTCGAGTATGGTGACGGCGGTGGCGGCCCCGATGATTTCGAAGTGGTTACGCTCTGGGTTGACCCGGTCGATGAGAGCAGTGTCCCGGTGATCGATTCAGCGCAGATTGACTTCCTCAATCCCGGTGGTGCGAGACTGACCGGCATCGCCATCCGGGGTGACCAGATGGCCGGTCAACCGGCATTTTTCGATGACCTCGCGATTGGGCATGCCTTTTTGGATGTCGTCGAAGCGCCCCCGTCCGATGCACTGACGAATCATGCCGGGATGAACGGCCTGTTTTACGATCCTGACAACCCCGGCCACGGATTCAGCTTCGCGGCTCACTATCTGGGCTTCACCGTCCACTACTACGGCCACACGAATTCAGGCGAACGCCTCTGGCTGATTTCCGAAAACCACCTCGGCGACCTCGGCTTCGGTGAGCCGTTTGAATTACAGATGTACGAAGTGCTGTCCGGACTATTTGGGCGCCCTCAACTTCCGATCGACCACTGGGGAACCCTTACGCTCGAACTGGATGACTGTGATTCAGGTCATGCCATGTTCGACGGACAGCAGGGTGTTCTGGAGATGGACTTCGTTCGCCTCAGTGCCGTACCCGGCATCGCCTGCCAGTGAATCAACCGATTTTGATCGGCAACTCACCTCGCGGTTGGATTATGAACAGAAACTGAAACGCAATTTCAGACTCTTGTCATATCGGCCTTGTTAGTTTAAATCCAGGCCCATCCCGACGGGCCTGGCAAACCCCGCATAAGAACGGTTCAGGTTCTGTGGACGATGGATTCCTTGCGCGACGCAAAGGAATGCACGTTTTCGCGCACCGTGGTCCCACGAGGAGGGACAAACCAAATCTTGCTTTCGCAGCGTTCATGCTGCCTGGCCTCCTCGCGGTTCAGCGACTGTGCAGGAGGAGAATTCAATGTTACGTATTAAAACTACTATGCAGGCGTTGATTCTTATAACGCTTTGCTCGATTATCAGTCTGCCCGCGGTCACCGCCGGCTCCGAGGAGCCGGCGGCCTGGCCCGTGGTCACCGACCTGATGATGAAGAACCTCGACGTCGATCAGCCGGATGTCTTCATGCCGATCGGCAAGGTATATTTCGTCAACTCCAGAGACCAACTCACAATCGTCATCGAGCCTGACGCACCGTACATGATCGCGAGCGCGAACGTGCACGTCGTCCAGAATCCCAAAGATTTCGACGTTGTCCTGGATAAGAAGACCGGAAAGCCCAAAGTCGGCAAGTTCGACTTCAAGATGGACTACCTGGGCGACATGGAGACCCGGGTTGCGAGGCACGAACAGGTTGTTCCCTTCGACCATTTCAAAAAGGTCTGCTGGGGCATGAACAAGGAGCAGTGCCCTGATTTCTACGTCATCGCACAGGCTGTCCTGCAGGTGCCCGGTGATGAGGAGGGTGAGTGGGTAACTGTCCCCGATGATGCCTACGCCACCAATGGCGGCCAGTTCGACCGGTTTGATCCGGAGGGCAATGATTATCCGCACATCTGGGGCCACTACGTTTCGTATCCGAAGGCCAAGCCCATGGCGGGGCATTTTGTCGACGCCAACGTGAACGGGCTTTCCTACGCTACCTCGACCCAGGCGGGAATCACCGCGAAGATTACCACCAGCACCGGCGAGACGGGCAAGGACGGACAGTTCTGGTTTGTCACCGGCGAGCAGATCGGTTTCAGTATCGGTCGCCTGTTCATCGGGGACACGCTGGCCAACAAGATCATTTCACCCGTGGAGCTGTTCGATGGCGCCATCCTGGGTGAGGACGATCGGATAGCGAACCTGGCCCGCATACTGCAGGGCCTGGATGACGACGGCGTGATCGGCCGCGGCGCAATCAGTATCGGCGCGCCCGCGGTGGCCTGCCTCGAGTCCGCGCTGGGTGAGCTCGGTCTGCTTCCGGATCCGCCATCGCCAGACGTGTTGTTCTCGGATGACGCGATGGTGGAGGCGCTGATTGTCAAGACCATCGCGGCGTGCCAACTGGTGGGGGTCGAGCTGAGCAACATTTCCAAGGAGGAAGCACTCGAAAACCTCAATACCGGTATGCAGGCCGGCAACCTGATGAAGCGCAACGTCTCGAAGACGCCCGATCTGGCGAACGACAAGGCGAAGATCGAGATCATGCCGGTTTATGTTCCGGCACAGCGGCCCGACGGTGCGGATACCCTCGTCATGTACTACGACGAATACGGGGAGCCCATCGAAGAAACCGGTCGCATGTTTGCCAAGCCCATCGTCGTCACCTACCTTGGCGAGGTCGAAGGCACCGGCGCGTTCGACGTGTTCGTCGCCATTTCGCGCGACGACGGCGACAGCTGGGAGCGCCGGAACATCTCCCGCACGGCCGACAAGGATTCGCTGCTGGGTTATCCGGGCAAGTCCGTGAAACCCATGCTGAAGGTCAAGGACAACATGATCTTCGTTGCCTGGACCGACAAGTACTGCAGGGGAGGACGCCCCGGTTACGCGATCAACGTGTGCCCCGATACGGACGGTGACGGAGCGCCGAACCCCTGCGATATCTGCCGTGACCGGCACGATGAAGACGGTAATATCTACACGGAATGTGAACCGGACTACATGGGCGACGACGGCTACTGGCAGGACGACCTGTTCGGCGTGGCCGGCCCACAACGCAGCGTGGTTTACGAGGACATCCTGGAAATCGGTGAAGTGCCCTACAGCTGTGTCTGGACCGCGCGCGGCGTGGTCGAAGAGGCGACCGGCGACGTCCAGTGGTTCAAACCCGAGCGCGTGACCTCCGGTCGCAGGGACGCCCACCAGCTGTTTGCCGGTGCCGGCCAGGATGTCGCGTTCGGCATCGTCTGGCAGGAAGACCCCAAGGGACTGAGGCCCGGCGAGGGTCACGGTCCGGGTGAAGGCTGGAGCGGCGCCAACACGCACGGCAAGACCGACATCTGGTTCAGCTACATCACCATGAGCGATTTCGCCGAGGTCGATGTGGACTACCCAGAGGGCGGTTACGGCGAACACGAGGACCAGATCGACATGGTCGACACCGACGAAACACTTTCGGGTCGCGTCAAGGCCCTGGTGCCCATGTCACTGCCGGTCAAGATCTCCGACAACGACGTCTGCAGCCTGGAGAACATCCTGGCGCTGGGTGGTGACGGAGACCACGACGACGGCGAAGAGCACGACTTCGAGCACGACGGCCTCGGAACCCACCGCTACTGCGGCACGGTCGAGGGTATCGGCACGGCCCTGGCACCGGGTAGCAACCGGTTGTGCGCCTACACGATTCCGAAAGAAAACCCGCAGGGCGTCATCCACAATGTGTGCGTGACGCAGGACGGGCGCTACCTCGACGGCAATACCGGTGCATCCCGGGCCAATCTCTTCTTGCAGCCTTACTGCAAGACGAAAGATCCGGACAATCCATTGAAGTGCCTCGTGAAAAGCGCCTGGGCCATCATCGGCTACGAGGAAAGCAAGGGTGTCGGAGGGCCGCCGGAGGACGAGGACGGCTGCGGCGATGAATTGGTGGCGATCACCGAGTCGGAAGACGACGACCACGAGGATCGCTACAAACCGGATACTGGCAAGCTCGTCATGTACCACAGCTTCAAGTTCGATGAGCCGGTCCCGGTTGCCAGCGGCGGTATCCTGAACCTCCCCGAGACCGACGAGAGCGGCAACCCGGTTTACCTGACGGAAGACCCGGCCCTCTATCAAGATCCTGACCTCTATCCCCACGGGCCTCCCCTGTTGCTGGACTGGAAGGGCGATCCGATCCTGGCCTACGATAACGCGCGCCGGGTACGCTTCGTCTCGCAGCCCAAGTCGAAGGCGGTCAAGGTCGCCGACGGTGGCACCGGCACGGTGCTGGTGGCGCTCTACCGCCAGGGTGAAGAGGGTGGCGGCAAGCCCGCCGACATCTTCATGCGGCGCATTGCTTTGCCCGATAACGACAAGGGCAATCCGTACGACTTCAAGAAGTTCGGATGCGACAGATGGGTGCCGCACATGGACCTGGAGCCCTTTGAGGCTAAAGTGACGGAGGTTTGTGTCATAGGCGCCCGGAACGTCAGCAGCGTGACGGCCGACCCGGATTACCTGTGGCAGAACCCTCTGGATCCCGAAAAGCCGGTCAAGATGCTGCGTTGGAGCTGGTCGGAAGACAACCTCGCCGACTCCTCGGCGAAGAACCCCTATACCGACTCGAAAGCCCATCGCGGAGCGCTCAATGGTGACGACCTGATCATCGGCTACGTCTGGAATGCCAACTGGGGCCGGAACGCGAACGGCAAGTACGATTTGTACGTACGCCGCTCGTTTGATGGCGGCCAGCACTGGACCACGAATCCAAGTGGTGATGCTGACAATCCGATTGAGCACCATGTCGTGTTCCGGGATCCCGTGCTCGACGAAAACGGAATCCCCATTCTCGATCCGGACAACGGCAGCCTGCTCTGGGAGGACGTCGTGGTCAGCACGAGTTACATACCTGGTGAAAACGAACCGCCGCGCAACGTTTCCAACCTGCGCAACAACCGGGTCAGCGTGCTCGAACCACGCATCGTCAAGACGCCGGGAACGATCAAGGGCACCCCGTATCCGGAGGACAAGCAGGATATCAGCGTGTACCAGCTGGCCTACGGCCTGGAAACCAACCGGGACCTGGACACGATGCCCGACGGCTACCCCAAGACGCCGCTGGATATTTTCTATAGCCGCACCGTGGATAAAGGTCAGCACTACCAGAGCGTGATCGTGACGCCGCAGAGCGGCAATGGCAAGCCCGAGGAAGGCTGGAACCCGCTGGCCAACAGGGAAGCGCCGGACGAAGAAGGCGCGGTGCAGATGCGCCAGACGCCCGACGGCTCCCGGATGTACGGCATCTGGCTCGAAAAGGGCCTGCACGGCACGGACATCATGTTCCGCCGGGTCGATTATCGCGGCGCCGACGAATAAGGCGCCAAGGAGAAAATCATGAAACACGGTAAATTCAGTATTACCCTCGCCGCCTGCCTGGCCCTGCTGCTCTCGGGCGGTACGGCCTGGGCGGCCAAGGGAGGCATCCCGGGCAAACCGGACAAGCCGGACCCGGGGGATGACGACCCACCGGTGACGACGGACGAGGGCGTGTATGGCTGGGTCGACGAGGAATTCTGGTTCTGGCGCTGGGGCCACATGGATGGCCCGCATGACGCCAGCTATGCCCTCGACATTTCCCGCGACGGCACGACGGCGGTCGGTGTCACCGACGTCGTCACCTTCTGGCGCGCCTGGCGCTCCGACATCGGTTGGGCCATTGCCACCGATGACGGCGTACCGCCCCTGTACAACGAACTCCAGGTGCAGGAGGACATCGGGGTCGTGGCGCCGTCGCAGCCCAGCGAGGCGCACGGGGCTTCCGACATGATCGACGGGTTCGATCTACAGACCGGTTGCACGGGGTACGACAAGGTGGCCCTGAACCTCGATTGGTGCGGTTCAACCACGGTGGGCGCGCTGAATATCGGCGAAGTCTCGTACGGAACCCAGTGGCTGTTGCCGGTACTGGACCAGGTCGATGACGGCGATTACGCGACCGTGCCCGACTTCGGTGGCGGCATCTCCGAGATGGTCGCCAAGGACGTCACTGCGGATGGCCTGATCATGGTCGGCTACGGCAACACCAAGCGTGGACTGATG
The DNA here is from genome assembly GCA_013042915.1 of Lysobacterales bacterium. Classification (GTDB taxonomy): domain Bacteria; phylum Pseudomonadota; class Gammaproteobacteria; order Xanthomonadales; family SZUA-36; genus JABDPF01. The sequence continues at coordinate 49,425 of JABDPF010000048.1, forward strand.
GGCTTCTACGCCGACATGACCGATCCGCTCCTGCCGGTGGTGCGTCAGTTGACCATCACCGACGTGGTCGACGGTCAGACGCTTCGGTCTAGTTCGGCCGAGGCCATTTCTTGGGACGGCACGACCATCGTCGGCTACGGGTCGACCAAGAAAGCCAACCGCGCTTTCGTGTCCACCGTTCTTGATGCAACGACCGACCCGATTACGCTCGAAAGCATCATCCTGCCGATGATTGCAGGCGGCCAGTACGCCGAGGCCTATGCGATGACGACGACGCCGGAAGGTGTTGTCCACATCGCTGGCCGCAGCGACAGCCCCAAGGGCCCGCAGGCCTGCATCTGGTTCAAGGACACGTCGACGGAAGATGAAGAGTGGCTCGTCAAGGGCCTGGGCGGCCTGGCCACGGGTGCACCGAACAGCATCGCTACCGGGATTGCCTACCGGCCTGATTCCACAGTTGGTGATCTGATGGTCGTGGGCTACAGCGAGAGCATCCTGTACGATTCGGAAGCCTTCGTCTGGGCCGGCAACCCCGTGTTGGAGGATGACGAAATCGGCTACTTTTACGATCTCGAGTACATCCTGACCAAGACCGGCGTCGGGGAGGCTTCCTCGATGGGTTCACGGTGGATCCTGAACGAGGCCACCGGAGTATCCGCCGGTGGCGGCCGCATCGTCGGCTGGGGCACTAACCCTGAAGGCGGTATCGAGGCCTGGGTCGTCACGGGTTACCCGTATGACGAACTCGTATTCACCCACGAATGATCGCTCTCCTCGGCGGTCGACAGCACCTTGGGCCGGAACGACGCCGGTCTGAGAGGCCGGGCCGCCCCCACTAGCGAGGCGCCCCCCCCTCGGGCGCCTCGCTTTTTTCAGCGTTGGCCGTGGGCGCCAGACTGCTGGACTCTGGGCGAACGAGAAGGTTGATTTATGTCAGTGCCAATTCGAGCGGAAAGTTGCAAAATATTAAGTTTATTAGTGGTTTAACGGCTGCTCAATAACACTTGAAGAGTCCGGATTCGGCGGGAGCACAGTCGCGAAGCCACTCCCGGTATCGTGGCCTACCGTCGCCGGGATGGATGGGGCCGTGCGATGAGAGTCCTTGTCATTGAAGACAGCGTTGAACTGGCCAGGCAGATCAAGTCTGAGCTGGAGCGCTTGATGTACGTCGTGGACGTGGCCTACGATGGCGAGGAAGGGCAGCATCTTGGCGCCACCGAACCTTATGATGCCGTGATCCTCGACCTGGGGATTCCAAAGCGTGACGGGCTGGCCGTGCTGGAGAACTGGCGTGACGGCGGGGTCGAGGTGCCGGTAATCGTCCTCACTTCGCGCAAGACCTGGCGGGAACGGGTCATGGGGCTGCGCGCCGGGGCGGATGATTACATCGGAAAACCGTTCGAGTACGAAGAACTGGAAGCGCGTCTCGAGGCGGTCATTCGCCGATCAACCGGCCACGCCACGTCCCTCGCAAGATACGGCGGTCTTGTTCTGGACCCATCGAGTGCTCGAGTCACGTTAAACGGCGACCGGGTCGAGCTAACCGCGCTGGAGTACCGAACCCTCGGTTACCTCCTGCAACATCAGGGAGAAGTGGTCTCCAAGGCGCGTCTGACCGAGCATATCTATCATCAGGATTTCGACCTGGACTCGAACGTGATCGAGGTCCTGATCAACCGCTTGCGGAAAAAACTGGCGCCGGGCCTGATTTACACACGCAGGGGGCTCGGATACCAACTGGGTAAGGAGAAGGAACGTGCGTAGGCGCTTGACGAGCCGCATCATCATACTGTCCGTTTTCTGGGTCGCCATCGCGTTGGTGGCAACGGCTGCGTTGCTGACCTGGTTGTATCGCGATCACATCGAACAGCATTATGACGCCCACGTGTTCACACACGTCGAAGAGTTGATTGCAGACGTTACGGTGCGTCCGGACGGACAACCCTACCTGTATCGCCAGCCTACCGACCCGCGTTTTTATCGAGCGAATTCTGGCTGGTACTGGCAGGTCGTCATCGGTGGCCGGATATTGGCGAAGTCCGATTCCCTGGGCGATCGTGACTTGGATATCAGCGAACTGAACTTCGATGAAAACCACGATGCACAGATTCTGCTCGATCCCCTGGGGCAGAGATTGCGTGCCCGGGTGGTGCACGTTATGCCCCAGAATATCGATGAGGAAGTGACCATCGTGGCGACTGCACCGGAGATTCAGATACAAGATGACGTGGCCGATTTCGGTTGGCATATTGCGCTTGCATTCGCAGTGTTGGGGCTCGGTCTGACCATGGCGGTGCTGGTCCAAGTGTTCGTCGCCCTGCGCCCGCTGAAGGCCATTCGCGAAGCGATCGGAGAAGTCCATGCCGGTCACATCGACCGGTTACCCCGTGATTTTCCGCTTGACGTTCAGCCGCTGGTGAGCGAGCTGAATTCTCTCATCGACCACAATGAAACGGTCCTGAAAAGGGCGAGGACGCAACTTGCCGACCTGGCGCATGTTTTGAACACGCCACTCACGGTGATTCGCAACGAGGCGCGCAGTATTCATTCGAAGCAAGGTCAGCTGATCCTGGACCAGGCACATACGATGTCAGGTGCCATCGACCATTACCTCTCCCGGGCGCGCATTTCTGGCCAAAAGAACGTCATGGGTTACCGGACCAGCATCAAATCCGTGATCGACGACTTGAGCTTCGCAATGAATCGGATCTACGAGAATCGCGACATCACCCTGGAGTTGTGCAGCAAGGGTGATTGCCGTTTTCGCGGGGAAGTTCAGGATCTGGAGGAAATGCTGGGTAACTTGTTGGACAACGCCTGCAAATGGGCGACGAAACGGGTTGAGGTCCGTTGCGGGCTGGACGGTGACCGACTGAGTATCTTCTTCGATGACGACGGTCCCGGCATCGCCGAAGAGGAACTGCAAGCTGTCACCCAGCGCGGGAAAAAGCTCGACGAGAATGCTCCCGGCTACGGCCAGGGTTTGAGCATCGTTCGGGAAATCGCCGAGCTCTACAATGGTCACCTGACACTAGGTAAAAGCGAGCTCGGCGGCCTGAGCGCTGAGCTGGAACTGCCGGCGGTCATTTGAGTCCGGTACATTCGATAGCATGAACCACCGCTGAAAGGCGCTTTCAGCGTTCGGTAACGCCCCACGTGCTACATATGGTTCAAGTGGTTGGAGGGCTTTCCTTCTCGGTTCCTGGCGCCAATCTTCAGCTACCCGTTCGCAGCCGTAAAAGAGGAGTGAAGTGAACAATCTCCTCGCAGCCAGTTATCCTCCTGGATGGGGCATAATTGGCCACGGCCGGGCGCCGCACGATTCCCCCCTTCGTGCGGCGCCCATTTTATATCGTGGAAGTTCGCGTGTCCGACGGCGCCACGTGAGCGATGTAAAAAGCGGTGTTTTTTTAAAACCCAAGGCCATGTCGTCCGCAATAGAGCGGGCTACTGCATGAATCCGCCAGCGGCTACAGCGGCGCCAGGAACATCGAGTAGGCCGGGTTGCCGGCCTCTGCAATGTACCCGTAGCCGGTGCTCTGAAGAAATTCCTGGAAGCGGGCCCCGTCTTCGTCCGGCACCTGGATTCCCATCAGTACACGACCGTACTCTGAGCCGTAATTGCGGTAGTGGAACAGGCTGATGTTCCAGTCGCTCTGCATGCCGGTCAGGAACTCCAGTAGGGCGCCCGGGCGCTCGGGAAACTGGAAGCGCATGATGCGCTCGTTGTCGACCGGGGCCCTGCCTCCGACCATGTGGCGGATGTGCTGACGCGCCATTTCGTTGGCGGAGAGGTCGATCACCGGCAGGCCGTGGGCGAGCAGTTGCGCCATGATTTCCCGCTTTTCCTTAACGCCGCCCTTGAGCGCCACGCCGACAAAAATGTGTGCTTCGCGCGGATCCGAGTAGCGGTAGTTGAATTCCGTGATGCCGCGCAGACCCACGGTTTCGCAAAAGTCGAGGAAACTGCCGGGGCGCTCGGGGATGGTCACGCCCAGCAGGGCCTCGGTCTCCTCGCCCACCGCGGCGCGTTCGGCGATGTGGCGAAGGCGCGCAAAATTCACGTTGGCGCCGGACAGCACCGCCGCCACGGATCGGCCCTCGCCGGCCCGTTCGGCAAAGTACTTCTTGATGCCGGCCACCGCGAGCACGCCGGCCGGCTCGGCAATCGCGCGCGTGTCCTCGTAAACGTCCTGCACCGCGGCGCAGATCTCGTCGTTGTCCACGGTGATGACGTCGTCCAGCAAGTCGGCGCAGATGCGGTAGGTCAAATCGCCCGTGCGCTTGACCGCGACGCCCTCGGCGAAATGGCCGATCCGGTCCAGCGTGACCGGTTCGCCTGCCTCGAAGGCCGCTTTCATCGAGGCCGATTCCGCGGCCTCGACGCCGATGATCCGGGTTTCCGGCTGCAGGTAGCGGCTGACAATAGCCATGCCGGCCGCCATTCCGCCGCCACCGACGCACACGAACAGGTAGTCCGGTGAAGTGTGGCACTGGCGGAACAGTTCCATCGCGATCGTCGCCTGGCCGGTAATCACCTCGGGGTCGTCATAGGGGTGCACGAAGGTCAGGTTTTCGTCCTCGGCAATGCCCAGAGCGTGTTCGCATGCGGTGTCGAAATCGTCGCCGTGAATGACGACGCGGGCGCCCTGCTTTTCGACCGCGCCCACCTTGATTTCGGGAGTGATGGCCGGCATCACGACGGTGGCGTCGATGCCCAGGTGGTTGGCGGCCATGGCCACCCCCTGGGCGTGGTTGCCGGCCGAAGCGCAGATCACGCCGCGTTTACGCTCGTCGTCACTCAGCGAAAGCAGCTTGGCGTAAGCGCCGCGCAGCTTGAAGGAAAAAACCGGCTGCAGGTCTTCGCGCTTGATCCGGATGTCGACGCCCAGTCGCGCCGAGAGTGCCGGCATGGCCTGCACCGGGGTTTCCAGCACCAGGTCGTCGAGCCGGCACCGCATGATGCCGGGCATGAATTTATCGAACCAGCCGTTCGCAGACCGCATCGGTAACCTCCTGGGTGCGCAAACCGTCTGGGTCGAGGTCGCGGGTCAGCACGCCGTCTTCCCAGCAGCTGTAAACGCCCGCCTCCAGCGCGTCGGCGGCCTCTCCGTCGTCCAGCGAATGCCGCAGCATCATCGCGGTGGAAAGCAACATGGCATACGGGTTGGCGATGCCTTGGCCGGCGATATCCGGGGCTGAGCCGTGGATCGGCTCGTACAGGCCGAAGCGCTGTTCGTTGATCGAGGCCGAAGGCAGCAGTCCCAGCGAGCCAGACAGCATCGAGGCCTCGTCGGAGAGGATGTCGCCGAACATGTTCTCGGTCAGCATCACGTCGAAATCGCCGGGCCGGGTCAGCAGGTGCATGGCGGCGGCGTCGACGTACAGAAATTCCAGGTCGAGCTTGGGAAATTCGGCTTCGACGACGTCGCGCACCACGATGCGCCACAGGCGGGACGTTTCCAGTACGTTGGCCTTGTCGACCAGGGTCAGGCGCCGGTCGCGCTGCATGGCGATGCGGCAGGCGGCGCGGGTCACGCGCTCGATTTCCTCGCGGGTGTAGCGGCAGACATCCTCGGCCTCGTTCTCGTTGCGCCACTTCTTGCCGAAGTAGCTGCCGCTGGTCAGTTCGCGCACGATCATCAGGTCGACGTTGACCAGGCGGTCGGGCTTCAGGGGGGAAAAATGCTGCAGGGCAGGGTGCAGCACCACCGGGCGCAGGTTGCAGAACAGGTTCAGCGCCGAGCGGATTTTCAGCAATCCGAGCTCGGGTCGTTGCTCGGCCGGCCGGTCGTCCCATTGCGGACCGCCGACGGCGCCCAGCAGGGCGGCATCGGCTTTCCGGCAGGCATCGATGGTTGTTTGCGGCAGCGGCTCGCCGGCGGCGTCCACCGCCGCGCCGCCGATCCGTTGTTCATCCAGCTCATAGGTGAAGCCCTGCACCCCGGCCAGGCAATCCAGCACCTGGGCGGCCGCGCGGTATACCTCCGGGCCGATGCAGTCGCCGGGCAGTCCAACGATGCGGTAGTGTCTATTTTCCATGCGACTCTTCGTAGCGGCGGATGTCGTCCGCACCTTGCAGGATGAAGTCCAGGGGGTCAATGCCCCGCACCAGGCAGTAGGCGGAAAACGGGTCCATCGGAAAGTCGAACCTGCCGTAACCGCGTACCTTGAGTGATCGATTCTCGATATCGATCGCCACGACGGTGTCGGGGTTATCGAGCAGCCAATTTGCGACGGCCTCATCGACCGTAATCGGCAACAGGCCGTTCTTCAGCGCATTGCCGCGAAAAATATCGGCGAAGCGGCTACTGATGACCGCCCGAAAACCGTAATCCAGCAGGGCCCACGGGGCGTGCTCACGAGACGATCCGCAGCCGAAGTTCTCACCGGTGACCAGCACCTGCTGTCGCGCCCGGTCGTGGTTCCGCAGCGGGTTGTCTGCTTTATCGCTGCCGTCCTCGTTGAAGCGCCAGGCGAAGAAACAGGCGCGGTCGAGTCCTTCTCGGCCGGTCATGGTCAGGAAGTGGGCCGGGATGATCTGGTCCGTATCGATATTTTTGACCGGCAGATTGAAGGTGCGGGATTCGATCAAGGCCCGGCTCATGGCGTGACCTCCGGCAACTCGCGCGGGTCGGTCACCCGGCCGGTCACGGCGCTGGCGGCCGCGGTCAGCGGGCTGGCCAGCACGGTGCGCACGCCCGGGCCCTGGCGGCCCTTGAAATTGCGGTTGCTGGTGCTGACCACCAGTTCGCCGGGTTGTGCGATGTCGCCGTTCATGCCCAGGCACATCGAGCAGCCCGGTTCGCGCCACTCGGCGCCGGCGGCGCGGAAAATTTCGTCCAGGCCCTCGGCTTCGGCCTGTCGCTTGGTCAGGCCGGAGCCCGGCACGACCAGGGCGCGGGTGCCGTCGGCCACCTGACGGCCCCGAAAGACCGCGGCGGCTGCGCGTAAATCCGAGAGCCTCGAATTGGTGCAGGAACCGATAAAGACCACGTCCACGGACTCACCGGCCAGCGGGCTCCCTGCCTGCAATTGCATGTAGCCCAGGGCATCCGGCTCGCCATCGGGCACCGAGCCGCCAACGCCCATCACCATTCCGGGATGGATGCCCCAGGTCACGCTGGGCTCGATGCCGGCGGCGTCGATTTCCACCAGGCGATCGAACTCGGCCCCGGGGTCGGTTTTCAGGGTTCTCCAGTCAGCCACGGCGGCGTCCCAGTTGGCGCCGGAGGGCGCCTTCGGGCGGTCCTGGAGATAGCTGAACGTGGTTTCGTCCGGCGCGATCAGGCCGGCGCGGGCGCCGCACTCGATCGACATGTTGCAAACCGTCATGCGGCCAGCCATGTCCATCGCGCGGAAGGTCGAGCCGAAGTACTCGATGACCGAGCCGGTGCCGCCGCCGACGCCGATCCGTCCGATGATGTGCAGGATCACGTCTTTCGGGGTGACGCCCGGCTCGAGGTCGCCCTCCACCCGGATGCCCAGTGTCTTCGGCTTGCTCTGCAGCAGGCACTGGCTGGCCAGCACGTGGCCCACCTCGGTGGTGCCGATGCCGAAGGCCAGCGCGCCGAAGGCGCCGTGCGTGGCGGTGTGGCTGTCGCCGCAGACGATGGTCATGCCGGGTTGCGTCGCGCCCATCTCCGGCCCCATCACGTGGACGATGCCGCGGTTGGGGCTGTCCCAACCGTGCAGTTCGATGCCGTGTTTTTCGCAGTTTTCGTACAGCGTCTCGACCTGGATGCGGGCCTGCGCGGTGGTCCAGTCGTATTCGCCGTGTTTGTCCGCCGGCGTGGTCGGCGTGGAATGGTCGATCGTGGCGAGGTGGCGGTCCGGGCGGCGCAGGGCGAGGCCACGGCGTTCCAGTTCGCTGAAGGCCTGCGGAGAAGTGACCTCGTGCAGCAGCTGCAGGTCGACGTACAGCACGGCCGGCGTTTCATCGGTCTCCGGCCGCACCACGTGACGCTGCCAGATCTTCTCGAACAGCGTGGAGGGCTCGCTCATACCGCGGCCTTGAGGCGGTCTTCGTCGGGAAGCCGACCCTGGTGCTGCTGATGGCGGTTCATGATGCTGACCATGGCGTGGGCGGCGGCCTCCACGATGTCGGTGGAAACGCCGGTGCCCTTGTACCGGTTGGGCCCGATCGTCGCGCGCACGGTGGCGCGGCCCTGGGCGTCGGAGCCGTGGGTGACCGCGCTGACCTGGAAGCGCTCCATGTGCAGGTCCTCTTCGAGAATGGCGCGGATCGCATTGACGATGGCGTTGACCGGGCCATCGCCCCTGCCGGTATAAATGCGCGGGGCCTGGCCGTTGTATCGCAGCTTCAGGCTGGCCTCGGCGGACTGGTCGTCGTCCACCACCTCGGTGTGGATCGAGATCGCGTCCAGGTGCCAGGGTCCGCTCTGCTCGGTGCCCAGCACCAGGGCCTCGATGTCTTCGTCGTAAACGCTTTTCTTGCGGTCGGCCAGAGATTTGAACTTGTCGAACAGCTCATTCATGGCCTCATCTTCCATCGAGAAACCCAGTGCTTCAAGACGCTTGCGGAAGGCGTGGCGGCCGCTGTGCTTGCCCAGCACCAGGTTGTTCTCCGGCACGCCGACGCTCTCGGGCTTCATGATCTCGTACGTCTCGGCGTGCTTCAAAATGCCGTCCTGGTGGATACCGGCTTCGTGCGCGAAGGCGTTGCGCCCCACGATGGCCTTGTTCGGCTGAACGCGTGATCCCGTTACCGCTGATACCAGGCGGCTGGCCGGGTACAGGCGGGTCGCGTCGATGCCGGTTTCCAGGCCGTAGCGGTCGTGGCGTGTTCGCAACGCCATCACCACTTCCTCCAGCGAGGCATTGCCGGCTCGTTCGCCGATGCCGTTGACGGTGCACTCCACCTGGCGTGCGCCGCCGTCGACCGCGCCCAGGCTGTTGGCCACGGCCAGGCCGAGGTCGTTGTGGTTGTGACAACTGAGGATGGCGTGGTCGGCGTTCTGCAAGTTATCCACGATGTACTTGAACATCTCGCGGGCCTCGCGCGGCGTGGTGTACCCGACGGTGTCCGGCACGTTCAGCGTTGTGGCGCCCGCGTCGATCGCCGCCTGGAAGAACTCGACCAGGTACTCGAGCTCGGTCCGGCAGGCGTCCTCGGCCGAGACCTCGATGTCGTCGAACCACTGCTTGCCGAACTCGACGGCCTCGACCATGCCGTCGATGATCTCCTGCTTGTCCATCTTGAGCTTGAACTCACGGTGGATCGGGCTGGTCGCGATAAATGTGTGCAGACGCTTGTGCTTACAGTTTTCCAGCGAACGGGCCACGGCTTCGATGTCGCCTTGGCGGGCTCGGGCCAGGCCCGCGATGCGGGAACCCAGGCCGAGTTCGCCGATGGCCTTGACGGATTCGAAGTCGCCCGGACTGGCCGCCGGAAAGCCGGCCTCGATGACGTCGACACCGAGTTCGTCGAGAACGCGGGCCACCTGGAGCTTTTCCTGCTTGTTCATCGAACAGCCGGGAGACTGCTCGCCGTCGCGCAGGGTCGTGTCGAAAATGGTTACGTAATTGTCCATGGGGCTTGCTCCTCGGTGGATCACTTGCTGTCGTCGTTCAGGTCGGGAAAGGCGGTCACGGCGCCCTGCGAGGCGGAAGATACGAGTTTTGCGTATTTTGCCAGCGCACCGGATGCATAGGCCGGGGGGCGTGCCTGCCACGAATCCCGGCGTGAGTCCAGATCGGCGTCGGTTTCCAGCACGCGGCGATCGACATCGATGGTCACGCTGTCGCCTTCGCGCAGCAGGCCGATCGGGCCGCGCCGGGCCGCTTCGGGCGACACGTGGCCCACCACGAAGCCGAAACTGGCGCCGCTGAAACGGCCGTCGGTGATGAGCGCCACCTCGTCGTCCAGTTTCTGGCCGGCCAGGGCGGCGGTAACCGCCAGCATCTCGCGCATGCCGGGTCCGCCGGCCGGGCCCTCGTTACGGATCACGATCACGTCGCCGGCCTGGATCTGCCGTGCCTGAACCGCCTCGAAGGCATCTTCTTCGCAATCAAAGACACGGGCGGGGCCGGTGAAAGAAAATTCTCCGTGCCCGGCCAACTTGGCAACGCAGCCCTCGGGAGCCAGGTTGCCATAAAGAACGCCAAAGCCCCCTCGCGCCGCCAGGGCCTTGTCGAAGTCGACGATCACGTCCTGGCCCGGCTTCTCGTCGACGTGCTCGCTTTCCTCGAACAGTGAGCGGCCGCTGACGGTCGGGGTGTCGGTAACCAGGCCCGCTCGGCGCAGCCGGTCGATCACCAGCGGGGTTCCGCCAGCCTCGAACATGTCGGGAGCCATGTAGCGGCCGGCCGGCTTGAGGTCGCCGATGATGGGCGTTTTGCGCGAGATGGCGTCGAACTCGTCGATATCGAACGCGACGCCGGCTTCGCGCGCAATGGCCAGCAGGTGAAGCACGGCATTGGTGGAACCGGCCGTCGCGGTGGTGACGGTGGCGGCGTTGCGCAAAGAATCGAGCGAGATCATGCCGCGGGCGCTGATGCCCTCGTTGACGAGCTCGACGGCTCGCCGGCCGGCCTTGCGCACGGCATCCGGCTTGCCCGGATGAACCGCTGGAATGTCGTTCAGACCCATCGGGGAGAGGCCCAGAACCGTCATGGCCAGCGCCATGGTATTGGCGGTAAACTGCCCGCCGCAAGCGCCCGGGCCGGGCAGGGCGTCCTTCTCGATCGCGATCAACTCGCTTTCCGAAATCGTTCCCGCCGCATGGGCGCCGACCGCCTGGTAGACATCCTGGATCGTGATCGGGATGCCCTTGTGTTTGCCGGGCATGATGGAGCCGCCGTAAATCACCAGCCCGGGAATATCCAGCCGGGCCAGCGCCATCGCTCCGGCCGGGATGGTCTTGTCGCAACCGACCATCACGACCACGCCGTCCAGGCAATGACCGCGGGTGGCCAGTTCCACCGAATCGGTCACGACTTCGCGAGACATCAAGGAGCACTTCATGCCCTCGGTTCCCATCGCGATGCCATCGGTGACGACAATGCTGCCGAATTCCACGGGCGTGCCGCCCGCCTCGCGGATGCCTTCCTTGACGTGCTCGGCAAGGTCACGCAGGTGGATGTTGCAGGGTGTGACGTCCGACCAGGTGTTGATCACGGCGATCAGCGGCTGGGCCATTTCCTTGTCCCCCATACCGGTTGCCCTGAGCATGCAGCGCGCGCCTGCCCGCTCCGGTCCTTTCTTCATCTGGTCACTTTGCATCTTTTAATCCCGTGTCTCGCCTGTGTTTCGTTTCCTGATTGTTCAAAAAAAAACCCGCAATGTCGGTTGCGGGTTTCCATGAATGCTGTGCTTTTCTGCCTCAGCCTGGACCCGCCCCGTCAATAAGAATAAGAAGCGCGATTGAAGCGCTGGTAAGGAGGCCCATAAAGAGATTGCGAGCGCGCAGCCCGGCAAGTGCCGAAAAAGCTTTGGCCGCAAGGGGTGTATTTGATTTGTGCGCGTGCATAGCGCCGGATAAAACCACAGGGCTCGCGACAGTGTCAACCGTTTTCTTGTGCGACCCACCCGTAAAGCTTAACAACAGCTTAGAAAAACCTTAAAATATAATGACTTGCGAAATGCGAAGTATCCTCTCCATGACCTTGGTCAATGCTGCTGGAAGCATAAAACTCTTAGACTTTCCTCATGCCACCCGCGCCGCGTGCAGCGGCTCAGGGTGACGCCGTAGCGAGAGAGAATTCCTGACCTGCCGGCCAGGGTTCTGTATGGGGAAATGTTCCGGTTCAAACCTTTATGCCTGCTGTTCATCTGTTTTCTGGCTAACCAGCCCGACCCGCTAATGGCCGAAAGCTGGTTCAATGAGTTGCTGGTAAAACGGGCGCCCGCCTATACCCAGGAGGGCGCCGAGGCGTGCCTTGCCTGCCATGCCGGCGAAAAAATGCGCGCAGTCGGGCGAAGCGCGCACGGCGATCCGGACAATCCATTGACGCCGTTTGCCCTCCATGAATGCGAATCCTGCCACGGTCGCGGCAGCATCCATATTTCCCGTGCACACGGCGGAAAGGGCTATCCGCCCTTGACCATATTCGGTTACACGCGGGGCGCGGCTCCTCGTGATGAGCAGGTCGAGGCCTGCCTTGATTGCCACGCCGATGAGTCAAGTGGCATCGATGCTGTCCCCTTCGAGGGCACGTTGCACGACAAGTGGATCATCAATTGCTCATCCTGCCACCGGGTGCACGCTGAGAATGACCCGGTGATGACCCGGCGCAACCAGGCGGAGATTTGCTTCGCCTGTCATTCCAGCAAGAAGGAAGAGCATCCAAAAGTCGGCAAACGGGTTCCCGATTTCGATCGAATGGGCTGCGCCGGCTGTCACCGTGTGCATCGGTTGCCGAAGCCCGAAAAAAATGTAGTGCAAGGTCAGGACGCCACGCCGTGATCGACACGATCCGAATCAAACAGGGTTTGAACATTCCGGTCGTCGGTTGTCCCGAGCAAGCGATCCATGATGGCCCTCCGATCCGTCACGTCGCCCTTTGCGGGCCGGATTACCAGGGCTTGCGACCACGAATGATGGTCCAGGAAGGCGACCGGGTCTCGTGTGGCCAGCCAATGTTCGTACACAAACACCATCCGGGTGTGCCCTATTGCGCGCCCGGTGCCGGGGAGGTCATCGCTATCCACCGTGGGGCTCGACGGGCGCTTCACTCGGTCGTGCTCCGGCTCGAAGACGAAGAATGTGGAAAACGGTTGTACCAACCGATGACCCACACTCGTATTCGCCGTTTGGAACGAGTCGAGGCAGCCGGGCGCCTTCGGGAGGCCGGTTTGTGGACCGCGTTTCGAACCCGGCCCTTCAGTGCCGTTCCTGCGGCCAACAGCGTGCCGCGCGCGATTTTCGTCACCGCCATCGACACCCGGCCTCTGGCGCCGGACCCCTGCGTGGTCACGGCCGGCCAGACCGAAGCGTTTGCAGACGGACTGAGTGTGCTGATGTCCCTGACGCCCGGATCGGTTTACCTGTGTACCGCGCCCGAGTGGGAATGGTCCGCGCCCGGGGACAGGCGGATCAGGCATGTCCGGTTCGAAGGGCCGCATCCGGCGGGACTGCCCGGAACGCACATCCATTACCTGGATCCCGTGGGTGCAGGTCGACAGGTCTGGCACGTGGGTTACCAGGACGTCATCGCCATCGGACGGCTGTTCAGCGAGGGTGTACTCGACTTCAGCCGGGTCGTGGCCCTGGGCGGCAGTGGAATCCATCAGCCGCGCCTGGTGCGGTCGCGGCTGGGCGCATCGATTCCCGAACTTGTCGGCCGATACATGCAGGACGAGGACGGCAGCCGCTTCATTTCCGGCTCGGTACTCGGTGGACGAGCGGCACACGCCGGGCTGGCCTATCTCGGGCGATACCACGAGCAGGTCACGGTGATACCCGAGGGCGGGGATCGCCACCTGTTCGGCTGGACCGGCATTTTCCCGTGGCGGTACAGCGCGACGCGCACTTTTCTGCGGCGCCTGGGGCAGCGCAGGAAATACAACCTCACGACCGCGCAGAACGGGCGCTACAGCGGGATGATTCCGACCCGCGCGTTTGAAAAAGTGATGCCCCTGGACATCCTGCCGTCCCCCCTGTTCCGCGCGCTGCTCGTGCAAGACACGGACACGGCGCAGGCGCTGGGCTGCCTGGAACTGGACGAAGAAGACTTGGCGCTATGCGCTTTCGTATGCCCGGCCAAGATCGATTACGGCCTGGCGTTGCGTACCAACCTGCAACGTCTTGAAAAGGAAGGCTGATGAACGCCTTCCTGACGTCCCTGAGAACGCTGCTTGATCGTTTCGTATGGTCTTCCCACAACGTGACGCGCGTGGCGCCGCATGTGCGGGATGCCAACAACGTGCAACGCATGTGGAACTACTTCGTGATTGCCACGCTTCCGGCATGGCTGATCGGCCTGTGGAGCCTGGGTCACCAGACAAACGTGGCACTGTTCGACCTGCACCTCGAGAACCCTACCGGCTGGCGCGCGGCGTTCCTGGCCTGGTCAGGTATCGGCTTCAGCCCCTATGATTTCGGCGCCTGTTTCGTGCAGGGCCTGCTGTTTTTCCTGCCGGCATTCCTGACCGCCTTGCTGGTCGGCGCCCTCTGGGAGTCCCTGTTCGCCACGATGCGCAAGCGGCCGGTCGACGAGGGTTTGCTGGCCACGGCCTGGTTGTTCGCGATGATCCTGCCCGCCACCGTGTCGATGTACCAGGTGGCGCTGGGCATGAGTTTCGGCATGGTGGTGGGTAAGCTGATCTACGGCGGGTCCGGTCGGTACCTGGTGAACCCGGCCTTGCTGGCATTGACCTTCCTGGTGTTTTCCTATCCGCACATGCTGTTTTCCGAAGGCGTGTGGGTTCCGGTTGCGAACTACGACCAGCCCACCGTGCTCGAGTTGATCACCGACGAGGGTGGGCTGACGGTGGCGTCCGCGGTTGACTACTCTTACTGGCACCTGTTTTTCGGAGACCGGCCCGGTTCGATGGGTGCGGTGTCCGCCTTTGGCGCGATCCTGGGCGCGCTGTTCCTTATCTGGACGGGGATGGCTTCCTGGCGCGTCATGCTGGGTGCGCTGATCGGGTTGGTGCTGGTGACGCTGATCTGCAATACCGCGGCGCCGAACCATCCACTGTTCTCGCTGCCCTGGCATTGGCAATTCATACTGGGCGGCTTCGTGTTCGGGGCCGTCTTTCTTGCCACCGACCCGGTGGCCGGGCCGATGACCGACCCCGGAAGATGGGGTTTCGGCTTACTGGTCGGCGGACTGACCGTGCTGATCCGTGTCGGCAATCCCTCGCACTACGAGGGCGTCATTTTCGCGATCCTGCTGGCCAGCATGTTCTCGCCACTGATCGACAACGTGGTGACCGCGCTCAATATCCGACGCCGGCGCGCGCGGTTGCAGGGGGCGGACGGGGGGGCGGCGGATGGCTAGAGAGGGCCCCATCAAGGCTGTTGTCGTGGTCCTGTTGACCGCCCTGGTCTGTTCCTCGCTGGTGTCCGGCGCGGTTGTGCTGCTGCGCCCGATACAGCTCAACAACCAGCTGCTCGATCGCAGCCGCAACATCATGGCCCTGACCGGGCTGCTGCCGGCTGACCGGATGGTCAAAGACGACGAAATGCTGGTGCTCTTCAAGAGCCTCGATGCCCGGGTCGTGAACGTCGACACCGGGCAATTCACCACCGAACTCGACCCCGATACCTTCGATATGCGGCGTGCGGCGAATGACGCGGAACTCAGCACGGCCGTTCCAGCCAGCGAGGACCCCGCGAAGCTGGGGCGACGCAGTCGTTATGCCCCGGTCTACCTCGTGTGGGATGGCCAGGAACTCGATCGGCTGATCCTGCCGGTTCGTGGGGCCGGTATGTGGTCGATGCTTTACGGCTACATTGCGTTGCAGCCGGATTTCACGACCATCGCCGGCATGACGTTTTACGAACAGAACGAAACCCCCGGCCTGGGTGACCAGATCGCGCAGCCTCGCTGGCTGTCGCAATGGTCCGGCAAGCAGTTGCTGGACGACCAGGGAACGCCACGATTTCATGTCAGCGAGGGAAAGGTCGAGCCCGGTGCGGTTCATGCGCCGTTCCAGGTAGACGGCCTGACCGGCGCGACCGTCACCGGCAATGCGGTCACGAACCTGGTGCATTACTGGTTTGGCCCGCACGGTTACCAGTCGCTGCTCCAGCACCTGGAAGCGCAGCCGCCGAGGCGGGGGGAGGATGAGTCCTGATGGCACTGAACCGTTCGCTGACCGCACCGCTGATCGACAAGAACCCGATTACCCTGCACGTGCTCGGCATTTGCTCAGCCCTGGCGATCACCAACTCGTTGATGTCGTCGCTGGTCATGAGTGTGGCGCTCACGATCGTGCTGATCTTCTCGAACATGGCCATCAGCCTCGTTCGGCATCACCTTCCTTCCAGTGTGCGCCTGATCGTGCAGATTACGATCATCGCCTCGGCCGTCACCGTCATCGACCAGTTCCTCAAGGCCTACATGCCGGATGCCGCGCGCACCCTCAGTGTTTACGTGGCGCTGATCGTGACCAACTGCATTGTGCTGGGCCGCGCCGAGGCCTGCGCAATGAGCAACGACGTGAAAACCAGTATTCTCGACGCCCTGGGTAACGGCTTCGGCTACAGCCTGGTGCTGATCGTCGTGGCGACCATCCGGGAATTGTTGGGGGCGGGCACCCTGCTCGGTTATCAGCTGTTCGAGTTGGCCCAGAACGGGGGATGGTTCCAGGAAAACCAGCTGTTCCTGCTGGCGCCCAGCGCGTTTTTCATCATCGGATTCCTGATCTGGCTGATCCGCACCTTCAAGACCGAGCAAAACGAGCAGCCTGACTTCAGGCCGATGGCCCTGCCCACGGGGGAGAAACGGCCATGAGCGAGTTCTTCGACGTTTTCCTGCGCTCCGTATTCATCGAGAACCTCGCGCTGGCCTACTTCCTGGGCATGTGTACCTTCCTGGCGGTGTCCAAGCAGGTCAAGACCACGCTGGGCCTGGGCGTCGCGGTCATCGTGGTCGAAACCCTGAGCGTGCCGATCAACAACCTGATCTACAACCACCTGCTGCGGCAAGGCGCCCTGGACTGGGCCGGCCTTGCCGAGCTGGATTTCGCTTTCCTGGGCCTGCTCACGCAAATTGCCGTGATCGCCGCGATGATCCAGTTGCTCGAAATCATCCTCGATCGCTTTTTCCCGGCGCTTTATGAAACCCTGGGGATTTTCCTGCCGTTGCTGACGGTAAACTGCGCCATCCTCGGTGCCTCGCTGTTCATGGTCCAGCGCGATTACGGCTTCGTGGAGAGCGTTGCCTATGGCTTGGGGGCCGGCGTGGGTTGGGCCCTGGCGATAATCGCGCTGGCCGGGTTACGTGAAAAAATGCGTTACAGCGATATCCCGGACGGCCTGCAGGGACTTGGGATCACGTTCGTCACGACGGGGCTGCTGTCGCTGGCGTTCATGGGCATCTCCGGGATCATCTGGTAGGGGCGCGCCATGCTGGAAATCATCTACGGCATCCTCCTGTTCACCCTCATCATGTTGGTGCTGGTGGTTTTGATCCTTTGGATCCGGGCCTGGCTGGTGCCGGAAGGCGACGTTGTAGTGCGGATCAACGGCGAACGGGAATTGACCATTCCCACCGGCGGCCGGCTGCTGGGAACCCTGGGCGATGCCGGCATTCTCGTTCCTTCAGCCTGCGGCGGCGGCGGTACCTGCGGCCAATGTCGCGTAAAGGTATTCGAAGGTGGAGGTTCGCTGTTGCCCACGGAGTCGTCGCTGATCAGCAAGCGCGAGGCCGCCGCCGGCGAGCGCCTGGCCTGCCAGGTCGCCGTCAACCAGGACATGGAGATCCAGGTCCCCGAAGACGTATTCGGCGTGCGCAAGTGGACCTGCACCGTGCGTTCCAACGACAACGTCGCCACGTTCATCAAGGAACTGGTGCTCGAACTTCCGGACGGAGAAACCCTGGACTTCAAAGCCGGCGGCTACATCCAGATCGAATGCCCGCCTCACGAACTGTCGTATTGCGAATTCGACATTGCCGAAGAATTCCGCGAGGACTGGGAGCGTTTTCGCCTGTTCGAGCTCACATCGGTGGTCACCGAGCCAACGACCCGGGCCTACTCGATGGCGAGTTACCCGGAAGAAAAAGACATCATCATGCTCAACGTGCGTATCGCGACGCCGCCGGCGGAGGGGCATGGAAACATTCCGCCGGGCATCATGTCCTCGTTCATCTTCAATCTGAAACCGGGCGATACGGTCGAGGTCTCGGGCCCTTACGGCGAATTCCTTGCCCGCGAGACCAGTAACGAGATGGTGTTCATCGGCGGTGGCGCCGGCATGGCGCCGATGCGCTCGCACATTTTCGACCAGCTCAAACGCCTGAAAAGCGATCGGCAAATCTCGTTCTGGTACGGTGCGCGCAGCTTGCGCGAAGCCTTTTACGTGGAGGAATTCGACGAACTCGAGCGGCAGTTTTCCAATTTCTCCTGGCACCTGGCCTTGTCCGATCCCCTTCCGGAGGACAACTGGATGGGCCTGGAGGGGTTCATTCACACGGTGCTGTCAGAGCACTATCTAAAGGACCACCCCGCGCCGGAGGACTGTGAATACTACATGTGTGGCCCGCCGATGATGATCTCGGCCGTCAACCGCATGCTCGACGACCTGGGCGTTGAAGAGGAAAATATCCTTTTCGACGATTTTGGAAACTGATGCGATGGCGATCTTTCTCGGAACGCTGCTGGTATTCGGCTTAAGTGCGCTGCTGCTGGCGCTTGGCCTGATTCTGGATCAACGGAAGCTGCAGGGCGGGTGCGGGCACAAGCCCAAGGGCGCGCCCCGCTGCGATGATTGCCCGAACGCCCATCGACACATTGATTCAACTGGAGCAACGTGATGGATTCGATCTTCGTCCGCGACCACATGACCCGCAAGGTGCTGACCCTCCGTCACGACCTCGAAATCATGGCGGCCACGCGCAAGCTGGTTGAAAAAGGCTTCTCGGGCGCCCCGGTACTGGACCAGCACGGTCGACTGGTGGGTATTCTGACCGAGCGTGATTGCATGAAAGTCGCACTGCATTCCGGCTACCATGACGTGCCTTACGGCTTGGTAAACGACTACATGAGCCCGGACCCCGAATCCGTGACGCCGGACCAAAGCGTGCTGACCATCGCCGAGAAATTCGTGCGCGGCCGCTATCGGCGCTACCCCGTGCTGGACAACGGGCGGTTGGTGGGCATCATCAGTCGTCGAGACGTGTTGTGCGCGATGAAAAAAAAATACTCGGCCAAGCGCAGCCGTTAGCCCGATTTCCGGGTGGTGAGGTATAGTCCCGTCAACGCCCCGGAGGAATGAACATGTCACGCGGTACCCTGTTTCGCTGGGCTGGTTGGTTCGCCCTGTTCAATGCGGTTGTTTTCGGCCTGGTCAGCCTGCGCTACTTCAGCGTTGGCGTGCCGACCGACTCGGCGCTATCCGTGCTGTACCTCGTCACGGTCTATGTTGGTCATCACGTGCTGCTGACGACGGTACCGCTTTTCCTGCTGGCCACGCCCCTGATCGTGCTGTTTCCCCGGAAACGCGCCGTCACCGTGCTAGGCGTGGTGCTGTTCGCCACGATGATCGCACTGATGACGCTAGACAGCCTGCTGTGGTCGCAGAGTCGTTTTCACATCAATGGACTCACCCTGAAAATACTCGGTTGGCAGAGTTGGGCGTTCGCGGGGTTCATTTTCCTGGTCGGCCTGTTTTTCCAGTCGATGCTGGCCAAGCAGGCGTGGAACTTCGTGTCGGCTCCGAGAAAACGTCCCGGGCGCCTGGTGAGCATGCTGTGTGTCGCCGCTATCCTGACCTCCCAATTCATCCACGCCTGGGCGGACGCCGCGTACTACGTGCCGGTTACCGGGCTTGGCCAGGTGCTGCCGGTCTACAAGGGCGTCACCGCCAAAAAAATCATGGCCCGAACCGGCCTGGTCGATATAGAGGAGAGCCGTGAGCGGGAGCTGGCCCGGCGCGTGGCGCAACGGCTGGACGAGTCTTCCGACCGCTTGCTGAATTATCCCGTCGAGCCGTTGCAGTGTGGGAAGGGCAGCGGTCTCAACCTGCTGATGATCGTCGTGGACTCCATGCGTGGCAGCGCGCTCAACGACCGGTTTGCGCCGAACATCGCCCGGTATGCAGCGCAAGAGGCTATCAATTTCCGCAACCATTTCAGCGGCGGAAATTCCTCGCGAATGGGCATGTTTAGCCTGTTTTACGGCTTGCCTCCCGGCTACTGGGCGAGTTTCTCGTCGCTGCAGCGGTCCAGCGTCATGATCGACGAATTGCAATCCAGGGATTACCAGCTGGGGCTGTTCAGCAGCTCTACCATGTATCGCCCCGTAGTTCTGGATCGAACGGCTTTCGCCAATGTGCCGAACCTTCGCATCATGACGGAACCGGCTTCGGACCCCGGCTGGAAGCGTGACCGAACGCTGACGGACGAGTGGTATGGATGGCTAGATGAGCGCGCACCGGATCGGTCATTTTTCGGCTTCCTGTTCTATGACTCGGCCATGTCCAGTAGCGTGCCGCCTGATTATCCATACGCCTTTGCGCCGACCGGAGATACCCGGCTGGAGACCAATCGCGCGGTCTACAATACAGCCGTCCACTATGTCGACGGTATCGTCGGCGAGGTGCTGGAAGACCTCGCAAATCGTGGCCTGGCGGACAACACGGTGGTCCTGATCACTGCGGATCACGGTCAAGAATTCGGCGAAAGCGCCGCCAACCTCGAAAGACACGGCTCGGGTTTTACACGTCAACAGCTGGTCACCCCGATGGTGCTGGCGTGGCCGGGTCGGCAAGGCGGCGTCGCTTACGACCATCGCAGTTCCCACTACGACATCGTTCCGACCCTGATGCAGGAACTGTTTGCCTGCAGCAATCCGGCTTTCGATTACGCCGTCGGACGCAACCTGTTCGAACTTCAGCCCTGGCCCTGGATGGTGGCCGGAAGCTACTTCAACTACGCGGTGCTCGAACCGGACCAGGTGACGGTAACCTACCCCAACGGCCTGTACGAGGTGCGTGACTTGGATTACCGCTTGCGGCCCGACCCGGTGTTTCGCGGCGATGTGCTCGAGGCCGTCTCGGAGCAGAACGCGCGGTTTTTCACCGACTGATTCCTTTGTTCCGGGTGGCCGGCGGCACCCGCCCAGGGCCGGGCTAACTCGAAATTGCTTGTATTTCAGTGCCTAGGTAGCTATTCTGACCGCTCGGGATCGGGTTCCAAGTACCAGTGTGGTCTGGACCGGCCCGAAACTCAGTTTGGTTGAAAGTCATAAAGGTCGTCTCAGAAGTTTCCCCAAAGATATCTCCTGGATCCAGATTTTTTTGAATACAGCCATCCGTTTCATTTGTTTAATTTTTATAGGAAAGAAAGAATGGCAACAGGTAACGTAAAGTGGTTCAACGAGTCCAAGGGATTCGGTTTCATTTCACCCGAAGATGGCGGCAAGGACGTATTCGTCCATTTCTCCGCGATCAAGGCTGATGGTTTCCGCACACTGGCAGAAGGCCAGGCAGTGAATTTCGACGTGGAGGACGGCCCGAAAGGTCCCCAGGCCTCCAACGTGACGCTCGCTGGCTGAGGCGAGCCTGAAGTTCGAAAAAACCCCGCTTCGGCGGGGTTTTTTTGTCCGCGATTTCCTGGGGGCATAAAAAAACCGCCCCACGGGGGGGCGGTTCAGCGGAGTGCCAGGCATGGCACTGGGGGGAGATTGACTCATTCAGCAAACGGGTTGAACGGCAGCATTACGGTATCGATAACGTGGATGACACCGTTGCTCGCATTAATATTAATCAATGACGGTACCGGGCTGACCATCTGGTAGGCGCCGTCCATGATCGTCAGGTTCGGGAAGCTGGTAATGGATCCCGCAGCCAACATATCGATGGTCTTCGGGTTGTTTTTGTTGAAGACACTGTTTGAAAAGCGGCGGTCCTCAGTCAGGTGATATGCAAGTACCGTGAAAAGAGTTCCGTCGCCGAGCAGCGCGTCAACGGCGCACGTGGTTTCCGGAGATGTTCCTTCCAAGCCGAGGTCGAGCTCGTCATTAAGCGTTAACTGTAGATTGCGGAAGGCCTGGTTGGTCGGCGCAAACAGCGTGTACTTGTCGGAGCCGGTCAGCAAACCCACCACCGTAGCGGCATCATTCTCTGACAGGCAGCCGACAGCGGCAAGCAGGTAGGCGAACTCGCCAACTTCCTCGTCTACGTTTTCAAAGCCCATCCCGTTCACGTTTAGGGCGATCTCGAGAATGTTGTCAGCGCCGGGCTTGCCGGGCTTCACTTTTCCAGCTGGCGGACCGGCAAAAACGCTCCCTGCAAAAATCAGGGCGGCACTGGCGATGAAGGTCGTGGTGATCGTTTTCAAGTTGGTAGAACTCTTGTACATGTCAATCCCTCTCATGGTTTGATACGATAATTAAATTTGGTCACTTCCTTTTAAAAAATCAGATTCCGTCCTAACTCGAGATATACTTTACGTATAGATATGTGAAGGGCGTGTGAAGGTGATTTTACGGGCTTGTGTCAGGGTCGTCCCGATTTGCGATAATCGGGTAACGACTAAGCAACGGACATGAGTATGGCGCAGACACCAAGGCCCCTGGACGGTATTCGCGTACTGGAAGTCGGCCAGTTATTGGCGGGCCCCTTCGCCGGCAGTATGCTGGCTTATTACGGCGCCGAGGTGATCAAGGTGGAACCGCCGGGTGACGGCGACCCACTGCGTCAGTGGCGTATCCTCGATGAAGAGGGCACTTCCTATTGGTGGCGCAGCCTGGGGCGTAACAAGAAATGCGTCACGGCCGATCTCAAAACAGAGGAAGGACGGGACCTGGTGCGGCGGCTTGCCGGGAAATGCGAGGCCCTGGTCGAAAATTTCCGGCCCGGCGTGATGGAGCGATGGGGACTGGGCCCGGCCGACCTGTGGCAGGCCAACCCGGGTCTCGTCTATGCGCGTATCTCCGGTTACGGGCAGGACGGTCCCTACGCGTCCAGGCCGGGTTTCGCCTCGGTTTGCGAGGGTGTAGGCGGTCTGCGCTACGTGAACGGTCAGCCCGGCGAGGCGCCAATGCGTCCCAATCTCAGTCTCGGGGATTCGATCGCTGGTCTGCATGCGGCGCTCGGTATCGTAATGGCATGCCTGTATCAGGCCCGTCATCCCGGGTCGCGAGGCCAGGTTATCGACACCGCGCTGTACGAAGCCAGCTTCAATCTGTTGGAGGGTGTAATTCCCGAATACGATGGCGCCGGAGTGGTGCGTCAGCCCTCGGGGTCTACCCTGACCGGCATCGTGCCGACCAATACCTATCGCTGCGCCGACGGCCGCTTCATCATTATCGGCGCCAACGGAGATTCCATTTTCAAGCGCCTGTGCCAGGCCATGGGCCGGCCAGACATGGGCGCCGACATCCGCCTGACACACAATGCCGGGCGGGTCGAACACGAGTCCGAGATCGACCAGGCCATCGAGCAATGGACCGCTTCGCTCGGTTCAGCCGAGGTGCTGGCCTCTCTGGAACAGGCACGGGTGCCGTCAGGGCCGATTTACAGCGTCGCCGACATGATGGGTGATCCCCATTTCAACGCAAGAGGTCTGTTCGAGGAGGTCGACGTGAACGGTGAGCCCCTGAAAGTTCCCGCCATGGTGCCCAAGTTCAGCGACACGCCGGGTCGCACGGAATGGGCCGGGCCGGAGGTTGGTTCGTTCAACGGCGAGGTCTACGGGGAGTTGCTGGGGTTGAGCGAGGCCGAGCTCGCCGAACTGGCCGAAAAAGGCATTTTGTAGGAGGGGCGCAAGCCGCGATCAGGCCGCAGTGGGTCCAGGTTGCGACCGGCCCCGACCGGGGTCAGACCGAACGGCCGTAATACAGCGTCACCAGGTGCCGGGCTTCGGCGAAGAACAGCCAGCGCTCGTTGACGATCCCAAGCGCCCCCGAGATTACCGCAACAAGCAGCAAGGCAATTTGCACCGGTCCCTGCAGCGCGCCTGCGAGCAGAAGCAGAACCGCCGGTACGACGAGGCCGCTGAGCAGCGACAGTCGGCGCAGACGGGCCGCGTGCTTGCGCGCCACCTGGTAGCCCATCTCTTTGAGCAAGTAGTTTTCGGATGTGTGCGGCGCTTCGAGCTGGGTCACCGTGCCCAGGTGGCCCAGGCCGGTGGCGGTGCCGGTATCGCTGGGTGGCGTCGCGCTGTCGATATAACGCCAGTAGTACCACTTCACCACCCAGGCCACCAACAGGACCGTCGCGATCAGCAGCAGATCGCTCATCCCGGCCGCACCCGAAAGGCCCAGTGCGGCGCTGAACAGCAACCCGCCGCTGGCCAGCGCCAACAGCAAGTACACCGGCGTAACGAAGCCGTTGCTCCAGCGGGGGATGGTGTTGAGCGAGGCGTAAATCATGCTGGTGGTATACACCGTAACCAGGGACAGCAGCAGAGTCGCCGCGGCGGCCGCCATCATCAGCGTCGCGGAGACGCCGTCCCAGACCCAACCCGCGGTGAACACCAAGGCAGCCGGATAGGTGAGTATTGCGGCCACGCCCTCGCGGCTCAGCCAGGACGAGCGCCACTGGGTGAAGGCTCTCCAGGCGCGTTCCGGATGGCCAAGGTGAAAGGTCGATGACATCAGGCCGATGGTGACCAGGACCAGTGCCAGCAGGCAGGCGGCCAGGCCGGTCGCGGGCCCGATTTCCCAGGCGCCGCTGAGGCGCGCCAGCGCCAGCCAGACCAGCAGACCGTAGCCTGCGCCGGATGCTGATGTGAAGAGAATGACGGAATAAGCAGGATGCATGTTTTCTCTCCCTACCGTGACAGCTTCTTGTCCAGCCAGCTGAAGAAATCGCTGGAGGCCTTACTGTCCTCGGCGGCCTGCAAGCGGGCTGCGGCGCCGGTATCGCCGGCCTGGGTCTTGCGGGGTCGAGGCGGAAGATAACGGTTGACCGGTTCATAGCCCGTTTCGGGCATCAACTGGAAACCGCCGCGTTTGGCGACCAGTTTCGAGATGTCGGATTCCGGGTCGCCCAGGTCGCCGAAGTGGCGCGCGTTCGTCGGGCAGGTGATCACGCAGGCCGGTTGGCGCTCGCTCGCTTCGAGGTTTTCGTTGTAGATGCGGTCAATACACAGTGTGCATTTTTTCATGATGCCGTCGGTTTCGTCGTACTCGCGCGCGCCGTAGGCGCAGGCCCAGGAGCACAGCTTGCAGCCGATGCATTTCTCGGCGTCGACCAGCACGATGCCGTCTTCCTCGCGCTTGTAGGAAGCACCGGTGGGACAGACCGTGACGCAGTCCGGTTGTTCGCAGTGCAGGCAGGAGCGCGGGAAATTAACCGTCCGAGTGTCGTTGCCGTTGTCGGTTTCGTAGACGTGTACGCGGTTGAACCAGACGCCGTCGGGGTCGGCCCCGTAGGCGTCGAGGTCGGTCAGCGGGGCCGAGTGGCCGCCGGTGTTCCATTCCTTGCAGTTCACCGCGCAGGCGTGACAACCGACGCAGATGTCAAGGTCGGTGACCAGGCCGAGCTTCTTTTTCGTGGCCTTCGGCAGCATCGTCATGACCGCTTCCTCCGCCAGCTGTCCTCCGGCAGGAATTCCTCGCCGAAGCGCAGGTCCTCGGGTTTGTCCATCTCTCCCGGCACCCGGTGCAGCGGCTCGAACTGCGGTTCGCTGCAATTCACGTCGTCCTCGGCTTTGCGGATCTTCACGCGCAGGTCGAACCAGGCCGCCTGGCCGGTGACCGGATCGGAGTTGCTCATGCGCCGGCCGCCGGTCTTTTCAGGCAGCAGCTCGGAGATCAGGTGGTTGAGCAAGAAGCCCTTTTCGCCCTCGTCCGCGTCGATGTCCAGGTTCCAGGCGCCGCGCCGCTTGCCGATCGCGTTCCAGGTCCAGACCGTGTTGCGTTCGACGCCGTTCATGGTGCGGACCTGGCAGCGGATGCGGCCGTTGTGGCTTTCGACGTACACCCAGTCGTCGTCCTCTACACCGAGATCCGTAGCCAAATCGCGGCTCATGCACAGGCGGTTGTAACCGTGGATCTGCCGCGACCAGGCATTCTGCGAGCCCCAGGAATGGTACATGGCCATGGGGCGTTGCGTTATCGCATGGATCGGGTAGTCGTCCAGGTCGACCATGGCCTCCTCGATCGGCTGGTACCAGATCGGCAGCGGGTCGAAATATCTCTGGACGCGCTCGCGCAGGTGATCGGGTGGCTGGATTGCGCCGTGTCCCTCGGCAGCCAGCCGGAACTTTTGCATCGGCTCGCTGTAGATCTGCATGATCACCTGCTCCGCTTTCGGAATGAACCCCATGTGCGCGGCGAATTCCAGGTAGTCGCGGTTGGCGTGCTTGTAATATTGCTGCGATTCGGGCAGATGGTGCTGCCAGAAACCGCCGTTCTCTATGTATTTGTCCAACTGCGCCGGGTTGGGCGCGCCGCGGCCGAAGGTCTCGCCGTTCTCGCCGCGCCAGCCGGCCAGGGGGCCGATGCCGGGTGTGCGTTCATGGTTGACGATGTAATCGGAGTAGCCGCCCGGGTACAGGGCTGAGCCGTCTTCCTTGGCGAAGCCCGGCAGGCCGAGCCGTGCGCCCAGGTCGATCAGCACATCCTGGAAGGGCCGCACGTTGCGGCCAGGGTCGATGATGGGGTGACGGATCGAGTCGGCCGGGCCGTGGGCCGTGCTGATCGGCCGGTCGAGCAGGCTGATGCAGTCCCAGCGCTCGAGGTAACTCGTGTCGGGCAACACCAGGTCGGCGTAGTAGGTCATCTCGGAGGCGTAGGCATCCGAATAGATGATGTGTGGAATGCGGTACTCGCCGGTTTCATCGTCGACGTCGGTGAGCATCTCCATCGTGCCCTTGGTGTTCATCGACGAGTTCCAGGCCATGTTCGCCATGTAGAGGAACAGGGTGTCCACCGGGTGCGGATCGGCCGCCCAGGCGTTATGGATCACCATGTGCATCAGTCCGTGGGCCGAGAGGGGGTGCTCCCATGAAAAGCCCTTGTCGATCCGGCAGGGGTTGCCGTCCTCGTCCACCAGCAGGTCTTCCGGGCCGGTCGTAAAGCCGAGCGGCGGTCCCGGCATCGGCTCACCGGCTGTGACGTGCTCGGGCTTTCCGGTCGGTTTCGGGCCGGGCGGGCAAGGCCGCGGGAACGGCGGCTTGTAGCGAAAACCGCCCGGGCAGTCGATGCTGCCCAGCAGCATCTGCAGCAGGTGGATGGCGCGGCAAGTGTGAAAGCCGTTCGAATGCGCGGAGATGCCGCGCATGGCATGCATCGAGACCGGCCGGCCGATCATCTTGTCGTGCTTGCGCCCGGCCCAGTCGGTCCACTCGATGTCCAGCTCGATTTCCTGCTCGAAAGCGGCATGGGCGAGCTCGGCGGCGATCCGGCGAATGGTGGCCGCCGGAATCCCGGTCTTGTCCTCAACCACGTCGGCTGAATACTGAGGTTCGATATAGCGCGCGGCCATCAGCTCGAACGCGGGCCGGGCGGTGGTGCCGTCCGGCAGCGTGAATTGTCCGCCGAGCGCTGGCGAGATATCGGGCAGCAGGGCGCTGACCGGGCCTTGGGCGTCACGATCCCAGGCCAGCGGGTGACCCTCTTCATCGCGCAGGAACAGTCCGTGCTCGGGATGGCCGGGTTCCTCCCGGACCAGCCACGGGGCATTGGTGTAGCGCACCAGGAAATCCAGGTCCACCTTCTGCGCCTTGATCAGTTCGTGGATCAGTGCCATCACGAACAGGCCGTCGGTCCCGGGGCGGATGCCGATCCACTCATCGGCGATCGCCGAGTAGCCGGTGCGCACCGGGTTGATGGAAACGAACTTTGCGTCTTCACGGCTCTTGAGCCGCCCGAGGCCGGTCTTGATCGGGTTGGAGTCGTGGTCTTCAGCCACGCCGAACATCATGAAGTAGCGGGTCAGTTCCCAATCGGGCTCGCCGAATTCCCAGAAGGAACCGCCTATGGTGTAGAGACCCGCAGCGGCCATGTTAACCGAGCAGAACCCGCCGTGAGCGGCATGGTTGGGCGTGCCGAACTTCGTCGCCCAGAACGCGGTCAGCGACTGGCTCTGGTCGCGGCCGGTGAAGAAGGCCAGCCGGCGGGGATCGGTGCGGCGGCAATCGCCCAGCCACTTCGTCGCCAACTCCAACGCCTCGTCCCAGGAAACCTCCTCGTACTCGCCGCTGCCACGCGGACCGACGCGCCGCAGCGGGTTGGTCAGCCGGGCCGGTGACAGGTGCTGCATGATGCCGGCTGATCCCTTGCCGCACAGCACGCCCTTGTTGACGGGGTGGTCGGGGTTGCCTTCGATGTAGCGCACCTGTCCGTTGCGCACGTGGACGCGAATTCCGCAGCGACAGGCGCACATGTAACAGGTGGTTTTATGGACCTCGTCGGATATGGTGGGAGAGGTATCTACTCGTTCCTGAGAAAAGAGGGCCATGCGCCGATTCCTGCCGTTATGCCACCCGCCGGGTAATCGTTCAACCTTAGCATATTAGCAAAAGTTAATAAAATGGCAGAAGCGCTGCATCAATCGCTCAGGACCCTCGGTAGTAAGCGTGGAGTTTTCGACTCCAGAAAACACTGGCGGAGAGCGCGGTGAACAGGGCCACGCCACCCAGGATCAACGCCAGCCGGGTCCACGGCTCGTCCCAGGCGATGCGCGTTTGCGCGAACACGTAGAGGGTCCGCAGCCACTCAACCGCACCCAGCAGAAGCAGCGCCTGAAACAGGCGCGGCACCCAGGATTTTTTAAGAAGCAGGAGGCCCAGGACCGCTACGCAGGCGAGTGTCACTGCAGGTAGACCGGCGCGAAAGAAGTGAGCGCCCAGCAGCAGCATGCTGAGAATGACGGGTAACAGCCGCAGGAAATTCATCATCAGGGTCACGCTTTTATCGAAAAATAGCCTGACAGTCTCACTCAGGCCATCAATCGGATCAAGCAGCGCCGGGTTATGGCCACGGACCGATACTTGCCGTCCGTTCGTGGCTGCTGCCGTGGTGATCGGCAAGTGCTAAGCTAGCCCCATGAATGACGTTCCGAAAAACGGGGGTCGGCTGCGTCAATTCGACATGTTCGAAAACCTGTCTGACGACGAACTCTCATTGATCGCCAAGGAAACCCGCGAGCGGCACTTCGAGAGCGGAGAGGTCGTGTGCGAAGAGGGCAGCGCGTCCGACACGATGTTCTTTATCCAGTCGGGCTCGGTCAGCGTGCGCAAGCAGGGCGTGACCCTGGCCCGATTGCAGGCAGGCGACTATTTCGGCGAGATGTCCCTGATCACGGGCGCTGAGCGCAACGCGAGTGTCGTGACCCTGGCCCCCTCGGTCCTGCTTGAAGTCTCCGCGCCCGCCTTTCACGTGATCATCGAGCGCTCGCCATTGGCGATGCGAAACCTGCTCACCACCTTCGACACCCGGTTGCGCCGCCACAACGAAAAGGTGGTGGAGCAGTTCCTGCAATTGAAACAGCAGTACGAGGAGCTGGAAGACAGTCACCAGCGCCTGCTGCGAAGCGACAAGATGGCGTCGATCGGCCTGTTGACGGCCGGTATCGCCCACGAGATCAACAATCCCCTGTTCGTGATCACCGGTTACCTGAATGTCATAGGCGAAATGCTGGAGAGCGGGGGCCTGTCGGTCGACGAATTGAACGGTATCCATGACAAGCTGGACAAGGCCAGCCAGGCAATCGTCAAACTGGTGTCCGGGATCAAGACCTACGTTCGCATCGAGGACGCCCAACCTGCCCCGATCGATCTCAATTCCGCCATTCTCGAGTCGCTGGACCTGGTGTCTTTCCTCTATCAGCAGGATCAGATCGAATTGCGGCACGAACTGGCGGCTGATTCACCGGTGATCCGAGGAAGCCTGGGCAAATTGCAGCAGGTGTTGATGAACCTGCTGTCCAATGCGCGCGATTCGATGGAAACGACGCCGCGGCGCACGATCACGGTCAGTACCCGGTCCGAAGGCAGCCGGGTGGTGCTGAAGGTCGCGGACACGGGTTGCGGAATCTCTGCAAAGAACCTGGATCGCATCTTCATCAGCGGTTACACATCCAAGCCGGTGGGTAAGGGTAGCGGCATGGGGCTGGATCTGGTCCGCAAAATTATCGAGGAGATGGACGGGTCGATCGGCGTTGCGTCCGAACCCGGCGCCGGTACTACTTTTCGTATCGTCTTTCCGCTTTTTCCAGCCTGACGGGGAGGACACTCCAGGGGCTTGACCCTGTCCCGTCATCGGCGAATCTGCAGACCTACCCCGACAAACCGGGGCCGGCCAATTTCCAGCGCCCCGCTGTTTTCCACCTTCACTTCGTACTCCTCGTCGAACAGGTTTTCCACCGCAAGGAACCACTTGGCATTCGGGCCGATAGCACGGGCAAGGCGCAGGTCGAAAAGCACAAAATCATCGACCTCGAGGCGGTTGAGGTCGTCTTCGTAGCGTTTGCCCACGTAGCGGGCCATCAGCGCACTGTCGAACCACCGCCCGGCATGGCGCAGGCGAGCGGAGAGGCTGTGCCTCGGCGCCTGGCGCACGCGGTTGCCCACCAGTTGCGGATTGTCTGGAGCCTCGGTGATTTTACTTTCGTTGAACAGGTAGCTCAGCTGCAGTTCCCAGTGATCGGAAGGCTGCCAGGCTGCCTCGAGCTCCAGCCCGCTGGACCGCATCTCGCCCACGTTGTCCAGCTCG
Source organism: Lysobacterales bacterium (assembly GCA_013042915.1). Taxonomy (GTDB): domain Bacteria; phylum Pseudomonadota; class Gammaproteobacteria; order Xanthomonadales; family SZUA-36; genus JABDPF01. The sequence goes on from JABDPF010000048.1 coordinate 79,723, forward strand.
CGACAGGTCTCGTTCGGCGCCAGCAAGCCGCAGGGTGGCACGATGCCCGGCAACTCGCCGGTCGTGCCACGGGTGATGTTCTGCACGAGGTCATCGACCGTGTTGCGGAACACGGTCAGCCTCAGCGTGGCCGCCGGTCCCAGCGCCAGGTCCGCACCGGCCTCGATACCCACCAGTCGCTCGGGCTGCAGGCCGGGGTTGTTGACCAGTATCACGCCCGACCGGGTGCTCGCCACGTGGTACAACTCGCGCAGGGTGGGCGCTCGAAAGCCGCGATAGGCCGAGGCCCGCAGCGACAGCGTGTCGCTGGCGCGAAAGACCGTCCCGAGGTTGCCGTTCAGCGTGGTTTCAGAGTTGGCGGGATAGTCGACGACGATACCCGGCCCGCCACCTTCCAACATCGTTGCCCGGCTCTTTCCTGAGTTGACCACGTAGTCGTAACGCAGGGTCCCGTCCAATGCCCAGCGCGCCCCGAAACGCCAGTGATCTTGCACGAACACGCCGCCCATGTCCTGGCGGCTGATCGTGTTCAGTAGCTCGCGGGGCTGCCCGCCCACGTAATCAGTCCATTCATCGACCCGCACGTCTGACCAGCGGTAATCCGCACCCACCGACACTTCGTGCCGCCCCCAGGCCGGCAGCGAGCCGACGAGTCCCGTGCCGAGCATGCTGGTCGGGCGTTCCTCGAACGCGCGCAGTATTTCCCGCTCGTTGTCGCCCAGGATTCTCACGCTGGCGTCGCTCAGGAAAAAGTCCTCGTAGAAAGCCTGTGCCTTCCAGCGGCCCGCATGAGCGGTTTCCCAGTCGAAGCCGGCGACGAGGGTGTCGATCTCGGTTTCGTTGACGTCCAGGGCGCTGCCGCCGAAACGCTTTTCGCGAAACGTGGTTACGTTCGCCCAGGCCCGTAGGCCCGCGGACGGCGACCAGTCGCCACGCAGCGAAACCATGCCGTGGTCTTTGCGGACTTCCTCGTCTATCGGTCCACGCTGCGCTTCGGGCAGGTTGAAGTAGCCATCGGTCGTGTACATCGAGGCGCTGCCGTCCAGGTGCCAGTCGTCGCCGGCGTGCTGCGCGGATACGGCGAGGTCCAGCGTACCCGGATAACCCAGCGTGCCATCAAAAGCCCAGCCGCTGAGCTCGGGCCGTTCGGTCACGATGTTCACGACACCGCCGAGTGAGAGGTTGCCCCATGCGTTCGCGCCGCCGCCCCGCACGACCTCGATGCGCTCGATGCGTTGACGGGGCACTCGCGCCCAGTAGACCTCGGTGGTGAAGGCGCCATGGATGGGGATGCCGTCGAGCAATACGAGGGTCCGGCTCGCCGCGCTGCCGCCCAGGCCGCGCAGCGAGACGGTCGTCGTGGTCGGCGCGGCCGCGATGCTGTCGGCCGAGCGCAGCAGGCTGAACCCGGGAACCTGCCGCAGGATCTCGTCAGCGGGTTTCCAGGCCATTTCGACGATGTCGGATTGCTCAAGCACGGTCGTATTGACCGGAATCTCCTGCACGGCCAGGTTCACACGGCTGGCCTGGACCACGACCTCCTCGATTTCGGCCACTTCGTCCGCCGCGGCTGGCGACGACATGGCTGCGACCAGCGCGAGCAGCAAGCGAGACTCATTCATGGGTCGATGGCGAAGGGGCTTACGGGGAAGAGAGCATCGCCGAGGCGGGCATATACAAACCCACCCATTGCGCCGGCCAGTCCTTGTAGGACGAGTCCGAGAGGTGTTCTTGCTATGGCGACCGGCGTCAGGCCCAGCGTGAGGTTCATCAAGACATGGATCGCAATCAGCGCCGTGAAGCCGGCAAGAAGGTACAGCGCCAAACGCCAACGCAGCCTGCCGCGGAGCGGCCAGCGCATCAGCAACGCGACCACCACGAACGCGATCAGCAGGCCCATGGCAATCATGGGCAGCAAGCTCGTGGCCATGCCCAGCAGATCCTTCAACGTCATCGCCAGGCGATCGCCCGCCCCGAGTTCGATGCCCATCGAGACCAGCGCGTTGGCCACGTGCTGCGTGGCGGTGGCCGAAGCCAACAGGTAGGCGGCCAGGACGGCTGAGATGAAGACGGTAAATTTCTTGCCCAGCAGGCTGATCACATTCATGTATGCTCTCCGTTGCGCGAAGGCTAACACAAAGCCCGGGAGAGACTCATGCATCCACTTATAAGGCTGATTTGTTTGCTCACGGCCGTCTTCTCCGCTCCGGTCGTCGCCAACGAGTACCGCCTGGAAACCTGGGCCGATGGGCTCGACCATCCCTGGGGCCTGGCCTTTCTGCCCGGTGGTGGATCGTTGGTGACCGAATTGCGCGGAACACTGAGGCCGATCTCTCCGGCCGGGGACGTCGGCCCGACCCTGGCGGGCGTTCCGCCGGTGTATTTCGCGGGGCAGGGCGGATTGTTCGACGTCGTCCTTCATCCCGATTTCGAAGCCAACCGGACCCTGTTCCTGTCCTTCGCCGAGGGGTCTGCCGACGACAACGGAACGGCCGTGGCCCGGGCTGAGTACCGGGACGGACGGCTCGGCAACGTGGTAACCATTTTCAGTAATTTCAGCCGCAAGGACACGGCGGCGCACTATGGCGGACGCCTGGCTTTCCTGCCCGACGGCAGCCTGCTGCTGACCACCGGCGAGGGCTTTGACTACCGGGAAGCTGCCCAGGACCTCGGCAGCGGCCTCGGCAAGGTGCTGCGGATGCGAACGGACGGCCAGCCCGCACGGGGAAACCCGTTCCCGGAGTCGCCGTATGTCTATAGTTACGGCCATCGAAATCCACAGGGCCTGGCGGTGTCCGCCAGCGGAACGATCTGGCTGCACGAACACGGTCCTCGAGGAGGAGATGAAATCAACCGCATCGAGCCTGGCGTGAATTACGGCTGGCCGGCCGTCACGCACGGTGTGGACTACAGCGGTGCGCTGATTTCTCCGTTCACGGCCTGGGAGGGCATGGCGCAGCCGTTGTGGCAATGGACACCCTCGATCGCACCCTCCGGACTGGCTATCTACGAGGGCACGCAATTCCCCGAGTGGCGTGGAGACCTGTTCGTCGGCGCCCTGGTGGCGCGGGAGGTTCGTAGAATCGATTTGGAAAACGGGAGCCCGGTAGCGGAACAGACGCTGTTCGAATCCGTGAACGAGCGGGTCCGGGATGTCCGTGTGGGCCCGTACGGCGCCGTGTACCTTCTGCTGCCACGGCGCATAGTGCGCGTGGTCAGCTCGGACGGCTAGTCCGGCAGCTTGGTTGAACGGCTGGATTTCGCGTCGCCGGAATCCGCGCTCAATGGTATAGTATCAAGCCCTCCCGTCATTGCGGCGCGCCCGTCGGGCAGGAAAATTCAAGATTTTAAGGAGCGAAGTTCAATGTGTACGATTCGTGGAAAATTGGTGGTCGGGCTTGTCCTGGTACTGTTCTCGCTGACCGCGTTGGCGCAGACATCAATGGAGCCCACCTGGGTGAAGGAAGGTGTTGACTGGAGCCAGTATGACAAGTTCCTGGTCAAGCCCCTCGATATCGACGACGTCAGGATGGTGCCACCGCCCTGGGCCGAAAATCCCGAAACGTGGGAATTGAATATCGAAAACCTGAACGCCGTCCAGGCCATCTACCGCGACGTGGTCAAGGCCGAACTCGGCTACCCCGTGGTTTACGCGCCGGCGCCCGGCGTGCTGGAACTGGACGTCGAAATTCTTTCCGTCACGCCGTGGTTACGCCCGGGTTCGGGAGGAACCAAGGACGGCATGCGAGTTACGACCATGGGGACCGGAGAATTGTCTGCCAGCGTTGAAATCCGTGACGCCCAGACGCGAGAGCTGTTGCTGATGATGGCCTCCGATAAGTCGGTCGGTGAGGAATACAAGGAGTTCACTCGCGCCAACAACGCCGCCAACATCGAAAAAATGTTCAAGGGATTTGCGAATCGGTTACGTGCCGCGATGGATCGCGTTCACGGCAAGTAAGCGACACCTGCCTGAAAAAAGCCGCCGTTGGAAAATGGCGGCTTTTTTTGTCTGGCGCACGGAGAATTTCATCCCTAGAATTCGCTCTTTCGCACACTTATCGGCGACCTGATGACTTCGAACAATAATTGCGACATCTCTATCGCGGTGACCGGCTCGGGCGGAGCGGGCTCGATAACGGCCGGTGAATTGTTGCTCAGCCTGGCCGGCAAGAACGGCTGTTTCGGCATGATGCGGCGCTCGTTCGGGCCGCAGATTCGCGGTGGCGAGGCGGCTGCGCTGGTCCGGCTCGGGCCGCAACCGATCGAGTGCATGAACGACCATTTCGACCTCTGGCTGGCGCTCGACTGGCAAAACGCCGACCGGTTCGCGGATGAAATTCCGCTGCATCCCGGTAGCCTAATCATCGCCGACCCGGCGGCCGGCGAGACCCCGGAAGTCGTCCGGCACCTTGGCCTGGAAGTCCTCGAAGTAGCCATGAAAGCGTTGTCCAAGGAAGTTCCCCTGGGACGGCCTAACATGATTGCGCTGGGTGTCCTGGCGCACTGGCTGGACTTTTGCGCCGACGAGGCGGGAAAACTCATCGACCATGCCTTTCACGACAAGGGCGGAGAGGTCGTAAACGATTCGCGAGCCGCTTTCACCGCGGGTTTCACCGAACCGGGCATTGTCGAAGCCCGCAGCCGGAGGCAGGTTCCGACCCGTTGTGATCCGGCTTCCGTCGGTGAGCGATGGGACCTGAGTGGCAACGAGGGTTGCGGCCTGGGCGCGATCCGCGGTGGGTTGCGGTTCGCCGCGGCCTATCCGATTACGCCCGCCAGCGACCTGTTGGAATGGCTCGCACCGCGGCTGGAAAAGCTGGGTGGCAGCCTGCTGCAGGCAGAAGACGAGCTGGCTTCGATCAACATGGTGATCGGCGCGTCGTTCGGCGGCGTGCCCTCGATGACCGCCACCTCCGGCCCGGGCCTTGCACTGATGGCGGAGGCCCTGGGGCTGGCCGTGGCGGCAGAAGTCCCGGCGCTGGTGGTCAACGTTCAGCGCGGCGGCCCCTCCACCGGTATCCCGACGAAGTCCGAGCAGGTCGATCTGGATATCGCCCTGCACGGCATGCACGGCGACGCGCCTCACCTGGTCCTGGCCGCGCTGGATCATGCAGACTGCGTCCTCACCACCGAATGGGCCTTGCGGCTGGCTGAAGCGCTGCAAACGGTCGCCATCGTGCTAACCGATCAGAACCTGGCGCAGTCACGCGCCCTGATTCCCAGGCCGCAATTCGTATTACCGGAAATTCCGGCCCGTAAAACAGCCGAAGCGGACGACTCCTACGAGCGTTATGCCATCACCCCGGATGGCGTCTCGCCGATGGCGATTCCCGGCACCGAGTGTTCTACCTACGTGGCGGACGGCCTGGAGCACACCGAGTCCGGAAAACCGTCCACCGCGGCGGCCGATCACGCCCTTCAGCTCGACAAGCGGCAGCGGAAGATCGACGGCTTCGAATACGGTGAGCACTGGGCCGATGTGCAGGGCAGGGGCGACATCGCGATACTGACCTGGGGCTCGACGGCCTCGGCGGCGCGCGAGGCCGCGGGGCGGCTAGAAGAGGACGGAACGAAGGTCCGCGTGATCGGCCTGCGCCTGCTGATGCCGGCCAGCCCGGATAGGCTGGCCGCGGTGCTCGATGGCGTGGAGCACGTGCTGGTCGTGGAGCAGAGCCACGGTCGGCAGTTTTATCGTTACCTTCGCGCGTACTACGATATCGAAGCGGACGTTCGAGTGCTGGCACGCCCAGGTCCGCTGCTGATCGCCCCCGGGGAGATCGTTCGCGAATTGGAAGAGTGGAGTTGACCATGGCTTTAGCAGCGGATCGCCCGCCCCTCAAGGCAAGAGATTACAAGTCCGACATCAAGCCGGTCTGGTGTCCCGGTTGCGGAGATTTTGCCGTGCTCAGCGCCATCACCAAGGCGCTGGCGTTTCTGGAGCGGCCAAGGGAAGAAGTGGCAATGATCACCGGCATCGGTTGCTCCTCGCGCATCGCGGCCTACACCCGTGTTTACGGCTTTCACGGCGTGCACGGACGTGCGCTGGCGCTGGCAGGGGGGCTCAAAGCGGCACGGCCGGACCTGACCGTGCTTGTCGCGGGTGGCGACGGTGATGGGCTGTCCATTGGTGGAAACCACTTCATCCATGCCTGCCGCCGCAACATGGACATGACCTACATCGTGATGGACAACGAGGTATACGGCATGACCAAGGGCCAGGCGTCCCCGACGACCGATGCCGACTGGGACCGCAGCAAGCTGACGCCCCGGGGCACCGGTATCCGCCCGTTCAACCCGGCCGCCCTGGCGCTGACCGCGGGCGCCACGTTTATCGCTCGCGGCTTTACCGGCGACCCCAATGGGCTGGCCAAAATTCTGGTGTCGGCCATCGAGCACCGCGGCTTTTCTTTCGTCCAGGCGCTCAGTCCCTGCAAGACGTTCCGGCCAGAGCAGATGGAATGGAAAAAGCATGTCCGGGGTTTTGCTCAGCCTCCGACGCATATCGGCGCGTTGGCGGCCGAGCGTCTCCACGCGGACGACGGCATGAGCACCGGCGTGATCTACCAGACCGACTACCCGGCATTTCAGCCAGGTGGAGGCGAGCCGGGCGACCCGGGCCAATTCGAAGCGGAGTTCAGGATATGAGCCTGGCGCAAAAGATGTCCGGATTACCCATTTTCCTGGCTTACTCTGTCGTGATGGAAGAGGAGGCGGCAGAGCGCCACGACGAGCTGGCCGATGTGATGGATGTGCACAACAACCCGGAAGTGGCCGCTACTTTTCGCAAGCTCGCCCACTACAGTCGGCTGCACGCACAGGAAATCCGCGAGCAATCGGTCAAGCTGGAGCTGCCCAAGATCGCACCCTGGGATTTCGAGTGGGAGGATGGCGAGCCTCCGGAAACCGCGGACCCCGGTGCGGTCGATTACCTGATGAACCGCTCGAAGGCCCTTCGCCTGGCGATGGAGAACGAGCAGCGGGCCCATGATTTCTACGCGGTCATCAGCCGCGAAGCCCCGAGCGCCGAGGTTCGTGAACTGGCGGCCGAGTTTGCCGACGAAGAGCAGGAACACCTGGATCTGTTGGTGGAGTGGCGCAAGCGGATTCCGGAGGATGAGGAGGAAACTCCTTTCGATCCGGATCCGCCGCACATGCCGGAATAGGCAGTGGCCTGCTTCCTGAACCATGTGCCCTGCGCGCGGGCCAGGGCGGCCCCGGAGCCCGTTTAAACTCAATCCAGGCGCTTGTGGAAGCGGGCGACGGCGAGGGTCATGGACACCGCGATGAAGACGCCGAGAATGGCCAGTTCGCCCGAGAGTTCCTGCAGGCTGGCGCCGCGCAGGATGACACCGCGGATCAGGCGCATAAAGTGCGTCATGGGCAGGACTTCTGCTATCCATTGCGCGACCAGCGGCATCCCGGCGAAGGGGAAGACGAAGCCGGACAGCAGAATGGACGGCAGCAAGATGAAAAAGGTCATCTGCATCGCCTGGAACTGCGTTTGGGCGATGGTCGAGACCACCAGGCCCAGTGCAAGGTTGGCCACGATGAACATCAGGCTGACCAGGAACACGTTGCCCAGCGTGCCCCGGAACGGCACCTGGAAGACCCATTTGCCCAGCAGCAGAATCAGCACGACCTGCACCAGCCCGATGAGTACGTAGGGCAGGATCTTGGCGAGCATTAACTCAGAAGAGCGTACCGGTGTCGTGATGAGGAGCTCGAGGTTGCCACGCTCACGTTCGCGCACGATCGCCACCGCCGTGAACATCGTCATCGTCATGGTCAGGATCACGCCGATCAGGCCCGGTACGGTGTTCACCGCCGATCGTCGTTCGGGATTGTAATAGGTTCGAATCTCGCTAGGCGGCGGCGCGTCGTTGTAAGGCGAGGTGCGCGCCGCGGCGGCAAGACGTGTTGCGGCTGCCTGCACGACCGTGTCGGAGCCGTCCACCAACAACTGCACCGCAGCCCGTTCAGGCTGTTGCAGCCGTCGTTCGAAGTCGTGCGGGATGAAGATGCCCACGCTGATTTTCCCCTGCCGCATGAGCTGTTCCAGCTCCCGCGCGTCCGCCGCCTGGTGCTGGATGTCGATCACCTGTGCATTGGCCATCTGCATCACGTACCCGCGCGAGGCCGCGCTGCCGGACAGGTCGACCACGCCAGCGGGCAGGTTGCGCACGTCGAAGTTGATTGCAAAACCAAACAACAGCAGCTGCATCGTCGGAATGCCGATGATCATGCCGAAGGTGAGGCGATCACGGCGCAGCTGCCTCACCTCTTTCATCACGACCGCGAAAATGCGTTGCAGCGATTTCATTCGCCCGCGTCCCGTTTTGCCTTGCGCTCTTGCGTCGCACTGACAAACACATCCTCCAGGTTTGCCCTGACGGCTTCGCAGCCTCGCAACGTGAAGCCGGCGTCACCGGCGGCCCGCCGCGTCGCCGCGACGGGGTCATCTAGATCGTGGTCGACCAGCACGCGCAGGCTGCTCCCAATCTGAGCGGTGCTGTGTACAAAAGGTTGCCGGTCCAGCAGCTTGGCGACCGGGCGCGGGCTTTCGGCCTCGACCTGCACGACCCGGGCGTGGATGTCGCTGGCCAATTGCGCCGGGGTTCCCGAGGCGACCAGCACGCCGAGGTCCAGGATCGCGATGGCGTGGCAGCGCTCCGCCTCGTCCATGTAGTGGGTGGACACCAGGATCGTCGTTCCCTCGGCAACCAGGTCGAACAGGATTTCCCAGAACGCGCGGCGGTTTTCCGGGTCGACCGCCGAGGTCGGTTCGTCCAGGAACAGCAGTTCGGGTTGGTGCAGCATGGATGCGCCCAGCGCCAGCCGCTGTTTCTGCCCCCCGCTCAAAGTGCCCGCGAACTGGCCAAGCAGCCGCTCGAGCCGGTAACGCTCGACGGCTTCGTCGATCCTGCCTGATCGAAGCCGACGGGGCAGGGTGTAAATATCGGCCATGAATCGCAGGTTCTCGGCGACGGTCATGTCATCGAACAGCGAAAATTTCTGTGTCATGTAGCCGACCTTCTGCTTCAGTGCCTCCGCATCGCGTGGAATGTCGTGGCCCAGTACGTCGATGTCGCCCGATGTCGGCGTAAGCAGGCCGCACAGCATGCGGATGGTGGTCGATTTGCCGGAACCGTTGGGCCCGAGGAATCCGAATATCTGCGAGCGCGTGATGTCGAGGTCCAGGTTCTCGACCGCACGAACCGCGCCGAACCGCTTGCTCAGGCCGCGCGTGCGGATGGCAATGTCGTCTTGGGGGCTCGAAGTCACGGGTGTCAGTCCCGGGGACGTTCCGCTTCCAGGGGCAGGCCGGACGGCAGGTCCCCTGCATCCTCGAGATCGATTTCCGCGAGGTAGCTGAGCCGCGATCGGTCGTGCTCGGTCAGCGCGAAGTAAGGCGTGAAGCTGGCGTCCGCCGAGACCCAGCGCACCCGCCCTTCATAGGCTGTATCGACTCCGTCGACGCGCACGTCGATGCGGTCGCCTGGCTGCAACCGGGCGCGGATCTCTTCCGGCACGTAGACGCGGGCGAACGCGCGGCTGTTGGCCAGCACGACCGCCACGGTAGTGCCCGGTGCCGGCCGCTCGCCGAGCTGGAAAAGCACTTTGTCCACCACGCCCGCCACCGGCGCCGTGACCTGGGTCCGCTCGAGATCGACGCCGGCCAGCTCCAGCTGCGCATCGACCGCCTGCACTGCTGCCTCGGCCTGCCGCAATTCCTCCACCGTCGTACCGTTCAACAGGCGTTCGAGCGCCTCGCTGGCCGCCTGCTCGCGGGCCATGGACGTCTGGAAACTGGTCTCATCGGCATCCAGCTGGCCCTGGCTGGACAAGCCTCTTGCGAATACCTCCCGGGTGCGCTGGAGGCGGTTGGAGGCATTTACGCGGTCGGCTCGCGCCGCGGCCAGGTTGGCCCGCGCTTCACGAATGGACTCTTCACGAGGCCCGCGCTGCAGCTCGGCCAGCCGCGCCGTGGCCTGGGCGCGCTGGGCCTGCACCTGGGCGACCCGGGCTTCGGCCCGCGTAGACGCCTGCCTGAGCACCAAGTCGCCCGGCTCGACAGCCTGGCCGTCGCTGACGGCGATTTCGACAATGGGTTCGTTGCTCTCGACCTTGAGTTCCACCCGGTCTCGCTCGAGCGTGCCGACCATGGTCGTCACCTCGTCTGTCTGGCAGCCGGGCAAAATCAGTATCGAAAGGGTTGCAAGCCAAGCGATGTGATGACGGTTCATGTCGTGAGCCCCTCGTTGAGTAAGCGAAGAACGTGTTCTTCCAGGGATTGCAGCCCGGCCTTGTCATACCGGATGCCGAGTGCCGGCTCGGCGACGCCGCGGACAATAAACGGGAACACCGAAAGCGCGAGCAGCAGCAAGCTGACGATCCCGGGGTCCAGCTCGGGGCTCATCCGCAACTGCGCCTGTTCACGGGCCACGATGCCGGGCAGGGCACCGCCCAGCCGCGGCGCCATGGTTTCGAGAAATTCCTTTTGCATCACGCCGCCCGGCAGCATGACCTCGCGCACCACGAGCAGCGGCAGCTTGGGATGCTGGCGCACGGCCCGGGAGAGCACCCTGCTGACTGTTGCAGGCGGGACGTGGTCTTCTGCCGCCAGGTCGGCGAGTGCCTGGCCGAGGGGCTCGAAGCTTCGTTCGAGCACCTGCCTGAGCAGGTCCCGCTTGCTTCCGAAATAGTAGTGAACCATGGCCGGATTGACATCGGCCTGCTCCGCGATCTCGCGCAGCGAAGTGGCTGCGTATCCCTGAAACGCGAACCGCTCCTCTGCGATGTCGAGGATCATTTCGCGCAGGGCGCTGGATTGCCGTCCCGGGGGGCGGCCGCGACCGCGTCGGCCCGCTTGGGGGGTCTCGTTGGTGTCCATGGTTTCGATTGTAAATTAATTAAACGATTAATTAAATAAAATCGGGCAAAATACTCGAGGCCGAGCGGTTCAGCGTGACCTATTTGTCCGGTAGTCTGAGGTCGAAGGTATCCCAGTAATTCTTGACCTCGTCTTTCATCTCCCGGTGCAACAGCAGAATGCCGATGATATTGGGAATGGTCATCAGCGCGATCGCAATCCCTGAAAAAGTCCAGATGATGGTGGTGTCGATGACTGCCGCGGCAAAGAAACCCGCGACGTAGACGATCCGGTAGTAACGTACGTACTCCACACCCCACAGGAATGTCACCGCTCGGTCGCCGTAGTAAGACCACGCAATCGCGGTTGAAAAGGCGAACATCAGCAGGCTGATCGGGATGATGTAGGCGCCGAGATCACCGAGGTAGCCGCGGCTGAAGGCGATCGTGGTCAGCGGGGCGCTGTGAACCAGGGAACGACCCTCGAAGCTGACGTTTCCGTCGGTCTGGAAAATCCGTCCGTTTTCCACCACCAGTTCGCCGCTGTAGGCCGCGCCGGTGGACGTGTCATGAACGAGCACGTCTTCGGCCAGTGAGCGGGCGTGCATCAAGGTCGCGTCACCGGTAATCCTGCCGTTCATGACCTGAAGCGTGCCATCGAAGGTCGATGCGCTCGAAGTCCGGCCCGGGTCCAGGAAGCGGGATAACTGGGCGCGCTGGGTGTCGTCGGTATCGTCCCAGGCACCATCGAGAAAGATGATGTCGGCGCGCTGGAATTGGTTCTGATGTTTCTCCATCCAGACCCCGGATGACAAAAGCACGAGCCCGGTGAGCGTGCAGATGATGATCGTGTCGATAAACGGTTCGAGGATGGCGACCATTCCCTCCGATACCGGGTGATCGGCCTTTGCTGCCGCGTGTGCGATCGGTGCGCTGCCCTGGCCTGCCTCGTTGGAAAACAGGCCGCGGTTGACGCCACGATTGATCGCGTAAGCCAGCGTGGCGCCGAGAAAGCCGCCGGTCGCGGAAGATCCGGTGAATACACCGCTGGCGATCGCGTTGATCGACGGGACGATGTTTTCCGCGTTGTAAAAAATGACCGACAGCGCGCCGAAGAAATAGACCACCGCCATCAGGGGCACGAGCCTGGAAGTTACGGCTGCAATCCGTTTGATGCCGCCCAGGATGATCATTGCCAGCAACACGGACAGGATCAGCCCCGTGACGGCTGGGTGAATGCCAAAGGCGGTGTCCATCGAGTTGGAGATGCTGTTGATCTGCGGCATGTTGCCCGTGCCGAAGGAACTGATGATCGTCGCCAGCGCGAACAGGACAGCCATCCATTTCATGTTGAGGCGGTTTTTCATGTAGTACATCGGTCCGCCGGCCGCGCTGCCGTCCGCGGTGAACTCGCGGTACTTGTGCGAGAGCGTGACCTCGACGAACTTGGTCGTCATGCCCAGCGCGGCGGTGACCAGCATCCAGAACAGCGCGGCCGGCCCACCCAGGTGGATCGCCAGGGCGACGCCCGCGATGTTGCCGGTGCCCACGGTGCCGGACAGCGCTGTCGTCAGGGCTCGAAAGTGGGTCGTGTCGCCCTTCGCGCCGGCTTCGTCGTACTTGCCGCGCACCATGTCGAAGGCATGACGGAAGTACCGCACTTGGGGGAACTTGAGGTAAAGGGTGAAAAACAGGCCCGTACCGAGCAGGAGGTACACGAACCAGGGGGACCCCCCGATGTAACCGTCGATCAGCAGAAAAAACTCATTCAGTGCTTGCATTGGGACTCCTCGTGGACCGGCCTATCTTACCCGCATTCGGCACAGTCGCTGAACCGACCATGACGAATGCCCGTTGACCGCCGCGCCTGGTTGACTAATATGAAAGCCAGAATAAGGAGAGTGATCATGCGCTACCGCTTGATGATGACATTGGTTTCCGAAGGCCAGGAAGGAAACCTCGGTGAAGACTGGAAGTACGATCTCGGTGTGAAAGTCTTCAACGACGGGCTGCAAAACGAGGCATCCGTCGAGGTGCCAAAGCATCGTCTGGAGTCCGGCCGCGTAGAGCCGCCGTTCGGCTCGCCGCCGCCGATCGAACTCTATCAGGGCGAGGCCGGCGAGGAATTGCTGCTTCGCTTTCACCTGGTGGCCACGGAGGTGGATATCTTCATCAACGACGTCGGCAGTGTTTCCAAGGATTTGCAATTACAGCTGCCGGCTCCCGGTGAGCCGGCCCTGTCGCGAGAGTTGGATCTTGCAGCCGGTGTTCGCGAGTCGCCCGGCATCCGTGATCTGAACTCGGTGTTCACGCTTCGCATCCGCCTGGCGGTCGAAAAAGCCGACTGAACGCCGAAACGACGGCTGAACGGGATCAGCCGTCGCCGCTTTCCGACCAACCGCCCCCGCGAGCCGTCGCCAGGGGCTAGAATAGCGGCGCTATGGTGTCCGCTTTCCTCAAAAACCCGTCACGAATGTTCTGGATTCTCCATCTGGGGGGATGGCTGGCGTGGGCGCTGTTCGCCAAGTACACCTACACCGTGGTGACGCTGGACGAGGTACCGCCCAGTTACTTCGGTTACGTGATGACCATCTCGATGATCGGGATGCTGCTCACGCTCGTGCTGCGTTATCTCTTCAAAGCGCTATGGGCGCGCAGCCCCTGGTTGCAGGCCGCGGTATTTCTGACCGGGACGCTGGCGGCCGGGTACGGCTGGCTTTATGCACGCAGCTATCTGTACATGCATTACATCGCCAGTCGGGAAGACATGTCGAGCTGGGTCGAGGAACTCGGTCCGGCGGCCGAGATTTACGAAAAAGTTTCGTATATCTCGACGTTCATCGTGTCCTGGTTCGTGATCCTGGCCTGGGCGTCCCTGTATTTCGCCATCAAGTACTACCAGGTCTTCCAACAGGTTCAGAAAAGCGCGCTGAAGTCGGCGGCGATGGCGCACGAGGCGCAACTCAAGATGCTTCGTTATCAGCTGAACCCACATTTCCTTTTCAACACCCTCAACGCGATTTCCACGCTGATTCTCGAGCAGGCCACCGACGATGCCAACCGGATGGTCACGCGGCTTTCCAGCTTCCTGCGCCATTCGCTGGACAACGACCCGATGAAGCGGGTTACCCTGGAGCAGGAACTCACCGCCCTGGGGCTCTACCTGGATATCGAGAAAGTCCGTTTCGAAGACCGCCTGGTGCTGGAGCGCGACATCGAGGCCGAGGCCTACCGGGCACTGATCCCCAGCCTGTTGCTGCAGCCTCTCGTTGAAAATGCCATCAAGTACGGCATTGCCCGCTCGGAGGAGGGCGGCACCCTGCGCATCGCCGCGCGGGTGTTTGCCGGAGACCTCCTGCTGGAGTTGAGCGACGACGGCCCCGGTGCGCAACTGGTGGACGGTGAGATCCCGGGTGCCAACGGAGTGGGCCTGCGAAACACGCGCGAGCGCCTGGCGGAGCTGTATGGGGTTCATCACTCTTTCCGCTTGAGCGCTACCGAGCCGCACGGGCTGACCATCCGCATCCGAATACCATTTGAATCGAGATCAAATAAAGCCTGATCTCACCTTGTAAAACGGTGGTCGAATCCATAAAACTGAGAGGATTCGCCTGTAAACTCCAAAGCGGCGTGCCCGCGTTACCCATCAACAGACTGACGAGGTATTACCCATGTCCGAACACTCTCTGAAACCCGGTGTCGTCACCGGCGAAGGCTACAAGACGCTTGTCGACGCCGCCAAGAAGGGCGGTTACGCCCTGCCCGCCGTCAACGTCGTCGGTACCAACAGCATCAACGCCGTGATGGAAGCCGCCGCCAAGGCGGGCTCGGACATCATTATCCAGTTGTCCAACAGCGGCGGCGCCTTTTTTGCCGGCGCCGGCATGGAGGACGGCTTCAAAGCCAAGGTGCTGGGCAGCGTCTCCGCGGCGCAACACGCGCACCTGCTGGCCGAGCATTACGGTATCTGCGTTGCCATGCACACCGACCACGCCAATAAGGCGCTGATTCCCTGGATCGAAGCCTTGCTCGACGAGGGCGAAAAGTACTATGAGAAGCACGGCAAACCGCTGTTCAGTTCCCACATGCTCGACCTGTCTGCCGACCCGATCGACTTCAATCTGGGCGAATGTGCCCGCATCCTCGAGCGCATGGCCAAAATCGACATGTCACTCGAGATCGAACTGGGCGTGACCGGTGGCGAGGAAGACGGTATCGGCAGCGAGTTCGACGAGGCAGCCGACAACGCGCACCTCTACACGCAGCCCGATGACGTGCTGCGCGCTTATGAACTGCTGAACCCGATCGGCCACTTCTCGGTTGCCGCTTCGTTCGGCAACGTCCATGGCGTCTACAAGCCGGGTAACGTGAAACTTCGCCCCGAGATCCTGAAGAATTCGCAGGACCTGGTCGAAAGCACGCACAACACCGGCCACAACCCGCTGCACCTCGTGTTCCACGGCGGCTCCGGCTCGGAAAAAGCCAAAATCCACGAGGCGGTAGGCTACGGCGTGTTCAAGATGAACATCGACACCGACACCCAGTTTGCCTTCTCCAATCCGATTGGCGAGTTCGTGCACGAAAACGAGAGAGCCTTCAAGTACCAGGTGGATCCCGAAGACGGCACCCCGTACAAGAAATTCTACGATCCGCGCAAGTACCTGCGTGCCGGCGAAGTCGGCATCGTCGACCGTCTGCAGGAAGCTTGCGAGGACCTCGGTTCGAAAGGCAAGTCAATCGCCAGAGCCTGACTCAGGGCATAAAAAAACCGGGCCAGAAGGCCCGGTTTTTTTTCTCGCCGGCGTGTATGAATTATTGCATTTTCGAGTTGTAAAGCCGGTTATCCGTACACTCCATCAGCTCGTCGAACATCGCCTCGATGGCGGCGCCTTCCTCAGAGTCCTCGGCTGACTTGGCGGCCGCCCATGCTTTCATGTCGGGAAACGCGTCAGCGAACAGGAATCGGGTCTGGTCACCCACCACGGTGGTCAGCATGTAGCTGTTGACGTCCTCGCTACCGGCGTTTTTTCGGGTCATGGCCAGCCA
>JABDPF010000073.1 GCA_013042915.1 Lysobacterales bacterium
GGCGGGTTCGGGCAGGTCGAAATTATCCGGGCCGAATACTTCTTCCAGAATCATCAGAGCGGGGAGGGTAGCTTGCCACTGCGCTGCCGCCTGCCGGGTGTTCAGTGCGGCCACGTTGGGGTCTTCGGCGCTGTAACGCCAGGCATGCACGTGTGCGCCTGACTTACCGAAAGTTTCCATGATCGCTTCCAGGTTTTCAGCCTTGTCGTCCGCCACCACGATCACGGCGGGCAGGGCGGTGCCTGTCTTGTCCAGCAGAGCCTTGAGCATCGCGCCCTTGTGCTGGCCCGCCGTCAGGAACACGCCGTCCTGGTACAGCGCTTCACGGCTGCCGCCTGCCGGGATGAAACGCTCCGGGTAACCGCGCGCCGGGGGTAGGGCGGACGGCCAGAAGCTGATGCCGTTGCGGCGCAGTTCACGGAAGGTCTGCAGGCTGTATTCCGGTCCGCGCGAGGTCAGCGCGATCACCGGCAACCTGGCATCCTGCAGCCGCCTCACCTGCGCCGCGGCGTCCGGCTGGGTCAACCGCATGGCGCTGGCGTAAAACAGCGCGCCCTGCGCCTTGAGCAGGTTCTGCACCAGCGCCGTGCTGCAGGGGTCCATCGTCGCCAGGTCCTTCTGCCAGTAATACCACTGGTCGGAACCCAGCCCTTGTTCCATCGCCAGCAGCGTGTTGTCGATATCGAACACGACCAGCACCCGGTCCGCGCCGTACCGTTCCGCCATTTGCAGGGAAATGTCACCGACCATGGCCAGGTCATCCGTCGCCGCCACCAGGTTCTGCGCCATGGCTGCCTGCTGCACCGGAGCGGCGCTGGTCGGCGGACCAGGGGCAGAGGCCGGCGCCGAGGCACAGGCCTGGAGCAAAGCGGCCGTCACGATCAACACGAATAGCTGAAATCGCAGGTTGGGCATGGGCGGTTAGTTCCTGTCTGCAAGCGGAGAACAGCGGCTACTCTAATGGAATTCCATTGATAAAGCACCGCGCATCACCTAAAATTGCCGCCCTTCACAAGAAGTCCAGGATACGGAGAGGTGCCGGAGTGGTTGAACGGGCTTGCCTGGAAAGTAAGTGTACGGTGTTGAACCGTACCGAGGGTTCGAATCCCTCCCTCTCCGCCAGATTTAAAAAAGCCCGCCTTGAGCGGGTTTTTTTAGATCTGACAAAGAGGTCGGGTTAAGAGCACTAGGCAACCGCAGGTTGCCGGGTTCGACAAATCTGTCAGGAACAGATTTGGACGCACGAAGTGCGCCCGAAGGGTCGAAACCAGGGATGGTTTTGATCAATCCCTCCCTCTCCGCCAGATTTAAAAAAGCCCGCCTTGAGCGGGTTTTTTTGAATCTGACAAAGAGGTCGGGTTAAGAGCACTAGGCAACCGCAGGTTGCCGGGTTCGATCTCTTTAAAAATTGCTGTCGAGTGCAGCCGCCTTCCGCCGCAGGCGGGAGCAGGGAAGCGAGACTCCTTGTTTGTCAGGAACAGATTTGGACGCACGAAGTGCGCCCGAAGGGTCGAAACCAGGGATGGTTTCGATCAATCCCTCCCCCAACAGCACCCCGTTTTCCCAAAATAGGCCCACATCCAAATCCTCTTGACGCAGGTCATTGCATTTTTGAAATTTGCAACCCAGGCTCGGACAAAATAAAAAAGGTTATGACTCAATCTGCCAGAGGAGACACGAGCCATGCAGCGCTTCGTGAAATTCACTTTCCTGTGCGGCGGGTTACTACTAAGCAGTACGGTGTTTGCAGCTGACATAGTTCCCACCGACATTCAAATGCCGGGCACCCAGCCCACGGAAATCGGCAATCTCGAATCCCCCAATAAATGTGACAACTGTCACGGCGGCTACAACACCGCAGTCGAGCCGGCGCACAACTGGCGCGGCAGCATGATGGCCCATGCGGGCCGTGATCCGATTTTCTGGGCCACGGTGGCCGTGGCCGAGCAGGATTTCGATGGCGCGGGTGATTTGTGCATCCGCTGTCACAGCACCGGCGGCTGGCTGGCCGGGCGCTCGACGCCCACTGACGGCTCCGGCCTGGCGGCCAGTGATTCAGACGGCGTTGAGTGCGATTACTGCCACAAGCTGACCAATCCGGATGACTCAGAGCATCCCGGCAACCAGTTTGGTGTGTTCGCCGCAAACGGCAGCGGGGAGGGTTTTTACGGCTCCGGCATGTCTTCGATGTGGGGCGGCAGCGATAAGCTGGGTCCTTACAACGACGCCGAAGCCCGGCACCAGTTCATGCAGTCCCTGTTTCACCGTGACCGTGATTTTTGCGGCACCTGTCACGACGTTTCCAATCCCGTGACCGGCGACCTGGCGCACAATCACGGCCAGGCGCTGTTGCAGGACCCGGTAGTCACGGCCGGTACGCCGGGCGGGCCGGTGGAAGGCAAGGCCGCGTTCAACAATCCGCCTTATGCCTACGGCATCGTTGAGCGAACCTTTAGTGAATACAAAGCGGGGATGATTTCCGAGACACTGGTGGATGATTATCCCGGCCAGCCGGATGACTTTCCTTCCGGCGGTGTGCTGGAAGCGGTTTACCAGGCGGCTACCGACGGCGGCGCGCGTAGCGCCAACTATCAGAACCCCTCCGCGGACCGCTATTTCAGCTGCCAGACCTGCCATATGCGGCCGGTGACCGGCACCGGCGCCAACAAGCGCGGCGTTCCGGTGCGCACGGACCTTCCGCTGCACGACATGACCGGCGGCAACTACTGGATGCCGGCGGTGATTGACTACCTTAATCAACGCGGCCTGCTGCGCCTTGGCGGCGGCATGAGCGCGGAACTGGTTTCGGCCATGTACGACGGCGGATCGCGGGCGCTGGAACAACTTCAGCTGGCGGCCAGCCTGGAGGTCGGGGACGAGAACGGCGGGGTCGAGGTCAAGGTCACCAACCACACCGGCCATAAGCTGATCTCAGGCTACCCGGAAGGACGCCGCATGTGGCTGAACGTCAAGTGGTACGATTCTGCGGAAAATTTACTGAGAGAAGACGGCAAGTACGGCGACCTGGCCGTTGTGCATAAAGGTGAGAACATCACCGTCCGGACTTTGCTCAACCCGGAAACCACCCGGGTGTATGAAGCCCACATGGGCATGACGCAGCAGTGGGCCAGCCAGTTGCGCAGCCTTGGCTACGCCGCCGACCTGGCGCTGGAGTACGACCGGGAAACAGGTGCCGTTCTTCACACCCTGGGCGAACTGGCGTCTGGGGGCCTGGGGCCGCATCACGAGACCTTCCATTTCGTCCTGAACAATATCGTGACCAGCGACAACCGGATCCCGCCGTATCGCATGCGTCACGCCATCGCCAAACAGCGCAATGCGCTGCCGGTGCCGGAAAGCCAGTTCGACCTGGCGGAAAACGGCGGCGTTTTCTACGACCACTACGATGAAGTCGATTTCACCCCGCCGCCGGGCGCCACGCATGCTGATGTCAACCTGATGTACCAGCCGACCAGTTGGGAGTACATTCAGTTCCTGGCGCTGGCCAACGACGGCGGTAACGCTTTCCTGGGCGCAGAAGGCGACGTAATGTTCGACGCCTGGCGCAATGCGGCTCTGCCGGATGCGAATTCGAGCGTGATGGCGGAACCGGTGGTCATGGCCGCCGCCAACTGGGGTGCGGCGCCGCCTTCGTGTGAAGCGGTTCCGCCCGTGCTCGACTTGGCGGTGGGCGGCGATAAGGAGGTCACACTGGCCTGGTCCGCGTTGGCGGACAGCGCTGTTACCGCGTACGGCATTTATTACGACCAGTCCGGCAAATCCCAGTGGGTGGCCGATTCCGGATGCCTTTCCGGGGAGTGCAGCTTCATCGATTCTGGCCTGACCAACGGCCAGGAATACTGCTACATGCTGACCGCCCAAACCGCCGAATGCGAGTCGGCCTTCAGCAACATCGCCTGCGCCACCCCGCAACCGCCGGGACAGCAGCAGGCAGCCGGCGTTTCCAGCCTGGAGACCGGTAAGTGGGTGCGACAGGGCAAGGGTAAACACGCCACCACGGAATGGGTGCTCACCGATCAGTTCGTGCAGGGTGACCAGGTCATCTTCCGCGGTCGCATCACCGACGAGAACGGCAATGCTCTGCAGGGCGCGAGCTTCCAGTTGGCCATCAGCGGCCCCGAATCGGCCAGCCTGGTGAGCGGGGTTTCCGACGCCGAAGGCTATGCCGAGGCCAGTTGGTCCACCGCGAAACCCAACAAGAAAGGTGTTGGCGGCACCGCTACCGGCAGCTACACGGCGGCCGTCAGCGGTGCCTCGGCTACCGGCTACGGATGGGACGGTGTGGCGACGCAACTGGGGTTCACAATCGCATCGCCCTGACCTTGATTAATGCTCGCTGTGGTACGCGAATCTAGTTTCCCCCACGAGATCAGATTTCGCGTACCATATCGCCGGTGGAATCATCGTTAAAACTTCGAAAAACCGGCTATAAGTCCAAATCCCTGTTCGCCGACGTTTCGCTCGGTGTGTTCGACGGGCTGGACAACGCGCTCTGGTGTTACGCCTTCGCGACGGTCATTTTCGCCGGCGCGATGGCGCATTTCCTGCCGCTGCTGATCGTGATCCTGCTCTGCGGCTGGGCCATGCTGGGCATCTACGTTGCCGTCACCTCGGACAAAAGCCTGCATATCGTCAGCCTGGACGAACAGGCAGTGGTCATCCTCGCCTCCATTGCGGGGCTGATGGTCACCACCATGGGTGAACAGGCCGTCAACGAAAACGGGCTGGCGACCATGCTGGTCATCATGTCGCTGTCTTCGCTGGGCGTGGCGTTTTTCTTCTGGGCGGTTGGCCATTACGGCCTGACCCGCCTACTGGAACTGATGCCGTACCCGGTGATCTGCGGGTTCATGGCGGGCATCGGCTGGCTGCTGCTGGAAGCCGGTGTCGGCATTGCCGTCGATGAGACGGTCTCGCTGGGCCTGATCGAAGCCCTGCGGCAACCTGAAAACCTGTCCCGCCTGTTGCTGTTTATCGCCGGTGCGATTGTGTTGCTGGTCGCCGTTACCAGCATCCGCAGAGCCTGGGCGCTGCCGGTGGCCTCGATTGGCCTGGTGATCGCGTTCTATGCGGCCGCCACCGTCAAGGGCCAGGGCATGCAGGAGCTGATCAGCCAGGGCTGGCTGTTCGATATACCGGCCGACACCGGCGGCGCGCTCGGCCTGGTCAAAAGCCTGTCCTGGAGCCAGGTGGACACCGCGTTCGTTCTGTCGGTGGTGCCGCAGATTCTGACCATCGCGTTCCTCGCGCTGCTGACCCAGTCGATGTCGCTTTCGGCCCTGATGGCGGCCGGCAGCCACGACCTGGACACCTCCCGCGAAATGGAAGACATGGGTAAAGGCATCGTGCTGAATGCGGTGATCGCCAGCCCGCCGGGCTCGACCGACGTCATCGCCTCCACGCTGTACGAAGAGTTCGGCGCCTCCAGTCGCTGGATGCCCATTATTTCGAGCCTGGTGTGCGTGGTGATGGCCGTGTTCGGCAGCTACATCATCCCCTGGATGCCCAAGCTGCTGGTAGGCGCCACGGTGTTCCTGTTTGCCTACCAGCTGTTCTACGAATGGATGTACGAAAACGTCCGCGGTTTCCAGCCGATCGATTTCGCCATTGTGCTGATCATCCTGGGCACCGTGATATTTGTCGGCTTCATGCCGGGCATCGCGGTAGGCGTGCTGCTGGCATTGCTGCTGTTCGTTCTGCGGTACAGCATGATCAGCGCCATCCAGGGGCAGTACTCGCTGGCCGGCTACCGCAGCTCGGTGGAACGCTCGCAGTCAAGCAATAAGGTGTTGGACCAGCACGGCGGCGAGTGCCTGGTCTACACGTTGCGCGGCTTCCTGTTTTTCGGCACCGCCAACGCTATCCTCGACACCATCCGCGACGATGCCAAGGTGCGCAGCTCGAATTACCGCGGCATCCTGCTGGACCTGAAGCGCGTCACCGGAATGGACATTTCGGCGCTCAACACCTTCGTGCAGATCAAGACCCTGTGCGAGATATCCGGCGTGCAGCTGATGTATTCCGGTGTAAGCATGGAGACTCGCAACAGCCTGCTGATGATGGATGCGGTCAGCCGTGACCAGGGCGAGCCGCTGATTTTTCCGGAGGCCGATTACGCGGTCGAGTACATGGAAGATGTTCTGCTCTCGGTTTACGACGGCGGAGCGCTGGAAAAATCCGTGCGGGACCACCTGCTGCAGATTTTCGACGACCCCGAAAAAGTCGATATCCTGATGGAAGCGATGGTCAAAGTTGAGGTGGACGAGCGTGAAAAACTGTTCGAGCAGGGCGACGAGGACACCGGCCTGTACATCCTGGACCGGGGCACGATGACGGCCCTGATCAGCACCGAGCAGGATGGCTGGAAACGGGTCAAAAAGTTCCGGCCCGGTTCACTGATCGGCGAGATGTCGGCCTACACGCCTGATCATTTGCGTACGGCCAGCGTGGTCGCCAACGAGCCGTCGGTGCTGTACCACCTCACATCCGAACGGCTGGCGGAACTGGATACCGGCAACCTGATGCTCAGCGCCTCCATCCACGAACTGGTCGCGCGCACCCTGGGCAACCGCATCACCTACATGAACCGGCGGCTGTTCCTCGAACTGAAGTAGAGGATTCTTGCTTCCCTGCTCCCGCCTGCGGCCTCGGAGCAAATTGATCTACGCCGTTCCGGTTGCCTGTTCTTCCAGCATGTGAATCTCCCACATATCCTTGGCGGTGAACTGCAGGTGCGGGCGCAGCGCGCGCAGGCCGGCCTTGCCGATATGCTGTTCCAGCGCGTGCATGCGCTGCAGCCGGTCCTTGATGCGGTCGCCGATCTCGAGATCCACGCCCTGTTCCCTGCCCAGCAGAATGCTCTCCGCACTGAGCACGAGCTCCGTATGCAGCCGGAAATACTCCTGCATTTCAGCCGCCACCGGCGCTTCCAGTTTATCCTGCATGTCTTTCAGAAAGCGCCCGGCTTCACAGCCCGTGTACTCGCCGTGTTCAATTTGCCGCAGCAGCCGCTTGTGGGTGGCAAAATCCAGCTCCAGGAAATTGTGGATGGTGGTGGCGTCGCGCTCGAACAACAGGAACAGGATGGTCGGCAAAATCAACAGCGTGACGGTGGTGGAAAGCACCGGCGAGATGGGGAAATGATTGAAAATCGCGTGCAGCAAAAAGGCCACGATCAGCCCGGGCAGGTAAAGCAGCGGGTTCATTTTCAGGTGCCGCTGGGTCAGGGTTTCCGACACGATGGCGAACAGAGCGGTGGCGCCGCCGTGCATGATCGCAGTGCCGAAACCGCGCACCGCCCAGACCCCGTAATGCGCATCCGAGGCGAAGTGCAGGTAGTAGATGTTCTCCACGAACGAAAATCCGGCGCCCACGGTGAACCCCAGGATGCCGGCGTCGATCAGGAAGCCGATCCGGTTGGTGCGGAACAGGTAAACCAGGATGCTGGCCTTGACCGTCTCCTCCACCAGCGGCGCGATCAGTCGGGAATAGCGCTCAAAATCGATCGCGATGAACTGCAGCGCGAAGGCGTTGATCCAGGAACAGACATAAGCCGTGGCGCAGCCGGCCAGGAAAATACGGATCATGAAATGCGTGCCGAGCAGGCGGTGGCTGTCGAGGCGGAACAGCACGATCACCAGCACAATCACGGGCAGCAGTGAGATCAGGGCTTTAAGAAATGTGTCGAGCATATTGGTATCTGAAGCCGTTATCATGCCCAGGCCAGGGAGCAGAAATCATAGCACAGGAAATTCAGGCAATTTTTAATGAGCCGAGCCGAACAACTGCACTTGCCGGAAGAAATCGAACGCGCCGCCCGCCGGATCGGGCCGCACGTGCTGTACACGCCATTGTTCGAGTCGGTTTACCTGGGCGAAATGAACCGCGGCACCGTGGGCCTGAAGCTGGAGAGCGAGCAGTACACCGGATCGTTCAAGGCGCGCGGCGCGCTGAACAAAGTGCTGTCAATGAGCGCAGAGCAGAAAGCGGCCGGCCTGTTGACCGCCTCCAGCGGCAACCACGCCCAGGGTTTCGCACGGGCGCTGACCGTATCCGGCGACCGCGGCCTGATCTACCTGCCGGAAAACGCCGAACCTTCGAAAGTCGAAGCGCTGCAACACTACGACGTGGAACTGGCCTTCCACGGCAACGGCTGCCTCGAGACCGAACTGCACGCCCGCGCTCAGGCCGAACAGCGGGGGATGGCTTGGGTCTCGCCCTATAACGACCCGGTGGTGATCGCAGGGCAGGGCACCGTCGGCAAGGAAATCCTCGAACAGATGCCCGAGGTCGACGTGATCCTGGCCACCGTCGGCGGCGGCGGGCTGATCTCCGGCATCGCCGCCTGGGTCCGGCGCCACCGCCCGAAAACCGAAATCATCGGCTGCCTGCCCGAAAACTCCCCGGAAATGTACCTCAGCGTGCAACAGGGCCAGATCGTCAACCTCGACGAACCCATGGAAACCCTGTCCGACGGCTCCGCCGGCGGCTGCGAACCCGGCTCCATCACCTTCGACCTGTGCCGCGAGGGCGTCGACGACTACATCCTCACCAGCGAAACCGAAATCGCCGACGCCATCCGCTGGATGGCCAACCACCATCACAAAATAATAGAAGGCGCCGCCGGGGTGGCCCTCGCCGCTTTCCAGAAAAACCCCGCCCGCTTCAACTCCAAAAACGTCGCCATCGTCATCTGCGGAGCCAACATCACCACCCAAACCCTAAAAGATCTGTTGTAAAAACCCGAACTGAAGCCTGAAGGAGGGGACGCGTACCTCGCTCCAGGACCATAACACGCCGGGAGCGTACGCGCTGCGTCACTCCGCGAGCGCTTCTTCGCCTGCGGCGAAACCGCACTCGTTCCGTTGACTGCGCTACGAGCGAACAGGGACGTGTTCCAGCGTGTCCAGGCATGAGGTGGCCGTCCCCTCCACCCCCATCAGCAAAGTTTTTTAGCTACAAATCTTTTCCCGAAATCTTTATGCTAGTCACCTTGCTCCACCCCCCAATCAGGAAAAGAAAAGAAATGACCCTAACGCCAAGCCGGATTTTGCTAACTCTCGTACTGATCCTGCTGTCTCCCGCAGCCTGGGCCGCCGGCGGCGAAATGCCTTCACTGGTGCACGATATCGGCCTCAGCCTGCTGGTCGCCGGGGTCCTGGGAGTGATCTTCACGCGGCTGAAAATCCCCAGCATCGCCGCCTTCCTGCTGGCCGGCATCCTGATCGGCCCGATCGGCCTGAAACAGGTGACCGACCCGGAGAACATCGACACCATCGCCCAGCTGGGTTTCATCCTGCTGCTGTTCCTGATCGGGCTGGAAATCGACTTCAAGAAAATCCTCGGCAGCGGCAAAGCCATCATTATTTCCGGTTTGCTGCAGTACCCGCTGACCATCCTGTTCGGCGTGTTGTCGGTCAAGTTCCTGATCTGGCTGGGCGTGGGCGGCACCATGCTGGCCGAGAGCCCGTACGCGGCGCTGTACCTTGGCGTGGTCATCGCCGGTTCCTCGACCCTGCTGGTGGTGAAGTTGTTCCAGGAGCATTTCGAGCTGGACACCGTGCCCGGGCGCCTGGCGCTGGGTATGCTGATTTTCCAGGACATCTGGGTCATTGTCGCCATCCTGATCCAGCCGAACCTGCAGAACCCGGAGATCAGCCTGATCGCGATGTCGTTCCTGGGCATCCTGCTGCTCAGCCTGTTCACGGTTATCATCGCGCTGTCTTTCGTTGGCCGCGCCTTTACCTGGATCGCCAAGACTCCGGAAATGACTTTGCTGGGCGCGCTGGCCTGGTGTTTTGTCGTGGTCTTTCTCGGCGTCAACCTGGACAATATATTCATGGCGACCTACGGCAAGAACTTCCACATGGCCGTGGGTTCCGGCATGGCGGCGCTGATCGCCGGCGCCAGTATCGCCAACCTGCCTTCCTCGACCGAGATCATCACCAAGGTCGCCACTGTGAAAGACTTTTTCATCACGCTGTTCTTCGTGGCCCTGGGCATCAGCATCCCGATGCCGGAAGGCATCGACGTGATCGTGATCGCGGTGGTGCTGGCCGTGCTCGCCATCCTGGCCCGCCAGTTCATCTTCTTTCCGCTGTTCTATTTCACCGGGGTCGACCAGCGTAACGCCCAGGTCAGCTCGATCCGCCTGGCGCAGATTTCTGAATTCGGCCTGGTCATCGCGTTCCTCGGTGTCAAGCTGGGGCACCTGAGCCCGGCGTTGACCAGTTCGGTGATTTTCGCGTTCGTGATCACCGCGCTGGCCACGCCGGTCATGTACGGCCGCGCCTACGAGATCCACGGCTGGATCCGGCCGCTGCTGGAAAAAGTCGGCTTCAAGGCGCCGCCGGAACTGTCGCGGGAAGAGGGCAAGGGATACAAGCTGGCGCTACTGGGCTTCCATCGCGACGCCTCGTCTCTGCTGTATAACCTGACCCAGGCTGATCCGGAATTGGTCAAAGAAACGCTGGTAATCGATTTCAACGTCGCGCTGCACGAGGGCATCCGCCAGACCGGCGCCACCGTTAAATATGGCGACCTGGCCAATCCGGAGACCCTGCATCATCTTGGTTTAAACCATTGCCAGGTCATCGTCTGTACGATTCCGGACGATCTTTTGCGCGGCATCGACAACAAGGGCCTGGTGCACGTGGTGCGCGAAATGGCGCCCAATGCCGAGATCATCGCGAATGCGATTGCAACTGACGAAATCCACAAGGTTTACGAGGCCGGAGCGGACTATGTTTACCTGAACCGGTTCGAAGCGGCATGGACCCTGCAGCGCGCCATCCAGGCCGGAATTGATAACCAGCTGGACGCTTTCAGGGACAAGCGCCAGTCAAGAAATCACTACAAACCTGACCGGAAAGAAATTCTCAGCTAGAATAATTAGTGTAAAAGGGAGAATCAATTGACATTGCTGGTTCAGATTTCAGACACGCACGTGGTGGAGAGGGGGACTCTGCTCTACGGCATGGCCGATACCGCCCGGCATCTGGCGGAGGCGGTTTCGCAGATCAACTCGATGCGCCCGCGGCCGGACCTGGTGCTGATTACCGGCGACCTGGTAGAGCATCCGGGCGCCAGGACCTACAGTCATTTCAGGGACCTGATCGCGCCGCTCGCGATGCCGGTTTACCTGATGCCCGGCAACCACGACAACCCGTACTACATGGCCGAGTTTTTCGGCGACACCGAGATGTTCCCGGGGGAGGCGCCGCATTACCAGTACGCCATCGAGGGTCCGGATTTCCGCACATTGATGCTCAACAGCCACCTGGACGGCAGCGAACTGCCGTGTTTCGGCGAGCGCCGCCTGCAGTGGCTGCGCTACGAACTGGAAAGCTCCGATCAGCCCACGCTGGTCGCGATTCATCATCCGCCAATGACCACCGGCGTGGGGTTCATCGACATGGTCGGCCCGGACTGGTACCAGGGCATCGGCGAGTTGCTGGCCGAGCACCCGCAGGTGCTGAAGGTGATCTGCGGCCACGGCCACTTCGACCTCAGCGGCATGATCGGTGACGTGCCGGTGCAGATGGCCGGCGCCATCGCGCACCAGTTGATTGCCGGGCGGGTGATCGATATCGCGCCGTCGTTCGACCCGATGCCGGTGCCGCCGACGCTGCATCACTGGACCGACGGCGGCCTGGTCAGCGGTTACTATCCGTGGCCGGACGGTGTCGACGCCGAGCGCATCGACAAATCGTCGAACATGGACTGGGAAGTACTGAAAGACAGGATGCGTGGTTCGCTGAAATAAACGAGTGGCGCTGAAACTTTCATTTTCCATCTTTAGCCACGTCGGCTTCAAACGCTACCTGGCGCGGGCCTCTTTGGCCATCCTGACGACCCTGGGCGTCCTGGGCCACGTTGCCGGCATGTACGAAGTGCCGTACATCGACCAGATCGAAAACCTGCTGTACGACACGCGCGTGCGCCTGACCGCGCCCGGCGGCACGGACGACCGCATCGTGATCGTCGCCATCGACGAGGCCAGTTTGCAAGCGCATGGGCACTGGCCGTTCACGCGCGAGAAGTTCGCCGACATGATGAACAACTTGTGGGACTACGGCACCGCCGTAGTGGCCTTCGATGTGCTGTTCGCCGAACGCGATGAAAGCGCCGATGTCGACCTGCTGCGCGTGCTGGCGGAACAGGAGGGCGACGAAGCATTTCGCCAGAAGCTGGATGCATTCGAGCCGCTGATCGATCGCGACCGGCTGTTCGCCGAGTCGATGCAGAACGGCCCGACCATCCTGGGTTATTACTTCGATTCCAACGAGGAAACGGCGTTCGAGACCGGCCAATTGCCTTTCCCGGGCTTCGAGTTGCACGAGTCGATGATGGAAAGTGTCTACCTGCCGCGCGGCGCCGGCTTCAGTTCAACCCTGCCGGTGCTGATGGATTCGGCCTACACGGCCGGTTTCATCAACAACCCGCTGATCGATCCGGACGGCGTGGTGCGCCGCACGCCGCTGCTGCATGAATTCGAGCTGGGCGTATACGAGTCGCTGTCGCTGGCCACGGCCGCCACCTTCATGAACGATATCTCGATTCCGGTGTTCGTCGACGCCTCGACCTGGATGGGCGACTACCCGCCGCTGGAAGGCCTGGAGATCGCCGGCACCGGCGCCCGCATTCCGATCGACCCGCAAGGTGCGGTGCTGGTGCCGTTCCGCGGCCCGGCGGGCAGCTTTCCGTATGTCTCGATCGGCGAGGTGATCAGCGGCACCGTGGAGGACCCTGGCGTGTTCGACGGCCGCATCGCGCTGATCGGGGGTACTGCGCCCGGCATGGAGGATTTGCGTACCACGCCGTTCGGCTCGATTTACCCCGGGGTGGAGGTGCACGCCAACGTCATTGCCGGAATCCTGGACAACAGCTTCCGCTGGGAGCCGGCCTACACGGCGGCGGCGGAGATGATCACCGTGGCCGCGTTCGGCCTGCTCAGCGCGCTGTTGCTGCCGCTGCTGTCGCCGGTCATCTCCACGCTGGTTACCGCCGTGCTGGGCCTCGCGGCGCTGGCCGTGAACTTCTACATGTGGGACGTGGTGCAGCACGTGCTGCCATTGGCGATGACGCTGTACACGCTGTTCGCCATTTACACCATCAACATGCTGTTCGGCTATTTCTTCGAAACCCGCAGCCGCTCGCACATGGACAGCCTGTTCGGCCAGTACGTCCCGCCTGACCTGGTGAAGGAAATGAGCCGCGACCCGGAAAACTACTCGCTGGCCTCGCAAAAACGCGAGCTGAGCGTGCTGTTCACCGATATCCGCGGCTTCACCACCATTTCAGAGGGACTGGACGCGGGCGAGTTGTCGGACCTGATGGACGAATACCTGACCCCGATGACGCGTATCGTGCACGAGTCCCTGGGCACCATCGACAAGTATATCGGCGACGCCGTCATGGCCTTCTGGGGCGCGCCGGTGTTCCATCCGCACCACGCAGACCAGGCGGTGGGCGCGGGCATGGCCATGCTCGAGGCGCTGGACGAGCTGAACGTCGATTTCCAGAAAAAAGGCTGGCCCGAGATCAAGATCGGAGTGGGCATCAACACCGGCATGATGAGCGTGGGCAACATGGGCTCGAAGTTCCGCAAGGCCTACACCGTGCTCGGCGACGCGGTAAACCTGGGCTCGCGTCTCGAGGGCATCACCAAGATGTACGGCGTGTCCTTCGTGGTCAGCGAGGACACCGCGCACAGCGCCGGGCGCTTTGTCTACCGTGAGTTGGACAAAGTGCGCGTGAAAGGCAAGGATCACGGTGTGACCATTCTCGAACCGCTGGGCCTGGAGGAAGAAGTAGATCCCGAGGTGATCGACCGGGCGCGGCAATTCAAGCACTTCCTGTTCCTGTACCGCAGCCAGGAGTGGGGCCCGGCCGAGGAAATGCTGCACAAGCTGCTCGAGAACGAACCGGATTGCTTTCTATACAAACTGTACCTCGACCGCATTGCGCATTTCAGGGAAAATCCGCCTGGCGAGGACTGGGACGGCGTCTTCACATTCCAAACCAAGTAGACGCGATTTTAGTCGCAATTACAGGAAGATAGCGTTGACAACAAAGTATGCTATTATTAACGGTGTGGAAGTAATATCTGCCCGCAAGGACTCGCGAGCGAACATAATAAAATAATGTTTTCAATGGTTTCAGCTGGTTGTAAACCTTGAACTGCGAAAAAAGGGATATGCGGGGTTACCAACCTTTCGCACGAAGGGCTGTAGTTCAAGTGACAGGGTTTACAAAACAGCAACAAAAAAGGGTCTGGATAAACATGAAATTGATAAACGGAATTTTAGGAAGCGTGGTTCTCGCCGCCGGTCTTGCTGTATCGACCGTTGCGGCAGCGCAGGACAGTTCCGGCATGGTGGTGGCTTCCCGAGGAGAAGTGATCGCATTGTCGAACGGCGGTTCACGGGAACTGAAACAGGGTGATTTCATCTTCGTCAGCGACGAAATCATGACCAGCAACCGCAGCTTCGCGGTGCTGCAGTTCGAAGACGGCGCCAAGGTCACGGTGCGTCCCGACTCCACGCTGATCATCGAACAGTACCTGTATGCAGGTAACGACGACGACGCAGCGACCCTGAACCTGGTGGAAGGCGGCCTCAGGGTCATCACCGGCGCCATGGCCAAGTCGAACCCGGAGAACTACAAGGTTCGCACCCCGGTGGCGCTGATGGGCGTGCGCGGCACCGAGTTCTCGATCATGCTGTGCGGTGACGAAGTGTGTGCCCAGGACGGCCTGGAAGAATTCACCGACTGAATCGGAACATCAAATAAACAAAAGGCCCGCAGATGCGGGCCTTTTTTATGGAAGCGGGGTGGCCCTTACGAGCCGCTGGCCTCGGGTTCGGTCGGCGGCGGCACCACCGGCGTTCCCGGCGGAACCGCGGCGCCGCCAATCGGCGTGGTCGAGCCGGAAACCGTGCTGCTGCCGGCCGGGGTGCCGGGGCCGCAGCGGGCCAGGACCGTGTCTGGCTCGATAAAGACCAGCACGGTGGGAATATCGGGCATACCCAGCGAGGCAGCCATCCGCACCCGCTCCGGCTGGTCGACCGCCATCGTGCCGGTATCCTGGAACAGCGTGACCAGGATCGGTTTGCGGGTGAAGCCGTTGGTTTCAAGGTCCGCTTTGAGCTTGGCCTGTTTGTTCGCGGAGATATCCTCCAGTGGCGGGATGTCGAAAAACTTCTCGAATTCGGTGATCGTCGGCCGCAGGTGGTAATCGCCCAGCCACCACATCGGTACCTCGGCAATCTTGATACCGCGTTCCTTGAAGGCCTTGCTGGCTTCCTCGAGGCTGACATTCGCGCCGAAGTAGCTGATCGGCACCACGTTGGAGTCGTTGAACACGAACGTGACCGGGATATCGTTGGAGCCGATGTCCTTGCGCAGGGCGTCGATCGCGTTGGCGTCTATCACCACCTGGTTGGTGCCGACATAAAGCGAGATCAGCAACGACCGCGGCCGCTTCGGATCCAGGAAGGGCCGGTCCGCGTTCGCGAGATACCAGTAATCGGTGGAAGAGAACTGGATGATGTCTTCGTAGTTGAAAATCGCGTTGTACTCACCGTCGATCCAGTTCGGAATCGGCGCCAGCACTTCCGGAACGTTGAAATACCGTTCCACGACTTCTTTCATCTTGTTGGCGGTTTCCAGCTCCTCGACCGTGTAGGTGTTGAACATGCGGCTCTGGGCGGCCGTGGTGGAGCAGGGCCAGTCCAGGAAAGCCGGCGGCGCCTTGATGCACTTGACGGTGCCCTCGTCCGCAAAACCGGCCTGGCCGGCGTTCAGCTCCACGGTTTTGCCGTCCTTGACCATGTAGGTCTTGCCTTCATCGGTGGTGGTGTACATGCCGGGAGGCGTGCCCTCGAGTTCCTCGCATTCACCACTATCCTGCGCCCACACGCCCGGGGCCAGGGCCGCGGCGATCATGGCGGGTAATAAGGATCGGGTAATTGCCTTCACTTAAATTCCTCGAGTCAAAGACGTACAGACTGGAAATGATAGCACAAGAAATTCCGGGAAGAAGTTACAATGCGCGTATGAAAAGCGCAGAACGAATTCTGGTCACCGGAGCGGCAGGCTTTATCGGCAGCGAAGTTTGCCGGGCCCTGCTCGCAAGAGGCGACCACGTCACCGGGGTGGATAACCTCAGTGACTATTACGACGTCGCCCTGAAAAAAGCCCGCCTGGAACACGCGGCAGCCGCTTCACCCGAGAATTTCGTTTTCCGGAAACTGGACATTGCCGACCGCCCGGCGATGGAATCCCTGTTCGCCGAAGGCAACTTCGACAAGGTCGTCAACCTGGCCGCGCAACCCGGCGTGCGTTATTCCATCGATCACCCGCACGCCTATGCCGAAAGCAACATGCTGGGCTTTCTCAATGTGCTGGAAGGTTGCCGCCACGGCGGCGTGCAGCACCTGGTATTCGCCTCGTCCAGCTCGGTTTACGGCGCCAACGAATCCATGCCGTTCTCGGTGGGGGACAACGTCGACCACCCGGTTTCGTTGTACGCGGCCAGCAAGAAGTCCAACGAGCTGATGGCGCACGCCTACGCGCATCTCTACAGCCTGCCCACCACCGGCCTGCGCTTCTTCACCGTGTACGGCCCGTGGGGGCGGCCCGACATGGCGCCCGTGCTGTTCACCCGGGCCATCCTGGCCGGCGAGCCGATCAAGGTGTTCAACTACGGCAGGCACCGGCGCGATTTCACCTACATCGACGACATCGTCGAGGGTGTCGTGCGCACGCTGGACCGGCCGGCCAGGCCCGACCCGGAATGGAACGGCGAGCACCCCAATCCGGCCACCAGCAGCGCGCCGTGGCGGCTGTACAACATCGGCAGCAACAACCCGGTGGAACTGGGCCGGTTCATCGAAGTGCTGGAAGACGCACTGGGTAAGAAAGCCGAAAAAATCATGCTGCCGCTGCAGCCCGGCGACGTGCCCGACACCTATGCCGATGTGCAAAGCCTGGTGGAAGATATCGGTTATCACCCGGCGACGCCCCTGGAGGACGGAGTCGGGCGGTTCGTGGAGTGGTACCGGTCCTACTACTCGTAGGCAGAGCAGCCGGATCCCTCGAGGCGTGTCAGGCTGAGCAGTTGCTGGCTACCGGAAGTGAAAGCCTTATCCGCGGGCGCATAGACGGCGTGTCCGCCGTTGCAGTCCAGCTGTAGTTCCAGTTCGCCCCAGGGCGTTAACCTGACGTCGTCCGGCTCGAAGGAGCGCCCGAAGCGCCCGCCCGTAGGCCTGAGCAGATCGCTGAAAAAGATCCGGTCGCCCTCGACGGCACCGGTCTGGTGCATCCAGGCCTGGTTGCCTTCTGCGTCGTAGCTGAACCAGAAAACCGAGGCCTGGGCGTTGTTCAGCTGCTGCACCACGAAGCCCTCGCCGTTATGCGAAGGATCGTACCAGGAGCCGCTGATGTCCCGGGCCGGCGGTGAGCCGGGGCTCGTACAATCGTGTCCGAGGATGCCGGTCAGGCGGGTCAGCACCTGGTTGCCGCCATTGTCATCCACGCTGTAATTGACCAGCGCGTCGCTGCATCCCTGGAAACTGATATTCAGCGAGCCCGCGGAATTAAGAACCACGTCATTCGGGTTGAAAGATTCACCGAAACGCCCGCCGCGGGTAACGATCAGGTCGTCGACCACGATCCGGTTGCCGTCGACCTTGCCGGCCCCGGTCAGCCAGCGCTGGCGGCCTTCGGTGTCGTAGGTGAACCAGTACACCACCGCGCCGTCGTTCTCGAGCACCTCGACGATGAAACCTTCGCCGTTGTGCGACGGGTCATACCAGGCGCCGCTGTAGCGGCTGTCCACTTGCGGCAGGCTTTGCGGTCCGGATGAGTATTTGAACACGTGACCGGTGGAGAAGGGCAGCAGGGGGCGCCCGTTGGCCAGGGCCCGAACGCGCGCCCGGTAGGTTTCACCGGAGTCAAGTTCGGGCGCCGAGGAACGGTTCAGGATCGCAGCCGTGTCGGCTGCATAGGGCACGGTCATGCGGATGTCCGTGCCTGAAATCCAGAATTCCAGTTCCTCGGCTCCCAGGCGGCCCAGGAGGCCTTGAGGGTCGTCGAACTGCAGGCGCACGCCGCCGCTCTCGCGCGCGACGGCGGACAATAAGATCGAATAATCTTCGGGCAGGTCAGCCGCGGTGCTGGCCGTCAGGGAATAAGCGCCGCCGGACGTATTGGGTGAAACCATGATGGTGCCGCTGCCGGCGTCACCAAAATCAAAAGTCACGCTGGAGCAGCCGGGGCCGGGCAGGTACACGTAGTAGCTGCCGCGGTCGATGAAGCGGCCATTGGCGTCCAGGGCCGAGGCCCAGCCGTTGAATCCTTCACCGGCGCACAGGGTCGCGAACACGCGGCTCGAGGCAGTCAACTGAAATGCGAAGCGGTCGTCATCATTGACGGACTGCATGCGGCCATGAGCTTCGAACGGCAAGCTGGACTGTACCGTGCCGCCAAAATCCTTGGCTTCGGTCTCTTCCGCGTAATAGGTCTCGTCAACCAGGCCGTCGCAATCGTCGTCCCGACGGTTGCGCTCGAGTTCCAGGCCGGTTAAATGGCGCGCCGCGTCGGTATCGTCGCAGTCTCCGCTGGCCACGATGAAGCCGTCCTGGTCGAGGTCGTCACACAGCGGACTGGAGGCGCCGTACAGCCGTCGCAGTTCGTTCGCCACGTCATCGGGTACGGGCCATTTCAGCGAAGCCATGTGGCAGGCGATGTTGCTTTGCGTGCCGTGCGCCAGGCTCAGGATGCGCAGGCTTTCTTTTTCCTCGACGGTGGTCGGCACGGGTGAGCGCCGGGC
>JABDPF010000062.1 GCA_013042915.1 Lysobacterales bacterium
TTGCACACGATGGTGGGCGCCGGCAAGGCCGAGGGCGCGATGGACGCCGGAAACATGCTCAAGCCCGCCCTGGCCCGCGGCGAACTGCACTGCATCGGCGCCACCACGCTGGACGAGTACCGCCAGTACGTCGAAAAGGACGCCGCATTGGAGCGTCGCTTTCAGAAGGTGTTCGTGGGCGAGCCCAGCGTCGAGGATACGATCGCCATCCTGCGCGGGTTGCAGGAGCGCTACGAGGTGCACCACGGCGTCGACATCACCGACCCGGCGCTGGTGGCCGCTGCCACGCTGTCGCATCGTTACATCAGCGATCGACAACTGCCCGACAAGGCGATTGACCTGATGGACGAGGCCGCATCGCGCATCCGCATGGAGATCGACTCGAAGCCCGAGGCCCTGGATCGCCTGGAGCGGCAGCTCATCCAGCAGAAAATCCAGCGCGAAGCGCTCAAGAAAGAGACCGACGAGGCGTCCGTCAA
The DNA here is from genome assembly GCA_013042915.1 of Lysobacterales bacterium. Taxonomy (GTDB): domain Bacteria; phylum Pseudomonadota; class Gammaproteobacteria; order Xanthomonadales; family SZUA-36; genus JABDPF01. The sequence continues at coordinate 480 of JABDPF010000062.1, forward strand.
GCGCCTCGAGGACCTGGAAACGAACATCGAGGGACTCGAGCGCGAATTCAGCGACCTGGACGAAATCTGGAAGTCCGAGAAGGCCGCGGTGCAGGGCGCTACGCACATCAAAGAAGAGCTCGAGCGTGCGCGCGCCGAGCTCGACAACGCCCGTCGCGCCCAGGACCTGGCGCGCATGTCAGAGCTGCAGTACGGCAAGATTCCTGAGCTGGAGCAGCAACTCGACGCGGCGGAGAAGGGTGAGGAAGCCGATTTCCAGCTGTTGCGCAACCGCGTGACCGAGGACGAGATTGCCGAGGTGGTCTCGCGCTGGACCGGTATCCCGGTGCAACGCATGCTCGAGGGCGAGCGCGACAAGCTGTTGCGAATGGAAGAGTCGCTTCACCAGCGCGTCATCGGCCAGGACGAGGCCGTCAACGCCGTCTCCGATGCGATTCGACGCTCACGCGCAGGTCTCAGCGACCCGAACCGGCCGATCGGTTCGTTTCTGTTCATGGGTCCGACCGGTGTCGGCAAGACCGAGCTGTGCAAGGCGCTGGCCGAGTTCATGTTCGACACTGAGGACGCGATGGTGCGCATCGACATGTCGGAGTTCATGGAGAAACATTCCGTGGCCCGGTTGATCGGCGCGCCCCCGGGTTACGTCGGCTACGAGGAGGGCGGTTACCTGACCGAAGCCGTGCGCCGTAGGCCGTATTCCGTGATCCTGATGGACGAGATCGAGAAGGCGCATCCAGACGTGTTCAACATCCTTCTCCAGGTGCTCGACGACGGCCGCCTGACCGACGGCCACGGCCGCACGGTCGATTTCCGTAACACCGTGGTCGTGATGACGTCCAACCTCGGCTCGCAGCGCATCCAGGCCATGGCGGGCGAGGGCTACGAGGCGATGAAAAAGGCGGTAATGGACGTCGTCGGCCAGCATTTCCGGCCCGAATTCATCAACCGGGTCGACGAGATGGTCGTGTTCCACCCGCTGGAGAAGGAGCAGATCCGCGAGATCGCGGTGATCCAGCTGGGTCACCTTCGCAAGCGCCTGGAGGGCCACGGTTTCGGCCTGACCATCTCCGACGAGGCGCTCGACCTGCTGGGCGAGGCCGGCTTCGACCCGGTCTACGGTGCCCGGCCACTGAAGCGCGCGATCCAGAACGAGATCGAGAACCCGCTGGCGCAGAAAATCCTGTCGAGTGTGTACGCGTCGGGCGACACGATCCAGGTGGACACCGAGGACGGCCGGTTCACCTTCGACTGAAGAACCTGGCCGCAGCAACCCGGTAAAAAAAAAGGGCCGCATTCGCGGCTCTTTTTTTTGCCTGCTGGTCAACTACCGGGACATCTCGTCCTCAGAAACCGCGTCGCGACTCGGTGAAACCGACTGACCGTCGCTCAACGGAGCAGACGAGGCGCTTACCGCGATGGCAGGACGTGGCGGCTTTTTCGAGTGCCGAGTGGGCGCAGAAACTGGCCGAACAGGGCGCGGCCGAGCGTGGTTGAGGGGCCGATCAGGCCGGGGGTCGCTGCGCGAATCGTTTCGGTGCCCTGGTCCCCGTGCGCAGCCAGGTCATCGATATAGCTCGGAAGCGACAGCCAGCGGTTGATCAGGCGTTCGTCCAGTTCGAGGTGACACTGCAGGCCGTAAGCGCTCGGGCCGAAACGGAAGGCCTGGTTTTCACATTTCGCGGACCGCGCCAGGTGCACGGCACCTTGGGGCAGGTCGAAGGTGTAGCCATGCCAGTGAAAGGCGGGCTGAGGCTCGACCAGTGCGCAAAACAGCGAGTCCGCCGCTGAAAAGTGTGTCGGTTCGATGTCGTGCCATCCCATTTCCCAGGACGTCATGGGGCGCACCCTGGCGCTGAGCGCGTGGGCCAGCAGTTGCGCCCCCAGGCAAATGCCGAGCAGCGGAATCTCCCGCTCGAGCGCCTGCTCGATGCAGCGCATTTCAACCGCGAGGTGGGGGTGGCGAGCCAGTTGGTCGGGCATCTGCGGCCCGCCCAGCACGATGAGCGCGTCGTACCGCGTCACGTCCGGCTCGGCGCCGGGGTCGCGATGGAAATTGACGTAACGAATCCGGTGGCCCCGGTCGCGCAACATCGGATCCAGGATACCCAAGGGCTCCGCCGCCACGTGCTGGAAGACCAGTACCTTAGCCATGTCGGGTTACGCGTTGCATTGCAAACATCCGGTCCACTAGTTCGCGTCCCTCGTCTGGCCATCCCCCCGCACGATCCATTTGTAACTGGTCAGCTCCGGCAAGGCCATCGGGCCCCGGGCGTGCAGCTTCTGCGTGCTGATGCCGATTTCGGCGCCCATGCCGAACTGCCCGCCGTCGGTGAACGCGGTCGAGGTGTTGGCATACACCGCGGCGGCGTCGACTTCGCCGAGGAACCGTGCCAGCACTTCTTCATCCTCGGCCATCACCGCCTCTGAATGCTTGGACGAGTATTGGTGGATGTGATCGAGTGCATCGCCTATGCCGGCTACTGTTTTCACCGACAGGCGCAGCGAGAGGAATTCCTGGCCGAAGTGCTTTTGCCCCGCGCGGTGCAGGGGAGCGGCATAGTGGCCGTCCAATGCGGCGAAAGCCTGCTGGTCCGCGAACACCTCCACGCCTCGCTCTCCCATGTCGCGCATCAGGGCCGGAAGCTCCGCCAGCAGGTCCCGGTGCAGCACCAGCGTGTCGAGCGCATTGCATACGCTGACCCGGCGGGTCTTGGCGTTGGTGATCACCGCGCGGGCCTTTTCGAGATCGGCGCTGGCATCGACGTAGGTGTGCACGATGCCCGCGCCCGTCTCGATAACCGGCACCGAGGCATTGTCGCGAACGAAATCGATCAGCCCCTGCGAGCCGCGCGGGATGGCCAGGTCGATGTAACCCACCGCGCCCAGGATATGCGGCAGCCATTCTCTCTGTGGCGGGGCCAGGAATACGCAGTCGGGGATGATGCCGTGTTCCAGCAGGGTTTCGTGCATCAGCCGCACCGCCACCCGGTTGGTGTCGTGCGCGTCGCTGCTGCCCTTCAGCACACAGGCGTTGCGGGTTTTCAGGCACAGCGCGAACACGTCGAAAGTCACGTTCGGACGGGACTCGAAAATCACGGCGATCACGCCCATCGGCACGCGGACCTTGCGCAGCTCCAGTCCGTTTTGCAGCCTGCGTTGCTCCAGGGTCTCGCCGATCGGGGAGGGCAGGTCCGCCACCGATTGCAGATCGCTGCAGATGGCTTCGAGCCGCGCCGGGTTGAGCAGCAGCCGGTCGTGCTTGGGATCGTCTTCAGGCATACGGGAGAGATCGCTGCGGTTGGCTGCGAGCAGTTCGTCCTGGTTGGCCAGCACCTTGTCGGCTAGCGCATAAAGCACCGTGCGCACGGTGTCGTCGTCGCAGCGGGCCAGTGCCCGGGCGGCGTCCCGGGCGTATTCCAGCCCCTGTTTAAGTTCAGATCGAGTGTCGTTCATGGTTCCGGTATCAATCGACAAGATAGAGGTAATCGTAATGGATCAGCGGCTTGTGTCCACGTTGGCCCCGCACTTCGCCCGCTTTTTCGTGGCCATAGGCCGCACGACCGCAGCCCAGAACCGTGCCGTCCGGGGCGCGAACCTGGATCACGTCACCCTGGCTGAACGGGCCTTCCACCGACTCGATGCCAACCGGCAGCAGGCTGGCCAGGCGACTGCGGTCGAGCAACGCGTCTACTGCGCCGGTGTTGACCGTCACCGATCCCACCGCGTGGGCATCGGCGCTGGCAAGCCAGCGCTTGGCCGACGAGGCTTCGCCCGCGGCGGGGAAACGGGTCCCGGCCGGCCGGCCGCTGATGATCTTGTGCAGGATATCGGTATCGGCGCCGTCCGCAATGATCACGGTCGTTCCGAGCTGCGCGGTTTTCCGCGCCATGTTCAATTTGCTGTGCATGCCGCCACGACCCAGTGTGGAGGCGCCGCGCTGAACCACGTCCTCGGGGCGGTGCTCGGCGTCGTCCCATATTGCGATCAGTCGCGTGTCCGTATCGTCGGGATTGCCGTCGAAGACACCCGGCACCGTGCTCAGCAGGCAGAGCATGTCGGCTTTTACCATACCGGCAAGCAATCCGGCGAGTTCATCGTTGTCGGTGAACATCAATTCGGTGATGCTGACCACGTCGTTCTCGTTGACGATCGGCACGATGCCGGCGCTGAGCAGTCCGTCGATGCAGCCCCGCATGTTCAGATAGTGCCGTCGTGTCTGGAAATCGCTCTTGCTGGCCAGTATCTGGGCGACGGTCAGTCGATGCCCGGCGAACAGCGAACGGTAATTTTCCATCAAACGAACTTGGCCGGTGGCCGCCAGCACCTGCTTGCGGGCGACCGGGTCGCTCACCCGATTGAGGGAGTCGCCGGCCACGCCCAGGCCGGCGGCAACGGCGCCGGAGGAGACCAGCAATACCTGCCAGTCATCGGCAACCAGGCGGGCGATCTGGCCGACCAGTTGCTCCAGCACGTCCAGGTTCAGTTCGCCCTCAGCGCCACACAGCACCTGGCTGCCAATCTTGACGACGATGCGGCCGCTCACGACTAGAGCCCAAGCACCTCGGTTCCCATTTCAAACACGATGTCCACCGGGATTGAGGCCTGCGACAGCCGCTCGAGATCGTCTTCAAGCTGGGGCTTGATGCCGCCCATGGTCGCCACGAACGTATCCACGGCCGCGTAATCACCGTCACCCTGCAAGGTGAGGATACGCTGGGCCAGGGCCTCAACGGCCTGTTCGAACTCGGCTCGATTCACCTTGTAGGTTCCGGTTTCCGGATTTCGGCTGAAGGCGCCGGCCTGCTCGAAGAAATTGAAGCGAATCATGTTCGCGCGGCCATGGGCGCTGCTCGCGCCGAATCGAATGGAGCGGAAAATGCCGGCCAGGAAGGTCACGTAGTTGTCCATGACCTCGCCCTCGGTGATTTCGCCCTTTTCGCGCAGCTTTTGCACCATGTACAGACCGAGGATGTCGGCCTTGCCCTCTTCGAGAGCCGATGAATGTTCTTTCATCGCGGCCCGTACCGTGCTCGAGCCGTCGAGCGTGTTCTTGATGCCCAGGCCGTGCGCGACCTCGTGGAACATCGTGTTGCCGAAGAAGGCATCGAAGGTGACGTGGTCGCGCTGGTCCTCGGCGATCAATTCGCCGGCGAGCGGCACCAGGATCTGGTCGTACTTCGCCCGCATCGCGTTTTTCAGCTGCAGGCGGCGCGTGCCCTTGGCCAGCTGGACCGCCTCGTCGTTTGGCAGGTTGATGGCAATGGTCTTTGAGCCGGCGTTGCAATCGCCCGCGTAATAAACGGCATCGTAGGCATTGAGGTCGGCATCGGAGCCGGGCATTTCGGCCTTGTAGGCGGCAGGAACCGGCAGACCCTCCTGCAATTCGGGCAGGTACCGGGCAAAGCGCGCCAGCCGGTCGCTCCACTCGAGGTCCTTGACCAGCACGTAAGCCTCGTAGGCGGTGCGGTAATTGAACAGCTGGTCCTCGTAGTGTTCGATGGGGCCGATCACGAGTTCGATCGGGTTGTTCTTCATGTCCATCCACGCCATGTCCGAAGGCTGGAAGTCGTCCGTCACCAGCGCCGTGGCCCGAATCCGCAGGTAATTCGCAAAATCCGGGTCCTCGGCCAGTTCGGCAGCCTCGCGCAGCAGGTCGGCGGCACGGGCGAGCGGCTCGGCAAACGCCACGTGGTAAGGCAGCAACTCCAGGCCGCCGTCTTCGCCCCGGCGAACCAGGGAATACTGACCGTCCTTGCCTTCCTGGTCCCAGGCTTCGAATTCCTGCCTGGTCATGTCCTCGGGGTAAAAGCGCGCGCCCGGTGACTTGGGTCCGTAGCCCGCGACAAACGGCTCGTTGCCGTCGAGCCGGTCCCATGGGCCGTAGTTGATCTGTGCGAATCGTCGCTTTTTGGGATCGGCGATGCTGGCCATCAGGGCCTCACGGTCGCCGTAGGCCTGCTGCCAGAACAGCCCGTCCATGATCTTGGCCGCCTTGATCAGCAGCGGGATCATGTTCTTCTGGCCCTCACTGAGGTGATCGAGGTCAGCAGTGAGCCGGAACGTGGAGTAAATGTCAAAACGGGGATTGTCCTCGACCACCGGCTCGCGAACCGCAATGACCGGCTCGCCGATGGCATCGACTGACGCTTCTTCCTCGGGCGGATCGGCCGGCTGACAGGCAGAGAGGGCCAGGAAGAAGATCGATATGAAAAGGAGTTTTGATCGCATGCGGGTGCTCCATGAAATCCTTTGGAATCAGTGCCCGGATCATATCAGACCCCCTGCCAGCGTGAACCTCTTGTAAAGGCTAACCTTGGCTGTGTTTGAGCTGATTTCTCCGGAACCCGGCCTCGGCACCGGTTACCCCCTGTTTGGTTCATGGCCAGCGGTCGCCCGTGGCGACTGCCCTCACGATCGATCCGCTGACGGGGCCGCCCTGAATCGGCATCCTGCCTCGTCAGGGCTCGATTCGCCGTCCAGGCGAATCGTCCCATACGCGTCTCGCCTGCTCGGCGCCTCAAATTCACCGAACAGCGGGTAACCGGCGCCGAGGCCTGGCTTTCCAACTTTGAAACACACGACCCCGGATTTACCGAACTCCAGGCCAGGGGTGCGTATACCTCCTCTCAGGGGCGTATGAGCCCTGGATGGGCTCAGACCGAGCGCCACAGGGATGTGCCCGCCAGGGAGCGTCCCCTGAGAGGAGGTATACGCACTCCTGGCCGGGTTAAAAAAGTCACAGTGAAAAGCCATGGAAAAGCTCGAGAATTGCCCCCATCTTCGCGGCATCCCTTATAATGCAGCGATTTTCCAGAGGTTTCCGCTATGCCGATTTACGAGTATCAATGCCAGACCTGCGGGCACAAGCTTGAGAAGCTCCAGCGCATGAGCGATAAGCCGTTGACCGATTGTCCCAGCTGCGAGAAGCCGCAGCTGCGCCGCCTGGTATCCGCCGCCGGTTTCCGCCTCAAGGGCGGTGGTTGGTACGAAACCGATTTCAAGAAAAGCGGCAAGAAAAACGTGGCCGACTCCGGCAGCAAGGACTCATCCTGCTCAACCGGCTCCTGTCCGGCCCCCAAAACCGAATCCTCGACGGGCACAGCCTGACCGGCTGCGCGCGTCGCCTGACACCGGGAACCCGAGATGCGCACACAACTCTGTGGCGAAGTGAACCAGGAACTGGAAGGCCAGGCCGTCGTCTTGTGCGGCTGGGTCCATTCCCGCCGCGACCTGGGCGGCCTGATTTTTCTTGGCTTGCGCGACCGCGCAGGCATCGTGCAGGTGGTTGTGGAACCGGACAGCCCGGCCTTTGCCGATGCCGAAGCCCTGCGCAACGAGTACTGCGTGAAAATCGCCGGCCAGGTGCGCATGCGCCCCGAGAGCCAGTGGAACGAAAAGATGGCCACCGGCCGGATCGAGGTCGTGGCCGATTCCGTCGAGTTGCTCAACCCCTCCGCACCCCTGCCGCTGATGATGAGCGACGAAGACGGCGAAGAGATCCGCCTGAAGTACCGCTACCTGGACCTGCGCCGCCCGCGGATGCAGGAGAACATGCGCACGCGGGCGCGGCTGTACCGGGCGATTCGTGACAGCCTGGACGGCCACGGGTTTACCGAGTTCGAGACGCCCATCCTGACCAAGGCCACGCCCGAGGGCGCACGCGATTACCTGCTGCCCAGCCGAGTGCATGCCGGACACTACTTTGCCCTTCCGCAATCGCCGCAGTTATTCAAACAGCTGTTGATGATGGCGGGCATGGACCGCTACTACCAGATCGCCCGTTGCTTCCGTGACGAGGACCTGCGCGCCGACCGACAGCCCGAGTTCACCCAGCTCGATATCGAGATGTCGTTCGTCGACGAGCAAGGCGTGCAGGACCTGGCCGAGGTCATGATGCGCGACGTATTCCAAGACACCCTGGGCGTCGAGTTGCAGGACCCCTTTCCCCGTATGAGCTGGCATGCCGCGCTGGATCGCTACGGCTCCGATAAGCCGGACCTGCGGATTCCGATGGAACTGGTTTCGGTCGATCAGCACGTCGCCCACCTCGAGTTCAAGGTGTTTTCCGGCCCGGCAAACGACAACGGCTCGCGCGTGGCGGCGCTGCGGGTGCCCGGCGGCGCCGACCTGTCGCGCAAACAGATCGACGGCTACGCCGAGTACATCGCCCGCTACGGCGCCAAGGGCCTGGCCTGGATCAAGGTCAATGACGCCGCCGCCGGCATCGAGGGCCTGCAGTCACCGGTCGCCAAGTTCCTCGACGACGCGGCATGGCAGGGCATCGCCGAGGCCACCGGCGCAGAGAGCGGCGACATCCTGCTGTTCGGTGCGGGCGAGTGGCTAAAGGTCAGCAATTTCATGGGCCACCTGCTGGTAAGGGTCGGTCGCGACCGTGACCTGGCCGGGGATGGCTGGGCGCCCCTTTGGGTCAATGAATTCCCGATGTTCGAATGGGATGAGGAATCGGGCCGCTACATGGCTATGCACCACCCGTTCACCGCGCCGGTCGACGCCGATCCGCAAGCGCTGATGGATAACCCGGGAGAAGCGCTCTCCAAGGGTTACGACATGGTGCTGAACGGTGCGGAAATCGGTGGGGGCTCGGTGCGTATCCACAAATCGGAGATGCAGTCGGCCGTCTTCAAGCTGCTGGGCATTTCCGATGAGGAAGCCGAGGTGAAGTTCGGATTCCTGCTCGAAGCGCTGCAGTACGGTTGCCCGCCGCACGCCGGCATCGCCTTCGGGCTCGATCGGATTGCCGCGCTGATGTCCGGCGAGGACTCGATCCGCGACGTGATCGCATTTCCCAAGACGACCACCGCGCAGTGTCTGCTGACTTCGGCCCCGTCAAAGATTCCGGACGAGCAGATCGCCGAGCTGCACATCAAAAACGCGGACAAGTAGAGTCATGACCGGGCAGCCCCCCAGCCCGGTCAACGCCGAACGCGCGGGCGTCACGGCGGCTCTGGCAGCCTACATTTTCTGGGGCCTGGCGCCGATTTATTTCAAGCTGCTTCAGCAGGTGGCCCCGCTGGAGATCATTGCGCATCGCATCCTGTGGTCGATTCCCTTCCTGGTCGGTTTTTTGCTGCTGCGCGAAGGCGGCCGCGGCTTCGTTCGGCGCATGCGCCTGCCCTGGCGAACGATCCTGGTTTTGCTGGTGAGTGGCTTGCTGGTGGTCACCAACTGGTTGATTTTCGTCTGGGCGGTGGTCAATGGACAGGTGCTGGCGACGAGCCTGGGCTACTTCATCGGCCCGCTGGTCAACTTCCTGCTGGGTTTCCTGTTCCTCAAAGAACGCCTGACCCGAATCCAGACCATCGGCGTGCTGCTGGCGGCGACCGGAACGGTATACCTGGGCTGGTTCCTCGGCACGCCACCCTGGATTTCGCTGGGCCTCGCGTTCTCATTCGGGCTTTACGGCCTGGTACGCAAAGTACTGGGCGTGGGCCCGGTGGTGGGGCTGCTGTGGGAAGCGCTCCTGCTGGCGTTACCGGCATTGGGCTTCATGCTGTGGTCTTGGCAGGGCGGCTTGCTGGCGTTCGGCGGGCAGGGGGGCAACATTGATCTACTGCTCGTGCTGGCCGGCCCGGTCACGGTGCTGCCGCTGATCTGGTTCAACGTGGCCGCGCGAAACCTCAGGCTGTCCACCGTCGGTTTCTTCCAGTACATCGCGCCCTCCATGACCTTCCTGTTGTCGGTTTTCCTGTACGACGAGCCCTTCACCCGAGGCCACGCCGTTGCCTTTATCTGCATCTGGTTCGCGTTGGCGATGGTGTCGGCGGAGACGCTGATGCGGACGCGGCGCCTCGCGGTGCGCTGAGCCGTGATGGCCGCTTCAACCGAGATTGTATTGGTGCACGGGCTATGGTTCGGGGCCTGGGCGCTGGCGCCCCTGGCCCGCCGGTTGGCGGCGGACGGCACGGCGGTGCGGCGCTTCAGTTACCCCTGCACCCGTCAAACCCTGGGCGAGCATGCGCGGCGGTTGCACGAGTTCGTTCGCGAATCCGATGCCTCCACCCGGCATTTCGTCGGCCACAGCATGGGCGGACTGGTCATCCTGCGCATGCTTGGCCTGTTCGAAGACGTTCCCCCGGGTAGAGTCGTTCTTCTCGGCAGCCCCCTTCGTGGCAGTCAGACCGCAAGCAAAGCGGAGAAACTGCCCGGTTCACGCGTATTGACAGGCCAGGCCGAGCCGATCCTCCGGCAAGGCTACGACCGATGCCCGAATGGATGCGAGGTGGGGATGATCGCCGGTGAGAAAGACATCGGTCTGGGTCGCCTGGTCGGCGGCCTGGACGGGCCGGGAGACGGCACGGTCTCTATCGAGGAAACCCGCGCGCCCTGGCTGAAGGACCACCTGGTTCTGCCGGTCACCCACACCGGACTGGTGGTGTCGAAGCAGGTCGCCCGTCAAACGGCCCGGTTTCTGCAAACCGGCGCCTTCGACACCCCAAGTGCGTGATAAAATAACTGGTTTGGTTTTACAAAGGATTTAGCTATGGCTGGACACAGTAAATGGGCGAACATCCAGCATCGCAAGAAAGCGGTGGATGCCAAGCGCGGCAAGATTTTCACGCGCGTCAACCGCGAGCTCACGGTCGCGGCGCGCGAGGGCGGCAGCGACCCGGACGCCAACCCGCGCCTGCGCCTTGCTCTCCAAAAGGCCAATGCGGCCAACATGCCCAAGGACACCATCGAGCGCACGATCAAGAAAGCCACCGGCGAACTCGAGGGCGTCAGCTACGAGGAAATCTGCTACGAGGGCTACGCACAGGGCGGCGTGGCCGTGATGATCGACACCCTGACCGACAACCGGAATCGGACCGTGGCCGAGATTCGACATGCCTTTTCCAAGCATGGCGGCAACCTGGGCACCGACGGTTCGGTGGCCTACCTGTTCAACAAGATCGGCGCGCTGAACTTCAAACCGGGCACCGACGAGGACGCCGTGATGGAGGTCGCCCTGGAAGCAGGCGCCGATGACGTGGTGACCGAGGACGATGGCTCGATCGAGGTAGTGACCTCCCCCGAGGCATACGCCGACGTCGTTTCCTCGATGGAAGAAGCCGGCCTCGAGCCCGCCAACTCGGAAATCACGATGCGCGCCACCACCGAGGTGGAGCTCGACGTCGAAACCGGCGGGAAGGTCCTCAAGTTCCTCGACATCCT
>JABDPF010000066.1 GCA_013042915.1 Lysobacterales bacterium
ACGGCCAGCAGTACAAACAGAATTCCTTGATCGGACATGACGTTTCTGTGGAAATCCAGGTCACTTTTCTGATTGTCGGCCAGTGTGCCACAAATGCCCTATCGCTTGCCCGGGCTCGACGGGTCGCCGGAGGACCGTTTTTCCCGTCCGGGCTATAATTCCTGACATTGCCAAGGAGACAGACCGTGAAATTGAAACTGATCGTTCCCTTGCTTGCCCTGTTCGCGCTGGCTGGCTGCGGAGAGAAGATCGGCAGCGACGCGTGGTGTTCCAAGATGGAGGAAAAAAACAAGGGAGACTGGACCATCGAACAAGCCGGTGACTACACCAAGTACTGCGTGCTGGGCATGGACCCCGCCAAGTGGTGCGAGAAGATGGAAAGGAAGGACAAGGGAGACTGGACGGCCAGCGAAGCAGCCGACTACGCGAAAAACTGCATCGGCAGGGATTGACTGAAGTCCCCACTGCAATCGCGACCCGGCTCCATTAACGCCTGTCAGGCCAGGTCGCAACTTCCTTTGCCCCCAGGGCCGGAGCGGGACTCCCCCTCGGGAAACAGTCCCCAGCGTTCCAGGATCTCGTCCGTCACGTCGAGCTCGCCGGGCCCGTGGCGGATGACACAGTGCGTTCGTGAAAATCGTGGTGCCGGCGCGGGCTGGGGTTGACCGTTCACTTCTCGAACGATACCCCGGGCTTTAATGTGCGGATGATCGGCCAGTTCGAAGCTACCGAGCACCGGCGTGCAGCACGCATCGACGCCCTCCAGGATCTCGGACCATTCCTCGCGCGTGCGCTCGGCGAATACCTGCTCCAGCCTATCGCGGATCACCGGCCAGTAGATCGGGTCGTATTGGCGCTCGACCTCGAGATCGTGGATGCCCAGTTGCGCCAGCATGATGGCGAAGAACTTTGGTTCCAGAGGCGAGACGAACACGTGCTCTCCGTCACGGGTTAGATAGGGCGCGACGAACGGCGAGGCGCCATCCAGCAGGTTCTCGCCGCGGCCTTCCTTCCAGATACCGGCAGCCAGGAAGCCGAAAAACGGGGTCAATGAAGCCACCGCACCGTCGATGATCGCCGCGTCCACGACCTGGCCATTGCCGGATTTCGAGGATTCGAGCAAAGCGGCGAGCAGCCCCAGGGCCAGGAACGCGCCACCACCGGCCAGGTCACCGGCGAGCATGGGCGGGTACAACGGTTTGCCGTCCGGATCCGCCAGGACTTTCATCAGCCCGGACAGCGCAACGAAATTGGCATCGTGGCCGGCCCGCTGCGCCAGCGGGCCGTCCTGCCCCCAGCCGGTCATGCGGCCGTAGACCAGGCGTTTGTTTCGCGCCGCGCACTCCTCGGGCCCGAGGCCAAGCCGTTCCATCACGCCGGGCCGGAATCCCTCGATCAGCGCATCGGCCTTCTCGCACAAACGCAGCACCAGGCCGCGTCCGGCGGGCTTCTTGAGGTCGGCTTTGACGGTGTAGCGACCGCGGTTCATCAGGTTGAAGCGCTCGGGAACATCAAAACCCGAAGGTTCTGGCCGGGGGCGTTCAACGCGCACTACTTCGGCGCCCAGGTCGGCGAGCAACATGCCGGCGTACTGGCTCGGCCCAATCCCGGCCAACTCGATGATTCTGAAACCGTCCAGCGGACCCATTCTTACTGTTCCTTCATTGGCTTTCGATCAGCCGCCAGTCTAGTGCCTCGGGCCGCGAATCGACAGCCCCATCGGTGGGGAAAACGGCATGACGCGGAGGGCCCTTTGCCTCTAGAATGGCCCGATGGGAAATCGCTTATCGAAAATCTATACGCGCACCGGCGACGGTGGCACCACCGGGCTGGGCGACGGTTCGCGCGTCGACAAGGACCACCTGCGGGTGGAGGCATACGGCACCGTTGACGAACTGAACAGTGCCGTCGGAATCGTACTGGCCGCTGAGCTGCCCAAAGAAGTGCGAACGTGTCTCGACCGGCTGCAGCACGAACTCTTCGATCTCGGCGGTGAGCTTTGCATGCCGGGCTATATCCTGATTCCAGACGTTTATGTCGAGGGACTGGAGCGCGACCTCGACGGCTTCAACGAAGATCTGCCTCCCTTGAAGGACTTCATCCTTCCAGGCGGGTCCGAGGCGGCCGCCCGCTGCCACCTGGCCCGAACCATCGCCCGCCGCGCCGAGCGCCGGCTGATCAGCCTGTCCGGTTCCGAGGAGGTCAACGAGGCGGCGATCCGCTATCTCAACCGCCTGTCGGACCTCCTGTTCGTCATCGCCCGCGTGCTGGCTCGTCACGAAGGCGGCAAGGAAGTGATCTGGATCCACGGCGACCAGCGAACCTGAGCCCAGCCAGACGGGAAAACCCAATTAATGGTCGCTTCGGGGTCTGAAAAGACCGGGTTCCTGACTTTGGGTTGCGCGACGACTTGCCTCACACCTGCCCGAAGCGGTATTCGAAAACCTCGATGTCTTTGCGATACAGACGGCTGACGGCGTCTCGCGTTTTCCGATCGTAGAACTCGGTGTAATGCGATTTTTCGTTCTCGCCGTTGCGGAAGATGGCGTTGCGCAGTTTGCGTTTCAGGTTGCGTGACTTCTTATTGGACGGATTTCGATGGGGCAGTGACGAATCCTCGATCCCCAGCCGCGCGCACACCTCATCGAAGTCCTGCTGAAGGCTTTCGAACCGGCCCACGAAATCGACCAGCAAGCGCCCGTCGGGGGCGTGCAGCATGTCGTATTGCGGCATCACGTGGCGGTACCGGTCGTCCCAGCCCGGCTGCGGCAACTTGTTGAGCACGAAGTCGCTGAAACTGTGATGGTGAAAGTAATTCCGATAGCGGTACTCGGAAACCATCCGCTCGTAGGGATTTCGCACAAATGAGAACTTGAACAAGCGGTCGAACTCGTCATGAGGCACGAAACCGTCGTTCGTATACTCCCACGCGCTCAGGTGCGCCAGTTTCTCCGTGCCGCGCCCCCGCTCCGGATTGGCCCCCAGCAAAACCTGGCCCCGGTCTGCCTCCCAATCCAGTCCCAACCGGTCCATGAAGAACTGCTCCACGCTCTGCCCAGCCGTCTTGGGGACATGAACGAAAAGGCAGTGTCTCTCACGACAGATCATGGCGGTCTGTTGAATCGCTCATCGCAGGCAACAGCGCAGATTATGTCATCGAACGGCATTCCATTGAACTGCAGGACAGTAAGCCGGCCAACCGCTTGCAGCGCACGAAATTGATGCATCGCCAAAGGGCAGTGCCCGCATGGGAGGCAGGCTTCTGTTCGCCGGCCACTTTGAAAATACACATCGTGTTGTTTTTAAACATTTTATTTCTTTGGCATCGTTCGTGCATAAAAAGTGACATACAGGCTGGCCCAAACGGCGAACCGTCTTTTCAATTCACCATCGGAGAGCAACATGAAAAAATCTCTTGCAGGCATCACCCTGGCTGTCACCCTCACCGCGGCGTCGACGCCGGCACTGGCCGTCGACTGGTCGGCCAACATCGGCTGGAGTTCCCAGTATTTCTACCGCGGCATCTTCCAGTCGAAATCATCGGCCAGCGCCGGCGTGGATCTCGAGGCCGGTGGATTCTATGCCGGAGTCTGGGGCGCCGATGTCGATGACGGCGTGGAAATCGACTACTACGGCGGTTACAACCTCGAACTCGGTAGCGTCACGCTGGGGGCCGGCGCCACGGTGTACACCTACACCGGCGATTTCGATGACACCTATACCGAGGTCAACCTGTCAGCCGGCTGGGAATGGCTGACGTTCGACGCCGCCATCGGAACCTACGACAACTTCGGCGGACCGGAACTCGACTACCAGTTCTACTCGCTGACCGCAGAGTACAACGGCTTCTACGGGGTCATCGGAACCTTCGCCGATGATTTCGACGGCAGCTACCTGGAGGCCGGCTACGGCAACACGTTGACCGTTCAAGAGACGGACCTGTTCGACTACGGGTTCTCGGTGATTCACAGCAACGAAGACCTCGCGGGTGGTGACAGTTCTGATACGAACTTCATCCTGACTCTGTCGAAAAGCTTCGATCTCTGACGTTTCGCTGTATCGCTTCGATCCGGAGGGAACCAGACCGGGACTGGGCCAACGCCCGCTCCCGGTCTTTTTATTGCGGTATCCGGGCTATAGTAAGAAAGAGCAAACCCGCAGGAAGACAGGCCATGACCCAGAACAAAACCGTGCAAACCGACACCGACGTCGAGGCATTTATCGGAGCAGTAGACAACGAACGAAAGCGCCGGGACAGTCGCGAACTTATCGAGATGATGCGCCGCGCCACCGGCCGTGAGCCGAAACTCTGGGGCAGCAGCCTGGTCGGCTTCGGTCAGTACCACTACCGTTACGAGAGTGGGCGCGAGGGTGATTTCTTCCTGACCGGATTCTCACCACGCAAGGCGGCCCTGACGGTTTACATCATCCCCGGATTTACTCGCTACGAGGATCAATTAAAGCAACTGGGCCCGCACAAGACAGGAAAGTCCTGCCTCTACATCAGGAACCTGGATGCGGTGGATCGCAAGGTGCTGGAACACATCGTGCACGATTCGGTCGACTTCATGCGCGAACACTACGAGTGCCGATAAACATCGGTATCCCGAAAGTTGTAAGGGCGTCACGAGGGCCCTCGGGGCCGACGGGTAAACCTCGAAAAAAGGCGGCCAAACGGCCGCCTTTTTTAATCCTCAGGTTCAGTCGGCCAGGGCATCCTTGGCCGGAAAGTAGTCGTAGCCCAGGTCTCGCGCGACGTCGGCATAAGTGACCTTGCCGCGGTAGACGTTCAGCCCTTCGAGCAGATGCGGATTAGCCAGCATCGCCTGCTTGGCGCCCTGGTTGGCCAGCTGCAGCGTGAACGGCAGCGTGGCGTTGTTCAATGCAAAAGTCGAAGTGCGCGGCACCGCCCCGGGCATGTTCGCCACGCAGTAGTGCACGATGCCGTCCACCTCGTAAGTCGGCTCGGCGTGGGTCGTGGGGCGCGAGGTTTCGAAACAGCCGCCCTGGTCAATCGCCACGTCCACCAGCACAGCGCCGGGCTTCATCAGGGACAATTGCGCACGGCTCACCAGCTTAGGCGCGGCAGCGCCCGGGATCAGCACGCCACCGACCACCAGGTCGGCGTCGCGAATCTGTTTCTCGATTGAATCGGCGTTGGAGTAAACGGTCTCGATGCGGCTTTCGAAATTGGCGTCGAGAAAGCGCATCACGTCCAGGTCGCGATCCATCACGACCACGCGCGCGCCCAGGCCGATGGCCATCTGGGCCGCGTTGAAGCCGACGGTACCGCCACCGATGATCACCACCTTGGCAGGCTCGACCCCAGGCACACCGCCCATCAACACACCCAGGCCGCCGTGTGCCTTTTCCAGGCACCAGGCGCCGGCCTGGATGGACAGGCGACCGGCCACTTCCGACATCGGTGCCAGCAAGGGCAGGTGGCCTCCGCGGTCCGTGACGGTCTCGTAAGCGATGCAGCAGGCGCCGCTTTTGACCAGGTCTTCGGTTTGCGGAGCATCCGGCGCCAGGTGCAGGTAGGTGAACAGCACGTGGTCTTCGCGCAGCATCGCACGTTCCACCGCCTGCGGCTCCTTGACCTTGACGATCATCTCGGCGGTATCGAACACCTCTTCGGCCGTCGGCAGAATCGTGGCTCCGACCTGCTCGTACCGCTCGTCCGGCACGCCGATGCCGGCGCCGGCGGTGCTTTGCACGTACACATCGTGGCCGTGCAGGGTGAGTTCGCGAACCGACGCGGGTGTCAGTCCCACACGGTATTCATGGTTCTTGATTTCCTTGGGTACCCCGACGCGCATTTTCGTACTCCTTCACACAATGGTTCAATATCCTAATTTTAGTCGCTAATACCCGGTTTTTTATCCTTTTTTCAAGCGTAATCTAGGATATTATGCTGTTTGAGAAGCCCAAAGCAGTTTATATGATGTCAAAGAATACCCGCAGACCGCGCAAGCTGGACCGAACCGACCGCCTGATCCTGAAAACCCTGCAGGAAGACGGCCGCATCTCTAACGTGGCCTTGGCACGCCAGGTCAACCTCTCACCCACGCCGTGCCTCGAGCGCGTCAAGCGGCTCGAGCGACACGGCTATATCCGCAATTACACGGCCTTGCTCGATCCCCACAAGGTCGATGCCGGGGTCTTGGTGTTCGTGGAAATCGACCTGATCAGGAATTCCCCTGATGCCTTCCGCGATTTTCGCCGCGAGGCCCTCAAGCTGCCCGAACTGCTCGAATGCCACCTCGTATCCGGCAATTTCGACTACCTGATCAAGGCCAGGGTGAAAGACATGAAGGAATACCGAGAATTGCTGGGCGAAAAAATTCTGGCCCTGCCCGGGGTCAGCGATTCGCGCAGTTACGTGGTCATGGAAGAAGTAAAAGAATCCACCGCGATCACGGTACTATAGCGGCCATGACGACCTTGATCCTGCAGCACGGCGACTGCCTGCTTCACCAGACCGGCTTGCGACACGCGGAAAGCCCTGAACGCGTCTCGGCCGTACTCAACGCCGTCCGCGGGATCGAAGGCACCGAAACCCTGCCCGCGCCCCTGGCCACGACGGAACAATTGATGCGGGTGCACCCTGCAAGCTACTGGGATGAACTGGTGCAGGCTGAGCCGGTCGACGATGGCGAACCTCACAGCATCGTCGCGCTGGATGCGGATACCTTCATGTCGCCCGGCACGATCAACGCGACCCTGCGGGGCAGTGGCGCCGCCTGCTTTGCCGTCGAGCAAATCGAAGCGGGTAACGCGACCAATGCGTTTTGCGCGGTTCGACCGCCCGGGCACCACGCACTGGCCGAGATGCCGATGGGGTTCTGCCTGCTCAACCACGTGGCGGTCGCCGCTCGCTACGCGATCGCGAGCGGGTTTGCTGAAAAGGTGGCGATCCTCGATTTCGACGTGCACCACGGCAACGGCACGCAGGGTATTTTCGAAGCCTCACCCGAGGTACTGTTCGTCTCCAGCCACCAGATGCCCCTGTATCCCGGTAGCGGCGCACGGTCGGAGAAAGGCGTGGGTAACATCGTCAACCTGCCGCTTGCAGCGGGCGACGATAGCAAAGCGTTTCGCGCCGCGTGGAACGGTTACGGGCTCGAAGCCCTGGAACGTTTCCGGCCGGATTGGATCATGATTTCCGCCGGTTTCGACGCCCACGAGCGCGACCCCCTGGGGCAATTACATTTGCAGGACGATGATTACGGCTGGATCACGACCCAGATCCGCCAGGTTGCCGAATCACACTGTGGGGGAAAAATCGTTTCGCTGCTCGAAGGCGGCTACGACCTGGAAGCGCTCGGCAGCGCCTCGGCAGCCCATGTTCGGGCACTGACCGCCTGAGATACTTCTGTTAACATTCCGTGCAGGAAAGCACCGCAAGAGAGCACCCGGGCGGGTGTCGTATAATGGTTATTACCTCAGCTTCCCAAGCTGATGATGACGGTTCGATTCCGTTCACCCGCTCCATCCGAACATCCCGTTTCAATCCGATACCAGGCAGGTAAGCACGATGCGCCATCTTCTCTTCTCCCTGATCGTCCTGCAGTTTTCTATCGGCGCCGCCAGCGCCGATCCCGTCACGCTCAGCCTGCCGGCCGGATATGACGCCGCCGAGCAAACCATCATGCCCGAGGGCATGCTGACCGACGTTACGACCGTTGCCGGCGATGCATTCGAGGGCCGCGGACCCGGCAGCGAGGGTGATCGCAAGGCCCGCGCCTATCTCGCCGGCCGCCTGTCGGAGATCGGGTACGAGCCGTTGTTCAGCGCCGACGCCTACGAACAGGCGGTCGAAATCGTCGGGTTGACCGTCGAGGACGCGGACGACCTCGTTTTTTCCGCGTCGAACGGTTCCGTGGTGCGCTTTGCCTACGGCGAGAATTACATGGTCATGGCCGGTGTTCAGCAGCCCGAAATCTCGGTCGAGGACGCGGAAGTGGTGTTTGTCGGCTACGGCGTCGAGGCGCCGGAAGAGAATTGGGACGACTTCAAGGGCGCTGACCTCGAGGGCAAAGTCTTGCTGATGCTGAACGACGACCCGGACTGGGACCCGGACCTGTTCGGTGGTCAGCGCAAGCTGTCCTACGGCCGTTGGGACTACAAGTACGCCAGCGCGGCCCGGCAGGGAGCGGCCGGCGCCATCATCATCCACACCACCGAGTCGGCGGGCTATCCCTGGCAGGTGGTTCGAGCCTCGAACATCGGCGAGCAGTTTGAACTGAAGGCGGGCGACGAAGCACGCACCCTGTTCAAAGGCTGGCTCGACTGGGAGAGCTCTAAAACACTCGCCACGCTCGGCGGCAAGGACCTGGAAGAACTGATCGCCGCCGCTCGCAGCCGTGATTTCAGACCGGTGCCCCTCGGCGTTCAAACGTCGATGGACCTCGACGTGACGGTTACGCGCAAGGCCACCGCCAACGTCGCGGGAGTTCTGCGCGGCAGCGACGCGCATCTTGCAGACGAGATGGTGGTGCTGTCGGCCCACCACGACCACTTCGGAATCGGCGAGCCGGACGAATCGGGCGATGTGATCTACAACGGAGCGCTGGACAACGGCGTGGCCATCGCCCAGGCCCTGGCCGTGGCCGAGGCATTTACCGCGCTGTCCGAGAGGCCCCGGCGCAGTATCCTGGTGTTTTTCCCGGCAGTGGAAGAGCAGGGCATTCTCGGTTCCGCCCTGTTCGCGAGCAGCGGTGTGGTTCAGCCCGGCCAGATGGCGGCCAACATCAACCTCGAACTCGGCAACGTCTGGGGCCGGACCCGCGACGTCATCATCTACGGCAAGGGCAAATCCGAACTCGACGACTGGCTGACCGAGGCCGCACGGGCCCAAAACCGCACGACCCGCGGCGAGCAGGACGTCAAGGCCGGCTGGTTCTATCGCTCCGACCAGATCAGCTTCGCCCGGATCGGCGTGCCGGCAATCTGGTTCAAATCGGGCGTGGACTTTATCGGCCGGGAACCCGGCTGGGGTGAAAAACAGTACGCCGATTGGATCCGCTACACCTACCACACGCCCGGAGACGAGGTCGAAGAGAGCTGGAATCTGGACGGACTGACCGAAGACGCCAGGCTGGCCTTCCGCTTGGCTGCAGCCATCGCCAACGCGGACGTCACGCCCACCTGGTACCCGGGCGACGAATTCGAGGCGGTCAGGAAGGCGGCGCTGGACGCCGTGCGCGACTGAGCTCGGTTTTCGAGACGGTGCGACACTGGACCCAACTCGGCGAGGCCGCGATACCCGGCACCGGGCGGTCCCTGACCCTGCACCGGGACAAGGATGACTTCTACATCCGGTTAACCGGCGGCGGCGAGCTCATGAGCACGCGCAAGCATGGCTCGGAGGACGCGCTGGGCAGACTGCCGTGCAAACGGCTGCGACGCCCTGACGGCGCGCGCGTGCTGATCGGCGGCCTGGGCATGGGCTTCACGCTGGCCGCCGCCTTGGACGAGGTAGGAAACAACGCCGAGGTCACGGTAGCCGAACTGATCCCCGAGGTCGTGGAGTGGAACCGCGGCCCGCTGGGCGAGTTCAGCGGCCGCCCACTCGACGATGCCCGAACCCGCGTCTTCATTGGCGATGTTGCGACGCTGCTGGCGTCCAAACCCGATCACTTCGACGTGATCGCCCTGGACGTCGACAACGGACCGGAGGGGTTTACGAACGCCTCAAACGACTGGCTCTATGGCCTGCCGGGTATCACGGCCGCCGCCCAGGCGCTGCGGCCTGGCGGGGTCCTGGCTTATTGGTCGGCGGGCCCCGACCGCGTTTTTCCCACCCGCCTCAGAAAGTGCGGCTTCCGGGTGGAGGAAGTTACCGTGCGCGCGCACGGCAAAAAAGGAGCGAGACACATTATCTGGCTGGCCAGCCAGAGCTAGCCTCCGACGGTCGTTGCGAATCGACATTCAGCTCGAAACGTTTTTGCCCGCTTGCTGCGCCAGCAGGCGATCGAGCTGGTTGGCGAACGCCATCCGGTCGGCCTGGCTGAATGCCGCCGGCCCGCCGGTGTCGATGCCGCTACCCCGCAGGGTATCCATGAAATCGCGCATGTTGAGGCGCTGACGGATGTTTTCTTCCGTGTAGAGATCGCCGCGTGGATTCAGCGCGAGGCAACCCTTGTCAATCGCTTCGGAAGCGAGTGGAATGTCCGCGGTCACGACGAGGTCGCCCTTTTGCGCCTGCTGCACGATGTGGTTGTCGGCCACATCGAAACCGCTCGCCACCTGGACGCTTTGAATAAACGGTGAGCGGGGCACCGTGACCGACTGGTTGGCCACCAGCGTGACCCGCACCTTCGCCCGTTCAGCTGCCCGAAACAGGATCTCCTTGATGACCCGCGGACAGGCGTCCGCATCGACCCAAATCTTCATGCGGCACATTGTGGGCGCTTCACCAACCGAGCGCCAGTTGTCAAAGCTCCGTGCCCATGGCTTCGCACCGCTCCAGCACCAGGTCCTCGGCCGCGCTGTCGTAATTCCAGTTTTTCAGGAAGCTGCAATGTCCGCCGTAGCGCGAGATGAGCAACTCGAGGCTCGGGTTGTCCGGCAGATCGTGGAAATCCGACACCGGGCAGATAGGGTCGTCTTCGGCGGCCAGGATGGTCGACGACACCGTTAGCGGTTCAAGACGACCGTTGGCTACCGAGTAACCCTCGAAGTACTCGTCGGCGTCGGCGTAACCGTGCTCGATGGCCAGGAAGTGCGTTCGCTTGCGAAGGCCCTTGATTTCATGCCAGGTCGAATCGCCATACAGCTCGGGAAAGCTCTTTTTCTTGGCCAGTAGTGAGCGCGTCCACTTGCGGTCGAAGTACCACTCGTAGAAGCGGATTCCCCGCTCCATCGCATCCATCGCATGGACCGGTTTGATCACCGGGCAGATGGCCACGATGCGGCCGATGTCGAGCCCGGCTTCACCGGCTTTCAGACCCACCCTCAGCGAGAAATTGCCCCCCAGCGAATATCCCGCCAGGCCCCATCGCCGCGCGCCCAGGCGGTTTTGCAGGTCAGCCAGGGCATGGACTACCTCGCCTAGGCGGCAGGAGTGAAACAGGCCGGGATTGAGGTGGTGGGTGTCGCCATGATCACGAAAATTAAGACGGAACACATCGTAACCGGCGTCAAACAGGCGCGAACCCGCACCGAGGATGTAGTTCGAATTGACGTTGCCTTCCCAGCCATGCAGCAAGACGGCCAGGCCACGACTTTTCCCCTCTCCGTGGCTGGAATGATAGCCCTGCAGCCGGATTCCTTCGCCGCCGTCCAGGGTCCACACCGCCGCCGCCTCCTGCATCGCCGACGACCGCCTGAGCACCGCGCGTCGGCGCAGAAAACTGCTTCCCAACAAGGACTGCAGGTGCCCGCTGCGCAGGCTCCACGGCGGCGTGAATCCCAAGGTTTTCTCAGGCATCCAGGGGCTCCGCGTCAAAGGCCTCGCGCACGGCTCGTTCAGCGTCTGCCGCCAGCGGGCGGCGCTGTCGGCCTTCGCTCTCGAGGCGGGGCAGCAAATGCACTTCGGCGCGGCACGGCGCCTGGCGCAACAACCTGAAAAAGTTAGCCACGAAGTGTTCCCCGGGCAGAAAGCTCATGCCAGGGTCGTGTTGACCGCCACGAAGGTAGCGCAGCATCACCGGCTGCACGGGACAGGCCGTCTCGATCGCGGCGGCGAATAGCCGCCCGTGAAAACGCTTCACATCGTGCCCGGGAAGGATGCCGCCTTCCGGGAAAATGGCCACGTTGCCGCCCGCACGGAGACGCCCGACCATCTGGCTGGCCACGCCGCTGGCCGAGTCGTGGCTGCCCCGGAGATGAAACACCGTGCCGCCCACCCGGGCCAGGTAGCCGATCACGGGCCATTTCTCGATTTCGGCCTTGGATACAAAGCCTAGCAGCGCGACGCTGCCCATCAGCGGGATGTCGATCCAGGAAATGTGGTTGGCCACGAACAGCTGGGGCCCGGGCTCGACTTCGCCTCGAACATGCAGGCGCAGCCCGAAGATTCGGCACAGGTTGCGCGACCACCAGGCCGCTGTCCGCTCCATCAGTGTCTTTGAGCCCAGGGTGATGTTCCGAAACGGCCGGTAGTGGCACAGTACCGTCACCGGCGTTCCGAGCAGCAAATGCAGCAACAACCAGGGAAAACGATAAAGGAGTCTGAGATACTCCATTTCCCAATCCAAGCGAAGAATTCGGCGCAAGCCTACCACAGCGCGGCGCAATCGGCGAAAATGCCCGGTCTGATCCCAAAAACCTTTTCGGTAACCGCATGAAACAGTACGAAGTGACCATCGCCAACAGCGACAAGACCTTCATCGTCAAAGAAGGCGAGAACATCCTGGCAGCCGCGTTGCGCCAGGGCGTGATGCTCCCCTACTCGTGCAAGAACGGAACCTGTGGCAGTTGTAAGGGGATGTTGATCAGCGGCGCTGTGCACTATCCCTTCCATCCACCGCAGGCCCTCGAACAAGAAGAGAAGGACGCCGGCGCGGCCCTGCTGTGCCAGGCAGAGCCGCTGGGCGACGTGATCGTGAATGTCCGTGAGATCGAGGCTGTGCGTGACATTCAGGTGCGCATGCTGCCCGCGCGCGTCATCGAGAAGGAGTTTCTTTCCGACAACGTCGTTCGCCTGGTTCTATGCCTTCCGCGCGCGCAGCGGCTCCAGTTTCTCGCCGGCCAATACGTGGACGTGTTGCTGGAAGGCGGCAAGCGTCGCGCGTTTTCGATCGCCAGCAGTCCGGCCAGGGAAGATGAGATCGAGCTGCACATTCGGCACGTCGAAGGCGGCGATTTCACGGGCTACGTGTTCGACGACCTGGAGGTTCGCGGCATCCTGCGGCTCGAGGGTCCGCAGGGGACCTTTTTCGTTCGTCACGACCATCCCGAGCGGCCAATGATCATGATGGGCGGGGGTACCGGTTTCGCGCCGCTCAAATCGATGGTCGAAAGCCTGCTCGAGCACGGCGACCGGCGTGAAATCCACCTCTACTGGGGTGCCCGCGACACCTCGGAGCTGTACCTGGATCACCTGCCCAGGCAATGGGCCCGGGAACACGATCACATCCATTACCGCCGCGCGGTATCAGACCCCGATGCAAGCGCAGATTCCGATGTCTACCGGGGGCTCGTGCACGAGGCGGTGGTCAACAACCATCCAGACCTGGGCGGTTATGACGTCTACATGAGCGGCCCGCCCGCCATGATCGATGCGGCGAAGTCGGCGTTTCTCGCGTGCGGACTGCCCGAGGAACGGCTTTTTTACGACTCGTTCGAATTCGGGCTCGACGTACCCGTTCAGGTACTCAAACAACCGCACTAACCGATCGGTGATCGACCTGTAGGTGCGACTCCCACCCATACCTTCACCCATCTTTATTTTGACAGGGCCAAAATTTCATTTTTTAATAATAAGCAACGTTAATTTTGGACAACGCTCAATTGACAAAGAAACAGCCCCGCTTTTATTACAAGGGTAACCAGCTCAAGCAGTTACGGGCCTTTTGCGCCGTAGCCAAGAGCGGCAAGATGACCGACGCCGCCGAACAGCTTTACCTGAGCCAGCCCGCCATCAGTCTTCAAATCCGCGCCCTGGAACGTGAGCTCGACACCGTCCTGTTCGAACGTCACGGCCCCCGGATCAACCTCACGCGGGAAGGCCAGGAACTGTTTGAGATGGCGCGACCGCTGGTCGCGGGCCTGGAATCATTGAACACGCGCTTCAACCGGCGCATGAAAGGAGATCTCGACAGTGGCGAGGTGATCATCGCCGCGGGCGAGTCCACCATCATCTACCTGATGCCACAGCTCGTGCAGCTGTTCCGGGAGAAGTACCCCAATATTCATGTTCAGCTGCGGAACGTGACGGGCCGGGACGGACTGGCCATGATTCGCGACGACGAGGTCGATTTCGCGGTCGGCTCGATGCTCGATGTGCCATCCGACATCAACTACCAACCCGTCTATTCCTTCGAGCCCGCGTTGATCATGCCGATCGGCCATCCGCTGGCCGACAGCGAGCGCGTCGCCATCGAGGACATCGCCCCCTATGGCCTCATCCTGCCGCCTCGGCGTCTGACGACCTGGCGCATGGTCGACCGCGTTTTCCAACAACACCAGGTGCCGTTCAACGTCACCCTGGAAGTGGGCGGCTGGGAAGTTATCAAGCGGTACGTGGAGCTGGATTTCGGCATCTCGATCGTCACCGGCATTTGCCTGCGCGACGACGACAAGCTGGTAGCGAAAAACATGAGCGATTACTTCCCCAAACGCAGTTACGGCACCGTGATGCGGCGCGGAAAGTACCTTTCACCGCAGGCCCGCGCCTTTCTGGAGGTCACCGAGGAAGCTTCGCTGGCGGATTCAACCTGGAGCAGCCAGCAGAAAAACGACTGAGGAGCCTCGCTTCACTGCTCCCACGCGCAAACGGCCGCCAGGCAAAAAAAGGCCCGGCAAAAAGCCGGGCCAAAATCGCACCGTATGGTGAAACATAGACGGGTTCGCTAGGGCCGCACCGAGGTGAACTCGGGGTAGGCCTCGAGACCGCACTCGCCGATGTCCAGGCCGGTATATTCCTCTTCCTCGTCGACCCGGATGCCCATCACGGCTTTCAGGACGCCCCAGACCAACAGGCTGGTGAGGAAGACCCAGAAAAAGATCGTGGCCGCGCCGATCAACTGGCCGCTGAACGAAGATCCGTCGTTGGTGACCGGCACCAGCAGGAGGCCGAACAGGCCCACCAC
>JABDPF010000070.1 GCA_013042915.1 Lysobacterales bacterium
TGCTGATCGGCATCGCGCTGGCCTGCGCCGTGTTCGCGTACTACTACAGCTGGGTGGATTTCGAATGGCTGGTCGAGGAGACCATCCGGCAGATTCCGGCCGAGGACCGTGCCGCCAGCGAGGGCGCTATCCGCAGTTTCATGTCACCCAAGAGCAGCGTGATCACCACGCTGATCGCGATCGTCGTCGTCACCTTGGTGATTTACCTGATCGAAGCCCTGTATTTTCACCTGGCCAACAAGGTGGCAACCGGCGCTCAGATCAGGTTTGGACAGTGGTTCTCGTTTGCGGCATGGACCGGGTTCGTGGGCGTTTTCGGCTCCCTGGCCGCGCTCCTGACGATCGTGTTTGCCGATACCAACCAGATAACGGCGGAGAGTCTGCAGGTGCTGTCGATCAACAGCCTGCTCCTGCATGCCGCACCGGGCGATCCCTGGTTCCGCTGGGGCAGCTCGCTGACGCTGGTCAATTTCTGGATGCTCGGCCTGATGAGTTACGGCTACGCGCGCTGGACTGGGGACTCACTCCTCAAGTCCACCCTCATCGCTTGTCTGCCCTGGGTGCTGATCTTCGGTATCTGGGCGGCAATGCTCTGACCGGCAAGCGGCCATGAAAAAAATTCTCGTGTTCGCCGTGATCGGCGTGATCGTGGTGGCGATACCCCTGTTTTCCAAGTTCAGGGGCGGCAGCGACGCCAAGGAAGTCGAGTTCTCGCAGGCGGAATATCGCCTGATCAAGAGCTCCATACTGGCCTCGGGCACCCTCGCCTTTCGCGAGCAGATCGAACTGACGCCTGAAGTCATCGGCCAAGTGGTCGAGGTCCATGTCGAGGAATCCGACACGGTGCGCAGCGGCGACCTCGTGATCACGCTGGATCCGAAGACGTACCAGGCACAGGTCGACCAGGCCGCCGCGCGCGCGCGCATCCAGGCCATCGCGATCGAGCGCCAGCGCATGCTGATCTCCAACCTCGAGGAACGCTACCAGCGCCAGAAATCCATGTTCGAGAAAAAACTGGTGGACGAAGACAGCTTCGAGCTGCTGCAGAACCAACTGTCACTGGCGCGCATCGACCTGCGGTCTTACCAGGAATCGCTGCGCCAGGCGCGGGCCGCACTGGACCAGTCGGAAGAATTGCTGGGCAAGACCCTGATTCGCTCACCGATCGACGGCGTGGTCATTCAGGTTGAAGTCGAGGAAGGCGAGACCGTGATCGCCGGCACGACCAATATCCCGGGCTCGACCATGATGGTGGTCGCCGACCCGTCGGAAACCCTGACCGAGGTTCGCGTCGACGAGGCGGACATCGCCCAGGTGGAAGTGGGCCAGCGCGCCGACATATTCGCCGCGGCCTATCCGGACACTGCCTTGACCGGTACGGTCCAGTCGATCGCCGCGGTGGCGCGACAGACCCCCGGACAGCAGAGCCTTTCCTTCCTGGTGAAAATCCTGATCGACGAGCAGGACGCCCTCAAGATCCTGCCGGGGATGAGCGTGCGCGCCGACATTTACACCCAGACCACCGACGAAACCCTGGCCGTGCCGATCCAGGCGATCCGCTACGACGAGGACTCGGAGGAAGACGAGGCGCGCGAGGATCAACCCTTCGTGTTCGTGTTCGAAGACGGCAAAGCCGTTCGGCGTGATGTGAATACCGGCATCTCCAGCGACGCGGACCAGGAAATCCTCGAAGGCCTGGAGGAAGGTGAAACGGTCGTTTCGGGACCGTTCCGCATATTGCGGCACCTCAACGACGGCGACCCGGTCACCGAAATCGAACCGGACGACGACGAAGAAGCCGACGGCGCCGTTTCCGTCTCGGTGGAGTGAGCATGGCCGACGCGCCGTCACATGCCGTCATCGAACTGCGTGATCTCTATCGTATTTACGAGATGGGCGACCAAGTGTTGCACGCCCTCGACGGCTTGGACCTCGACATCCATCGCAACGAGTACGTGGCCATTATCGGCGCGTCGGGCTCGGGCAAGTCCACGCTGATGAACATTATCGGCTGTCTTGATCGCGCCAGCCGGGGAGAGTACCGGCTCGAAGGCACGCCGGTCGGCGACATGAACGAAAACGAGCTGGCGCGGATCCGAAACCGGGAGATCGGTTTCGTATTCCAGAGTTTCAACCTGCTGGGCCGGGCCTCCGCCCTGAAGAACGTGATGCAGCCACTGGTCTATCGCAAAATGCCGCGGTCCGAGCGCCGCGCAAGGGCAGTCGAGGCCCTTGAGCGGGTCGGCCTGGGTGACCGCCTCGATTCACGCCCGAACCAGCTTTCCGGCGGCCAGCGGCAGCGTGTTGCCATCGCCCGAGCCCTGGTCGGCAAGCCGGCCATCCTTTTGGCGGACGAGCCCACCGGCAACCTCGACAGCCAGACCAGCCAGGAAATCATGACCTTGATCGACCAGTTACACGATGACGGCCAAACCGTCATCATGGTGACCCACGAGCCCGACATTGCCGCGCACTGCCGGCGCGTGATCCGGCTGACCGACGGCCGGGTCGAATACGACCGGAGGCAGGCCGCATGAATATGCTGATCGAGAGCTTTCGCTCGGCGCTGGAGTCGATCCGCGCACACGGCTTCCGCTCGCTGCTGACTTCCCTGGGCATCATCATCGGCGTGACCTCGGTCATCGCCGTGGTATCGATCGTCCAGGGGTTGTCCTACACCATCAACGCCCAGTTCGCGGGCCTGGGCGGCAATTCGCTGACGATCCAGTCCTACACGCCGTTCAAGCGCGCACTGCAGGGCCATCGCGCCAAGCTCCGCGACAGCGACGTCGAGATCATCACCAAGCGCGTGGACGGCATCAGCCACATTACGCCCGTGCTGTTCGCCCAGTCGGGCACCCGCGGCATGGTCAGCCACCGCTCGCAGGTCACCTTCACCAACATTTACGGCATCGGGCCCAGCTACCTCGAGGTGAACAGCGTCTATCCGCAGACGGGGCGCTTTTTCACCCGCGAGGACGAGGCGCGGCGGCGCCTGGTTTGCGCCGTGGGCCCGGACGTGCTCGAAGAACTCGAGATGTCCGAGGGGCAGGCAGCCATCGGCGAGTTCATCCGCCTGGGCGGCGACTGGTGCAAGGTCGTAGGGGTCATGGAAAAACGCGGCGAGATCTTCGGCTTCTCGCAGGACAACTACGTGCTGATGCCTTACGCCACGGCCAAGCGCCTGATGGGCGCCTCCCGCGACCTCGATATCCAGATCCAGTTACTGGTGGACGACCTGAACCGCCAGGACGAGGTGAAGGAACGGATTCGGCGCGTGCTGCGCCAGGAACACGATCTCGGACCGGGCGATGCGGACGACTTCCGGGTGCGAACCGCCGAGCAACTGACCGAATCGTTCAACAAGGTCATCGACACCATTACCCTGGTGATGGGCGGCATCGTGGGCATTTCTCTGCTGGTCGGTGGCATCGGTATCATGAACATCATGCTGGTCTCGGTCACCGAGCGAACCCGGGAGATCGGCATCCTCAAGGCCCTGGGCGCGACCCGCCAGGATATTCTCCTGCAATTCCTGATCGAGGCGCTGGCGCTGTGCATGATTGGGGGGCTGATCGGCATCGCCATCGGTTTCGGACTCGGCGCCCTGGTCTCGACGCTGCTGCCCGGCTTTCCGCCGGCGCACGTGCCGCTGTGGGCGGTCGCCCTGAGCTTTGGCTTCAGTGCCGCCGTGGGGGTGATCTTCGGCATCATTCCTGCGGCCAAGGCGGCGCAGTTGGACCCAATCGACGCGTTGCGGTACGAGTGATCCCAAATCATCGGGGCAAAGGTAAGACATCCCGGTATCGACCGGCGGCATTTGCCTCGCTCCAGGCCGGGCTGCCGTGCGACCCCTTCCAGGGATGTATGCGCAAAGGATGTGTGAATCCAAGCGACACACGGTTGTGCCCGCCAGGGAGCACAGGCAACAAGGCAGGTGCGGTTTTGCCACAGGCAAAAAAGCGCCTGTCGAGTGCCGTCGTGCGTGTTCCCTGGAAGGGGTCGCACGGCAGCGCGGGCCGGTTTAAACCCGTGGATTTCGCAACTGATGTCGCTCCTGCAGTCGATCGTTCGGCTGTGGGGCCGTGAATTACAGGCTGCTGCAGTTGCCCCGCTCCACGCTGCCTTCGGCTTGGGCCTCGCAGAGAGCCGCGACAGCGGCATCGAAATCAGCCAGCACGGATTCGTCGGGATGGTACTCGGCGGCCCATTCCCCCAGGCTTTCCGCGGCGCGTTCCAGGTTGCGGAAGTTGGCGCCCGAGAAAATCTCGCTCATACCCTGGGACTCGTCGAACGGGTACATCGCCACTTCCTCGATCGTTTCCGCGCTGCCCGGGGCGAGACGGGTCAGCGCCGGCACGTAGCGCGCCCACCAGCGGATGCGCGTGGCGGGGCCCTCGGCGGTCTCGTAGGCCTTCTGGTGCCAGTCCAGCGCGATTGCGTCATTCCCCTCTGCTTCCTCGAGCGAGGCCAGGCTGCCGATGAAGTAGTACGGGGTTTTCGATTTCCCGATCTCGGTCTGAAGCAGGAAGCGGGCCTCGTCGGCCAGGCCTGCCAGGCGCAGCAGGTTGCTGGCCGTATTGATCACGCTCTGGCGGGAATGGGTGCCGGCAACGCTCTTGGCGGCCTCCTCGACATCGTCAAGGATGGCCTCCCGGACGTCGTCGGGCAGCGGCCGGCTGCGCTCTTCATCGCCCTCGAAGTGAAACACCAGCCACGGCCGCCAGCCGTAGAGCTGGTTTTTCGTGGAAAGATCCGCGTGGTGCCGGCTGTTTTTCATCACCCCGGCCCAGCGTGCCTTCAGGGCGTCCACGGCCGCCCGGGAATCGTCGATGGCCGGCAGCAGAGACTCCGGCGTGATCAGGTAATCCCAGCTCGCGAACACCTCGGAGGGCCCGTCCAGCAAGGCAGAGAGGCGCCCGACGTCCGGCCTTTCGTCCGTTTCATCGGACGTCGTCCGCATGCTGAGGTACTGCAGGTACAGCCTCGCGGACGCCTCGGGGTCACGATCGGCGGCGGCTTCGCTCAGCCGGAGGAAGAGTTCGGGCGGGGTGTCCTCGGGCAGGGCCTTGCCGTCGTACCAGGAGTAGTACGCCAGTTGCCGCAGGTCGGCATCGCCGAGCGAAGCCGGGTCGGCCATGCCCATCCGCACCAGCTCGCTGGTCGGCTTCATCCGGTCAAGGCTCAGTTCGAGCACCGTATTGTAGGCCGATATGTCGATCCCCGCGTGCAGGCGGGTGATCTCTTGCCCGGCCGGGTTGAACACGATCATCGTTGGGTAGACCTTGGCGTCGAACGTGTCGCCCCAGGTCTGGGCGCGCTCGGTGTCCCCGTCCAGGTACACCGGCAGGAACAGCCTGGCCTGGGCGATGAACTGCGGGCTCTTGAACACGGTGTTTCGAATCTCGACGCAAGGCGGGCACCAGACCGCACCCCAGTAAAGAAACATCGGCACGTCGTCCGCGCGGGCCCTGGCGAAGGCCTCCTCGACGGTTCCGTCAAACCAGGCGATCTGGCCGTCGCCGGGCAAGGCCTCTTTGCCGTCCTCGGATTCCGCCACCTCCTCGACCGGAGCGTCCTGCGCCGCCTCGACGGGTGCCTCTGGCTGGTTACCAGGTTCCTGCGCCGCGGGCTCCGGGCGGTCGCAGGCCGCTAGAATGTTCACAAGTAAAATGGAAAGTGTGATCCGTAACAATATGTTTTTCATACAATTCGACTCCAAAAAAAAGGGGGTCTAATCAAAAGTGCGGGCGTTTTGATCTGAGCCCGGTTTTCAACGGGGCCCTTTCCTACCACCAAACGGTATACAGGAAGGCCAGCATCAGGATGATCACCAGCGACGCCAGGTTGAAGCCGGCTGTCGTGTGAATGTCCACCGCGCCGTAGTCGATCGCCTTGGGATGCTCGCCCCTTTTCTCCATCAGCGACACGACCATACCGAGTCCCGTACACAGCAGAAAGACCAGCCCGACCCGGTCGATGAACGGCAGTTCCGGCCAGACCAGCTTGAAAATCAGGGACAGCACGAAGGAACCGATGGCCGCGGACAGTGCGCCGTTGGCGGTTCCCTTCTTGTAGAAAAAGCCCAGCAGGAAGATGGCTACGATGCCCGGCGTGAAAAAGCCGGTGAATTCCTGGATGTACTGGAAGGCCTGGTCGAAACCACCGAGTAGCGGCTTGGCCACGATCATGGCAATGATCATCGCCGAGAAAGCGACGGTCCGGCCCACGGTCACCAGGTGCTTCTGCGAGGTGTCCTCGGGCTTGAAGTGCCTGTACATATCCATCGTAAAGATGGTGGAGATGCTGTTGGTCATCGAGGCCAGTGAAGAAACGATCGCGGCGATCAGCGCTGCGAAAACGAGGCCCTTGAGCCCGATCGGCAGCAGGGTCATGGCCATGGGATAGGCCTTGTCCGGCGGGTCGAGATCCGGCACCAGCAGCGCCGCTGCGATGCCCGGCACCACGACGAGGATGGGCATCAGCATCTTGAGAAAGGCGGCGAACACGATGCCCTTCTGCGCTTCCTGCGGGCTCTTGGCCGCCAGGGCGCGCTGGATGATGTACTGGTTGAAACCCCAGTAACTGAGATTCATGATCCACATGCCGCCGATCAGCACCGAGATGCCCGGCAGGTACTGGTAGAACTCGTTGTCGCTGCTGAAAACCATGTCGAACTTTTCGGGGGCGCGGTCGAGCATCTGCGCAAAGCCCGCAATGGCGCCAGCGCCGCCTGAGAGCTGGTCGAGGGTGATCCACGCGATCAGCAGGCCGCCGAACACCAACAGCACGACCTGGATGATGTCGGTCAGCGCCACCGCCTTGAGGCCGCCGTAGAGCGAATAGGAAATCGCAAACAGGCCCAGGATCACCAGGCCGTACACCTGGTCGAGCCCGGTCACCGAGTTGATCGCCAGCGAACCCAGCCAGAGGATGGAAGTCAGGTTGACGAACACGTAAACGCCCAGCCAGAAAGTGGCCATGACCATTCGCACGCGGTGGTCGAAACGCTGCTCCAGGAACTGCGGCATCGTGTAGATGCGGTGCTTGAGGAAAACGGGAAGAAGGTACTTGCCCACGATGATCAGCGTCAACGCCGCCATCCACTCGTAGGATGCGATCGCCATGCCCATCACGTAGGCCGAGCCCGACATGCCGATGATCTGCTCGGCCGAGATGTTGGCCGCGATCAGCGAGGCGCCGATCGCCCACCAAGGCAATGACCGTCCCGCCAGAAAATAGTCCTGGGTATCTTTCTCGTGCCCTTTCTTTTCGCGCGAAACCCATTGGGCCAGCAC
>JABDPF010000074.1 GCA_013042915.1 Lysobacterales bacterium
CTTCACCCAGCGAAGCGGACTGCGGAGGAGAATAGGCAACGACGCCGGGTTCGCCGTAGAGCTCTGCGTTCTCGGCAAACTTCGTGAGAAGGGCGTCGTGCAGGCGATAACGATAGCCGGGCTGGTCGGCAACACCCTGGTCCCAGGACGCCGCGATGTACTGGCCATGTCCGTTCATGACGGGCGCGAGGATCTCGGTGTACCAGCCGCCACCCGGCCAGATCTCCATCACCGTCATGCCGTCTTCCAGTCCAAGGAAGGTCAGTGTCTCGACGGGGTGACGGTACACGTTTCGGGCCACGTTGGCCTCGGAGCGGTGGTCGCCGCTTGCCGCCTGTTCAATACGGTCGGCTATCTCGTGGTGACCGGCCCAGGCCGTGACGGCCAGGGACGAAAAAAGCAGAGCAGTGATAAATCGTTTCATTGACATTCTCCAATGGTTGTCTGGGATAAGCAGGATCACGCGGGCGCGACCCGAAACCTCTTGCGAAAGGCGATGCCGATGCACAGGCCCGCAATCGTGGCGACAATGATAACCACCTCATGCGGTTGATGGATACCCTGGATGGCTGCCAGCAAACCCACCAGCATGCCGCTGCGAACCCGCTTCAGGTCCAGTTTCAAGCCATCCACGTCGCCGCGGGAGCGCACCCGCTTCAGCAACAGGGCGTCGAGCGCAAAAATCAGGATAAACAGCACGGCGAGCCACTCGACGAGCGTATTGGGCCAATGCAGCGCACCAAGTCCGATGTCGTGATCGACCATGTAAACGATGGTTCCACCAAGGCACAGCATCGCGTGCACCCACTGCGCCCTGAGAGGCTCCCGCAGGCTGCCGTCGAGGGCGAAGGCCACCGCGGCCACCAGGCCGAACAGCGGCATCTCGGCGGAATAGATTACCCAGATCGAGAGCACCATGAGGATAAGCGAGTCCGTCGGCTTCGGCGGTAGTCCGCCGCTGCGGTTGACCATCCGGACCAGCCCCAGGGTCACGAACAGCAAAAGCAGACCCGGCGACGCGACCCACAGCACCACCAGCAGGCCTGCGGCCATCGACAAATAGGCAACGGCCTTGTCATCCGGCATCAACTCGCGCGCCAGTGCCCAGGCGCCGAACACGCCCAGTGCCGACACGCCCGCGGCGATCGCGACGGCCAGCGCACCCTCGCCCCTTGCCCAGCTGACGACGAGGCCCAGCAATGCGGCCACGGCCATTGCGTACACGACCACTTTACCCGGGGGCACGCCCGGTTTGAGCGGACGACCCAGCGAAGTGAGCTGGTACATTCTCAAATTAGCCATTTCGATTCCCTGGTGGCAGGTTACGGGCCATGGAAACACCGTCCGTCATGATATCGCAATCTGGTCCGGAGCCAACCGGGTTTCAGAACGTACCCGGGTAAAGCCCACCGTCTACCAGCAGGTTCTGGCCCGTCACGTAGGACGCCCTTGCGCTGCACAGAAACGCACACACGGCGGCGAATTCTTCCGGTTCTCCCGGACGCTTCGCACCGATGCGCCCGAACATGGCCTGCTGGAAAGGCTCTTTGTCCTGACCACTGCTTTGTGCTGCATTCTCAACCACCTGCCACATCCGGTCCGTGGCAATGTATCCGGGCAGCAGGTTGTTGATGGTTACGTTGTGCTCAGCCGGTTCCCGCGCAATGCCCGCCACGAATCCACACAAGCCGCTGCGCGCCCCGTTCGAAAGCCCCAGGTTGGGCACCGGCATCTTGACCCCAATGCTCGTGATATTGACGATCCGCCCAAACCGCCGCTCGACCATGCCGTCCAGGCAGCGGCGGATCAGGTCGATCGCGCTGTACATGTTGGCGTTCAGCGCCTTGAACCACTCCTCCTGCCTCCAGTCGCGGAAGTCCCCCGGCGGCGGGCCGCCCGCGTTGTTGACCAGGATATCGGGGGCCGGACAGGCCGTGAGTAAACGATCTCGGCCTTCGTTCTGGGTGACGTCGGCCTGCACGGCCTGCACCTTTCCGTCACCGGCCGCGCGAATCTCCTCCGCCGCGCGCTCGAGCGTCGCCACGGTCCGTCCGCAAATCAAAACGTTCACGCCTTCACGCGCCAGGGCCAGCGCACAGGCTTTGCCCAATCCTTTGCTGGACGCGCACACGATGGCGTTTTTTCCAGCGATTCCCAGTTCCACTTCGCTTCTCCGCTGCTGCTTTGCCCCGGCAATCTTACACCGGGCGGGCCAGGCCGGCACGCTTGGCGCGGGATCGCAATTCACCTATCATCCCTCCGGAAAACCACAAAAAAAACGAGCTCCCACGAGGACACCATGGCGACCATTTACACGAAGCACGAAAACTGGACCTCCCGGTTCACCTTCCTGATGGCCGCCGTCGGCGCCGCGGTCGGCCTGGGCAATATCTGGAAGTTCCCCTACGTCACCGGGCAAAACGGCGGCAGCGCGTTTGTCCTGGTCTACCTGTGCGCCGTGGTTTTTGTCGCCCTGCCGATCCTGATCGCGGAACTGGCCGTGGGCCGCTGGGGCCGACAAAGCCCGCCGAACGCGATGGCCAACGTGGCGAGCAGCCAGGGACGCTCGAAACGCTGGTCGCTGCTCGGCTGGACCGGCATGCTGACCGCCTATTTCATCGCCACCTACTACAGCGTGATCTCGGGCTGGGCGGTGGCCTACATCTTTAAAAACGGCGGCGGCGACTTCATGGGTCAGGACGCTGCCGCGGTCGGTGCCGAATTCAACGCGTTCCTTGCCGATCCCGCCGCCCTCGCCTTCTGGCATGGCCTGTTCATGATCCTGGTCGCGCTGATTCTGCTACGCGGCCTCCAGGCCGGGCTCGAGATGGCTGTGAAGTACCTGATGCCGACGCTTTTCGTTCTGCTTCTCGTGATGGTCGGCTACGGCATTTTTCGCGGCGACATGGCGGGCGCCCTGCACTTCATGTTCGATTTCGACCTGTCGGCGATCAACGGCCAGACAGTCCTGGTGGCGGTCGGCCAGGCCTTTTTCTCGATCAGCATCGCGATGGGCCTGATGATGGCGTACGGCGCGTATCTTCCCCGCGAAGTCTCCATTGCACGCTCCGCGGTGATTATCGTGGCGCTCGACACCATGGTGGCCATCGTCGCCGGCCTGGCGATCTTTCCCATCGTGTTTGCAAACGGCCTGGACCCGGCGGAAGGCCCGGGCCTCATTTTCGTCAGCCTGCCGATCGCGTTCGGCTCGGTAACCGGTGGCCTGCTGTTCGGCACCCTGTTTTTCGTGCTGCTGTTCTTTGCCGCGCTCACCTCGGTACTGGGCTGCATCGAACCGGTGATTGCCTGGTCGCAGGAGAAACTCGGCCTGAGCCGGGCCGTGGCCTCGGTGACGTCCTGCGCCTCGGTGTTCCTGCTCGGCATCGGCACTGTATTTTCGTTCAGCCTGTGGTCCGAATGGCGCCCGCTGGCGTCGATCGACAGGTACGCGGACTTCGGGTACTTCGAAATCCTCGACTACCTGACCGCGAACATCATGATGCCGGTGTCCGGCCTGATGCTGGCGTTGTTCGTCGGCTGGATGATCAAGCCCGATGCGATCCGCGAGCAATTGGCGATCGAGAACGAAAACCTGTTTCGCGCCTGGTTCTGGCTGTTGCGCTGGGTGGTCCCGATCTCGATCGCGCTGATCCTCCTGTCCGGTTTATAAGTCCAAAGAAAACGAACCGCGTCGCGCTAAACCAGACCGCCCGGGTCCAGGCCGGGGGGATGAGTTGGCCCGGTTTGGTGACTTGGAAGCGCCGCTGATTCTGGTCTCAGGTTAATAGGCGCGCGACCGCTGGTCATGAGCTGCATAGGAGGATGCTGTCCCAGGCTCTGCAGAACTCGGTTGACCGACGAACCGATACGCGGTCCGGGTGACTGCTCAGAACTGGTCCACGTCGAGCGCCATGATCGGCTCGCTGCCGGCCTGAATCGCGGCCAGGCAGGCGGCGGCACGGGGCAGCAGGTGCGCGTAATAGAATCGGGCCGTAACTGGCTTGGCTTCCAGGAACGCCCTGTCACCGCTACCGCGTTCAAGCCGTGCCCGGGCCTTCAGCGCCGCCCTGCCCATCAGCCAGCCGCCGCAGACATATCCCATCAGCATCAGGTAGTTGACACTGGCGGACCCCGCTGCCTGACGTTCCCGCGGCGCATTTTCCACGATCCAGTCGCAGGCGGAATGCGCCCAGCCGGCCGCCTCGGAGAGGGTGCTGCCCAGATCGGAAAAGTCGTCGATTGATGACAACGCATCGGCCGTTTCGCGGATTTCGGCGATCAGTGCGCCGACGGCCTCGCCACCGTCGGCCAGGGTCTTGCGCCCGACCAGGTCGTTTGCCTGGATGCCCGTGGTGCCCTCGTAGA
>JABDPF010000075.1 GCA_013042915.1 Lysobacterales bacterium
TTGAGTTGCTCGACCTCCTGCGCGCCGCGCATGCGGTCACTGTAGTAGGCCACTTGCATCAGCGTGTCGGAGACCGCGGCGCCCGCGATTACGCATTGATGTATTTGCGGGGTGCGGGAGGCCGCGACGAGCGCTGCATAGCCGCCGTATGACCAGCCGAACATGGCGATGCGGTCTTTGTCCGCCAGGCCCTCTTCGACCAGGTACATCGCGCCGTCATCCTTGTCGTCCTGCATCTTGTAGCCGCCCTGGCCACCATTCAGGAACGCCGACTGGTAATACTCGAGGCCGAAATTCGTCGATCCGCGATATTGTGGCTGGAGCACGAGGTAGCCGTTGTTGGCCAGCATCTGGCTCCACTCGTCGTACACGACGGTCTCGCTGACGAACGGCCCGCCGTGGGGCAGCACGATCAGCGGAAACGGCGCCTCGCCTTTTGTCGGCATCGTCAGGTAGCCGTGCAGGTCCATCCCGTCACGGGCCTTCCAGTGGACATAGCGCACCTCGGCCAGGTCCTCGGATTTCAACAGGGGCTGCTTGCTGCCGATAGTCTTCAGGGCACCATCCTTCAACAGGTAGTAGGTGCCGGGATCCTTCGGCCCGAAGTTGTAGATGGTCAGCGTCTGTCCGTCGCGCGCGCGACTGGTGATGTACACCTGGTAGGCCTCGGGGATCACACTGTCGAGTTGCGCGTACGTTGCGCCCTCGACGGGGTCGAGGTATTCAACGTGAAGCTTGTCGGTTCGGTAGGTGACACCGACGATGGTGTCCGGGTTCGTCCAGAAGTTACTGTGGTAACGCGTGCCGCCGACATTGACGTCGTTTCGCGCGTAGACGATTTCGCCGAATTTCTTGGTTTTGATGTTGAATTCCCAGAGCGCGGTTTTGTCGCGCCCGTTGTGCGCAACGACCAGCAAAATGTCGGGTTTTTCCGGATCCATGCCCTGGGGGGTGAAGGTTTCGAAGCTGTCTTCGTGCTGGCGGTGGATCACTTCCCAGTCGTCGCTGTCGGGTTCGCGTACGTACCAGAGGTACTCGTCGGACCCGCGGTCGAAACCACGCGCATACCAGGGGTTGCCCTCGCCATCAAAACCCACCTGCCCCATCGACAGCTTGCCCTGCAACAGCAGCTTCTTGTTGCCGCTTTCGAGATCCAGCTCGTAATAGGCACGTGGCCTGAACGTCCTCTGCAGGCGGTCGCCGCGATCTTCCATTCCGGGGTTCATGGAAATGATGATCTTGTTGGGCTTGTTGGGCAACAGGTTTTCGATGGCCGGATTGGCCTCGCGAAACTTCTCGATCTTCTCCTCTTTCACGTCCAGCAGGGCGATCTGGTATTCGTAAACGCCCTGGTTGAAATCGTCGATCTTGTCGCGCACTTTCTGACGGAAACGCACGACCATGTCCTGGTTGCCTACCCAGTCGAAGCCGGTGATTTCCATTCGGCCGCCATCGATGCGGAACGGCTCTGCGTCCAGGTTGGAGGCATCGTAAACTTCGAGAACCGGGTTGGCGTCCCGCTTCGGTATCTTGAGCAACCCTAGATAATTCCCGTCGGGGGAAACCTCAACGTTCGACATCACGTCGCGCAGCGCCCAGTATTCGAGCGGGTAAGGTTCGGCCTTCGCGTCAGGCGTCATACCGAGCCACACCGTGGTAAGTAGCAGGAGAGAGACAATGCATTTCATGTTCATAAAGTGATTTCTTCGGGTTTAGGAGAAGGCCAGATTATAAACAAAAATCCCGCCTTTTTGAGGCGGGATTTTTGAAATACGTGTATTGCTTCGCGCAATCGTGAAGGTCTTACGGCCTCCAGGAAAGATTGAAGAAGTACACTCGACCGAACAGGTCATAGCTGGCGCCGATCGGAACATTGTTGATGGCCAGCACTTCGTTTCCATCAACTCTCGGCGGCGCTTCGTCGAACACGTTGCGGATGCCCGCACCGATGGTCCACGTATCGCCGTACCAGTAGACGGAGGCAGAGTGCAACCAGTAGTCGTCGATGTCGGCGTAGTCACGGCAGTAGACGTCATCCGGCGGACCCAGGCACGTATCGGCGAAGAAGCCGGCGACACTGCCGTCTAGGTCGTCGAACTCATCCACGTCGGGGGCATACTGCGGGGCCTTACCCGTGTAATTGACCACCCAGGTGAAGCGGAAATCTTCGACCTGTGTACGCAGGCCCAACTGGCCGCGCCATTTGGGATAGTAGGTGCTGCGGGTAAAGTCTTCGAAATCGGCGTTGCCGTCATCGTCGACAAAGGTCGTGGACGCTTCGTCGTTACGATTGACTGCCAAGTCGAAACCGAAACGAACAGCCCGTGAGCCGATGTTGAAGTTCTGGTCGTAGTTCGCGTTGATGTCCATGCCGCGTGCGCGATCAGAGTCACGGTTGATGAAGTAAGCATTGACGATATCCAGGAAGTTGTCCTGGTCGCGAATGATGTTTTCACAAAACGTGCTGTCGAACTGCGAATCGTTGTAGCAGTCGTTGATCAGGAATTGCGCGGACGGATCAATGATCGTGTTTTTGACCTCGATA
The DNA here is from genome assembly GCA_013042915.1 of Lysobacterales bacterium. Taxonomy (GTDB): domain Bacteria; phylum Pseudomonadota; class Gammaproteobacteria; order Xanthomonadales; family SZUA-36; genus JABDPF01. The sequence goes on from JABDPF010000075.1 coordinate 2,546, forward strand.
TCGTACCAGGTCATTCCGAAAACCAGATCGAAGGACTCAAACCAGGGTTGCTCGAAAGCAAAGCCGTAAGTAAGCGACTCGGAGGTCTCTGCCTCCAGATCCGTGGTTCCGCCGCGGGCGATCTCAGTACTGAAGAACTGATTGCCATTGTCGATGAGCGTGGTCGGATCTACGCCTTGCAGGCGGCAATTTTCGAGCACGACCGGATCACGCGTGTCCAGGCTTGGGTCGTAACCACCACCGGCGTTGATGTCACCCAGGGCCGACTCGGGAACCGCGCATGGATCAAACAGCGTCAGGAAACCGGTTTGATCCAGCAAGAACACCTCGCGCACGCTCGGTGCACGGAAGGATGTGCCGAAGGTACCACGAAGCAGCAGGCTGTTGATCGGGCGGTAACCGATTTTAGCCGTGTAGGTAAAATCGTCACCATAGAATTCATCATCGGTATAGCGACCGGAAAAGTTGAAGATCAACTCCTCCGCGCCCTTCACGCCGGCCAGGACTGGCAGTTCGATCTCACCGAAGATTTCGCGGGTCCACTTCGAACCCGTCGCGCCGCCATCGGAGAAGAAGCCCCAGAAAAGGCCTTCGCGAGCAACTTCATCAGGAATGGACTTGATGTCGTCTTCACGCCATTCGATACCGATACCACCCAACGCAGTGCCGCCCGGCAATTCAAACAGGAAACCGTTCGCATAGGCAGAGAAAATCGTCTGTGTGTACTCGGTATCAAAGTCGCGCGTGTCGAACAGATAGTCGCGTTCGGCCGCCGTGGCGAAGTCGCCCTGGGCACCTTCCGGATACAGTGATGACGCATACAGGTTAACCGGAACGCAACCGGCAGCGGTGTCGGAGTAAATTCCGCGGCCAAAATGGCGGGGCGCCGTCGAGAATCCGAGATCGTTTTCACACGGCGTTGCCGTAGACGAATACCAACCCAGCGCAAGATCCAGCCGGTCGCCGCGAATACCTGGACGACTGGAGGTACTGTCTGAGGTGGTGTAGCTCAAGGAGAGATCGTAAACCCAACTGCTCATTGAGCCCCAGTCCACGAACGGCAGATCGCCATTCATGCCAATCACACCGCGATACTGCTTGTTATTCACCTCGTAGATGGCGCGATCGCCGATTACAGAAACGATCGGGCGTGTGCGGGTGGCACCGATCGGGCCGTAAAGAAGCCCGAAAGCGGCTGGCACGCAGTCTTCATACGCCAAGCCGAAACATCCGGCCTCGGCCGTCCAGTAGTCCGCAAACTGGGTAATGTAATTTGGGTTGTTGTAAAGCGCGTCGGTGGCCAAGCCACAATCCACGCCGCCCTCGGCATCCGGGTTACAAAGGTTGTACGGGTTGTTGGCCGGCACGTAGGGAAACAGCTGAGGCGCGCCGCCATCCGCCGACACGTCACGGTCGGTGAAGTTGAACTCGAAGTAGGCCGTATTGTTCATATCACCTTCGAAGGTGTACTCGCCATATCCCATCGCTGAGAGTCGCTCTTGCCCGGGGAAGAAGTCTGAACTCAACGCTGCTTCTGATTTCGTGATGTCGTAATCGATGTAGTTGACATCCGTCATACCGTCGCCGTTGCCATCAACGCCGAAGCCATAGGTGATTGCTTCCGAGAAATTCGGAAATGCACCGTTCGAGTATCCTGGCGTGTAGTAGATGGAACCAAGCCGGGTCGCGACCTGGGTGCGGCCGGCGAGTGAACCAAGAGCACAGTCGCCCATGTCCATACCGAACTGCTGCCAGTAGAGGTCTTTGAACCGAATTTCACCGTTAGTCGTGATTTCATGATGCTGAGCACATCCGTCAGTCCATGGACGGTCACGCAGCCGGATCGAATCAGATTTATTGTATTCCAGGCCGAATCCGATCATCCCGCGGTCGAAATTCATGCCCCAGGAACCGGTGACGTTGTAGCTTTCACCGTTATCGTACTCAGGATGGTTGTAGAAAACGTCGAACTCGAAACCGTCAAAATCCTTGCGCAGGATAATATTGGTCACACCTGCAACAGCATCAGAGCCATAAACCGAGGAAGCGCCGTCCAGCAGCACTTCGTAGCGCTGAACAAGACCCGCGGGCACCAGGTTGAGGTCAGGCGAGGCCGGTGCGCCCTCTACACCAGACGGCGCGAGGCGGCGGCCGTTCAGCAGCACCAGCGTTCGAGCCGCACCCAGTCCACGCAGGTCGACGGTAGATGCGCCCGGACCGTTATCCAGCACAAAGCCAGTGAAGCTGAGGTCGATCTGTTGGCCGGCCGAAGCAGTGGACTTTTGCAGGATCTCGGCTGAATCGATCAGTCCGGCCTCGCGGGATTCGGTGGCCGTGATGATCTGCAGCGGTGAAATGCTGGTGTACGTCTCGCGCTGGAGACGTGAACCGGTAACGACGACTCGATCCAGATCGGCCGCGTCTTCGGTTTCCGTGGTGGCGTCATCCTCGTCTTCGTCAGTGGCATCTTGCGCCCATGCGGTGCCGGCCGTGAAGGTCAGCAGCAAGGCGAGAAGTGCAACCTGGAGCGAGGAATTTCGTTCTGAACTACCCCGAGGGCTCATGTGGTCTCTCCCATACATGATTGAAAAGGTGAAGCTTTTTAAAACGAATGAGACTGTTTCTCAACAGCCATTACGTTCCAACATTAATTTATCGTTAAAACTCTCGCGAATTTGTATCAGGAATCCCTAATCAATGCAACCAGAAAAGCGCCCCAGAAAGGGTCGGTAGTAGCGCAATTCCGCGATGGATTCGCGGATATCAGCGAGGGCCTCGTGGCGGTTCTCCTTGCTGAGCCCTTCCAGGATGTCCGGTGCCCAGCAGGCGGCCAACTCTTTAAGTGTGCTGACATCGAGATTACGATAATGGAACCAGCGCTCCAGTTCGGGCATCAGGCGGTAAATGAATCGCCTGTCCTGGCAGATACTGTTTCCGCACAACGGCGACTGGCCGGCTTCGGTCCAATTCCAGAGAAAGGCAAGCGTTTCTTCTTCCGCCTCGCGCATGGGAACCGAACTGCCCAGCACCCGGTCCCACAGCCCGGACGCCCGGTGATGATCCCGGTTCCAATCATCCATGGCGCGCAGGGTTTCCTCTGAATGCTGTATGGCGAACACCGGGCCCACGGCGAGCTCCTCGAGGTCGCCGTTGGTGACGATGGTCGCGATCTCGAGGATCGAATCCCGTTCGGGGGCAAGACCGGTCATTTCCAGGTCCATCCAGATAAGGCGCTTGTCGCTTACTCGTTCCATAGGGATGCAAGGGTACAATAGCGCGCATGTTTCTTGAACCACGAAGCGGGCTTGCACGATGAGCAACCACTCCCGGACAGGCCTTGTGCTGGTCTCCTATGGCAACGGTGGCATCGCGGAAACCGATGATGGCGATCACATCGACTGCAGCTACCGCCGCTCCGTGGGCCGGCCGGTGTGCGGTGATGAGGTTGCGCTCGAAATGCAGCGCGAGGGCCCGGCCGCGGTGACGCGAATCGAGCCGCGTCGCAACGAGTTCGTCCGCTCGGATTCAAGGCAACGCAAGCAGGTGATCGCCGCGAACCTCGACCGGGTGCTGGTGGTGATCGCGCCGGAACCGGAACCGAGCCGCGACTTGGTCGAGCGCTATCTGGTGGCCGTTCACAGCCTGGGAATCACCCCGATCCTGGTTGTAAACAAGGCCGAACGCCTGGACCACTACCTCGAGGGCAAGCCAAGCGGGAGCGGCGGCCCCTTGTTGCGCCTGGACGAGTACCGGGGGCTGGGCTACGAGGTTCTGGAAACCTCGTGTAAGGGTGAACCCGGAACCGCAGGCCTGGCCGACTTGATCGAAAATCACACGAGTATCCTCGTCGGGCAGTCGGGCGTCGGGAAATCCTCGCTGGTGAACCGGCTATTGCCGGATCTGGAACTGCAGACCGGCGAGCTCTCGCGCGTAACCGGTAAGGGCACCCACACGACAACCACGACCATCATGTACCGGCTGCCCTGCGGGGGACGCCTGATCGATTCTCCGGGCGTTTGGGAATACGGGCTTTGGCGAATGGAGCGCCAGGAGCTCGCGGCGGGTTTCCCTGATTTCCATCCTCATGACATGGCCTGCCGCTTCAACGACTGCAGCCACGTGATGGAGCCCGGTTGTGGTGTCCGCGCCGCGGTGGCTGACGCCAGGATTCGTGAATGGCGCTATCAGGCTTATTGCCGCCTGCTCGAACAAGCCGTCGCCTGAACGGGCGGCAAATCGGCATGCGCCGGTTTTGATGGTATATTTACACCACGATAAACGGAACTGGGAGACAGTGACATGACACGGATGGTTTTGGCGCTGGTACTCGGCGTGGCGGCGGTTTTGGCCGCGACACTTCCCGCTGAGGCGGATGTTTTGCTGATCGAAGAAGTCCGCCAGGCGGATAAGATGCAGCTCCCCAAAAACGGCATGAGCAAGGATACGGTTCGGGCCCGTTTTGGCGCACCGGCCGACATGCGCGCCCCGGTGGGCGATCCGCCCATCACTCGCTGGGACTACAACGGATGGAGCGCCTACTTCGAATACGACCTCGTGTTGTTCACGGTGCTGCACAAGGGGCACGTGATCGACAAGAACTAAAGACTGAAGGCCCCCGGATAAGGTATCCTTGCGCCTTTTCCACCCCAGGCGCATTTGATGTCCCAGGAAGTGCAGGCGGAAATCGCCGGCGGCAACACGAGCGATTCTACACAACCGAGCGCGAGCGGCGCCTCGGGCCAGCCCACGCGCAACGTCACGCGCGACGGCGTCGAGTACACGCTGATCGGAACCGCCCATGTTTCGCGCAGCAGCGCGGACGCGGTTCGGGAACTGTCGGCCTCCGGTGAATTCGACGCGATCGCGGTTGAACTTTGCCAAGCCCGTTACGACGCCCTGACCTCCGAGCGTAAGTGGACCGACCTCGACCTGTACAAAATCATTCGAGAAGGAAAGGCCGGCCTCGTGATGGCCAATCTTGCTCTGAGCGCCTACCAGCGGCGAATCGCCGAACAGTTCGGGATCGAACCCGGCGCCGAGATGCGCGCCGCGGCCGAAACGGCCCGAAAACTGGACCTGCCCCTTCAACTGGTCGACCGCGACCTGGCCACGACACTCAAGCGCAGCTACGCCAACGTGCCCTGGTACAAGCGTCTCTACCTTTCCGCCGGCCTGGCACTGGGCATGGTCAGCTCGGAGGAGATCGACGAGGAGTCGATCGAAAAGCTAAAGGAAGGCGATATCCTGGAATCGACGTTCACCGAGTTTGCCGAACAATCGCCCGAACTGTACGAAGCGTTGATCTCGGAACGCGACCGTTACATGGCAGCCCGCCTGCGCGAGGAAAACAGTGGCTCGACCGGACGCAAGGTGCTCGTCGTGATCGGAGCAGGTCACATGGAGGGCATCGCACGGTATCTCGAAACCGGCGAAGCCGATCCGCAAACCGAGCGCCAGGCGCTGGAAGTCATGCCGCGGCCGTCGCGTTGGCCAAAACTCATCCCCTGGGCGATCATGGCGCTGATCATCACCGGCTTCGTCATCGGCTTCTCGCGCAGCCCCGAGCTGGGCTGGCAACTGGTCTTCATCTGGGTGGTAATCAATGGCGGGCTCGCGGCGCTGGGCGCGTTGCTGGCCCGAGGACACCCGCTAACCGTGTTGAGCGCCCTGCTGGCCGCACCGCTCACTTCACTCAACCCGACCATCGCCGCCGGCATGGTCACGGGCCTGGTGGAATCGTGGCTGCGCAAACCACGGGTGTCGGACCTGGAAAATCTCCGCTTCGACATCACCACCATCAAGGGCTGGTTCCGCAACCCGGCCACCCGCATCCTGCTGGTGTTCTTCCTGTCCAACCTCGGCTCCGCGATCGGCACCTGGGTCGCGGGCCTGCGGATCTTCAGCGAACTGGCCTGACCCGGGTCCGCATGCAGATCGGCAGCTACACGATCGAAAATCCGCTGGCGCTGGCGCCAATGGTCGGCGTGACGGACCGGTTTTTTCGCCGATTGTGCCGTGAACTCGGCGCCGGCTACACGGTCTCGGAGATGCTGGCGGCCAATCCGGCGCTACGTGATACGAAAAAAGCTCAGCGGCGCGGCGATTTCGCAGGCGAGGAAAGCCCGGTTGTGGTCCAGATCGCCGGCAGCGATCCGCGCTGGATGGCCGAGGCCGCACGCTACAACGTCGAGCGCGGCGCCGAGATAATCGACATCAACATGGGTTGCCCAGCCAAGAAGGTGTGCAAAAAACTGGCCGGATCCGCCCTGCTCTCCCATCCCCACACGGTGCGGGCCATCCTGCAGGCGGTGGTGGCCGAGGTCGACGTGCCGGTGACCCTCAAGATTCGAACGGGGCCGGACCGGCAGCAGCGCAACGGCGTGGAGATCGCGCAAATGGCGGAGAGCGCAGGGATCGCCGCGCTGGCCGTGCACGGCCGGACCCGGGCCGACCGCTTCGAGGGCGAGGCCGAATACGCCACCATCCGCGACGTATGCGCAGCCGTCTCGATTCCCGTTTTGGCCAACGGCGACATCGACTCTCCGCAAAAAGCCGCGCAGGTACTGGCGCACACCGGTGCCGCGGGCCTGATGATCGGCCGGGCCGCGCAGGGCAATCCGTGGATTTTCAGGGAAGTTCGCGCCTACCTGGCTAGCGGCGTGGTGCCGGCTCCACCGGGGGCAGACGAAGTCCACCGCGTGATGCAACGCCACCTGGCCCAGCTGCACCGGGCATACGGCGAGAAAACCGGCGTGCGGGTCGCGCGCAAGCACATCTGCTGGTACCTGGACGGCCGCCCCGACGCTGCCGAAACCCGCAGTTCGCTGATGCGTGCTCAAAGCGCCGCGGAGCAATTCCGGCTGCTCGAGGCGTATTTCATGCCCGCGGCCGGCCATCGCGACCACGCTGCCTGAGCGCCGCCGAAACGGAGAAACCAGTCACCATGCCCCCCAAGCGCACAACCCGCCGCCTCGGCAAGCTTGTTTCGCCCTCGATTCCACTGGCGCTGTGCCTGCTGCTCTCGAGCTCCCCCAGCTTCGCGGCAGAAGCACTGCCGGCCGCCGCGGGCAGCTGGATTTCCCTGACCCCACCGTTGCTGGCCATCGTATTGGCCCTGCTGATGCGCCAGGTGATTCCCGCGCTGTTCGCCGGTGTCTGGTTGGGGGCCTGGGCGATCAACGGGTTCACGTTGAGCGGCCTGTGGGCCGGTTTACTGGACAGCTTCCAGGTGCACATCCTCAAGGCGGTGGCCAATGCGGACCATGCGGCGGTCATGCTGTTTTCTCTGATGATCGCGGGAACCGTCGGCATCATTTCCCGCAACGGCGGGATGCAGGGAGTGGTCAACCGTATCGTGAGTTGGGCCGACAATGCGCGCCATGCCTCCCTGGCCACGGCCTCGATGGGCATGGCGATATTTTTCGACGATTACGCAAATACGCTGGTGGTGGGCAACACCATGCGGCCCGTTACCGATTCGATGAACGTCTCCCGCGCCAAGCTGGCGTACATCGTGGACTCCACCGCGGCACCGGTGGCCTGCATCGCATTCGTCACCACGTGGATCGGTTACGAAGTTGGACTCATCGGCGAGGCCGTGTCCTATATCGACAGCCTGCAGGCCGAGGCGTACCTGCTGTTTTTGTCCACCATTCCCTACAGCTTCTATCCCATTCTCGCCATTGCCTTCGTGTTCATGATCGCTTCCAGCGGACGGGACTTCGGCCCAATGCTGGCCGCTGAACGCCATGCCGCGCAGCACGGCAATGCAGACAGCGGCGTCAACGACTCCTCGCTGGGCGCGGACTGCGACGCGATCCAGCCTGTCGAGGACCAGCCGCAAAGGGCCCTCAATGCCGTGCTTCCGATCCTGGCTTTACTGGGCGGAGTCTTGGGCGGACTGTACGTAACCGGAACAACCGCCCTCGAGGGCCAAGCCGGGACCCTGCGGGACGTCATCGGCGCCGCCGATTCCTACAAGTCGCTGATGTGGGGTTCGATGATCGGCATGTCCGCGGCCGTCGTATTGACCCTGGCGCAACGAATCATGAGCCTGGAGGAAGTCGTCGACGCCTGGTACCAAGGCGTGCGCTCGCTGATCTACGCCATGATCATCCTGATACTGGCCTGGGCGCTAGGCGGGATAACCGATGTTCTGCAAACGGCAAACTTCCTGGTGGGCATCCTGGGCGATGCGCTACCGGTTCAGCTGCTGCCCTTCCTGGTCTTCGTGATCGCCGCGCTAACGGCCTTCGCTACCGGCTCGAGTTGGGGCTCGATGGGCATATTGACGCCCCTGGTCGTGCCGCTGACCTGGGCGGTGATGGAAGTGAACGGCTACACCGGCCCCGAGCACATGCACATCCTGTATTCGTCGATTGCCAGCGTGCTGGCCGGCAGTGTCTGGGGCGATCATTGTTCGCCGATATCCGACACAACGATTCTCTCGTCGATGGCATCGGGCTGTGACCACATCGAGCACGTGCGCACCCAGCTGCCGTACGCGCTGCTGGTCGGAATGGTCGCCCTCGGGGCGGGTTCCCTGCCGGTGGCCTTCGGCCTGCCGTGGTGGCTGGGATTACTGATAGGGGTCGTCTTGTTGTTCCTCGTGCTGCGCTTGGCCGGAAAAAAGGCGCGCCCCGAAAATCAATGAGCAACGGCCCGTTCAAAGCCCGTTTCGCTCCGGCAACGGGCTCGGTGGAAACCTGGAGCGGCCTGCACGGCAGCGCGCTGGCCATCGCCCTGCGAAGTGCGGCGGCGCAATCAGGTCGTGTCACTCTCATCGTCACCCGGTCGAGTCACCAGGCGCAGATGCTGTACCGCGATTTGCAGTTGCTGGCGTTCCAGTCGCTGGGCGTGCTGCTGTTTCCGGATCACGAAACCCTTCCTTACGATCCGTTTTCACCGCATCCCGACATCATCGCGGAACGACTGAAGACCCTGTCGATACTCCCATCGATGAAAAACGGCATCGTGCTGTGCCCGGTGGGTTCGTTGATGCAGCGGCTGCCGCCGGCGGACTACATTCTCCAACGCAGTTTCCAACTGAACGCGGGCGACCGCCTGGACAGTGCTGCATTCCGGGACCGCCTCGCCCACGCCGGCTACGAAGCCTGCGAGCAGGTCTACCAGGCCGGCCAGTACGCAGTGCGGGGCTCCGTCATCGACCTGTTTCCGGCAGGCGCGCCGTCTCCGTACCGGCTCGACTTGTTCGATGACGAAATAGACAGCATTCGTGGGTTCGACCCAGACTCTCAACGGTCGACCGGCAAGGTCGACCGAATCGACCTGCTTCCGGCGCGTGAATATCCCTGCGACGAGGATGGTTTACAGGCGTTCCGCCGCGCGTTCCGAAACCGTTTCGACGTGGATACGCGCAAAGTGGCGCTCTACCAGGACTTGCGTTCCGGCGTGCATCCCCAGGGCCTGGAGCAGTACCTGCCGCTGTTCTACGACCACACGTCTTCGCTGCTTGATTACCTGGACCATTCGCCGCAGCTGGTGTTGCAGCACGGCACCACCGATTCCGCGAAAACATTTGAGCGCCGCACGACCGAGCGTTGGGAGCAGCGTCGCTACGACGTAGAACGACCGATACTCGATCCCGGCGAACTGTTTATGAGCAGTGACGAAATCGATGCGTCCGTCGAAGAATGCCCAACGGTTCACCTGCCTGACCCGCAGGCTCCTGCAAGCCGAATGCCCGCATTCGAAAGCGAGGGTGCACCGGATCTTCGGGTTCACGAACGGGGCAAGGAGCCGGCCGCGGCCCTGCTGAACTGGCTCGAAAAGTTTGAGGGGCGCGTTCTCTTCGCCGCCGACACGCCCGGGCGGCGCGAGGTCCTGCGCTCCACGCTGAACGCCTTTGGGGTGCGTCCCGAGGGTCACCAACGTTTTGCCGACTTCATCGGAAGTGACGACCGGCTGGGCCTGAGTGTCATGCCGATCGATGAGGGTTTCGTATGCCCGGACCGCAGCAACGGCAGCCTGGCCGTCGTGACCGAGTCCCAGCTGTTCGGCGGCCGCAGCCGCCCCAGGGCCGAGCGCAGGGTCAGCGAGCGGGACCCCGAGGCGATCATCCGGAACCTCAGCGATCTCGCTCCGGGTGCGCCGGTGGTGCACGAAGATCACGGTGTCGGCCGCTACCAGGGGCTGGAGACGCTCGACATCGACGATCGACCGGCCGAGTTCCTGATGCTCGAATACCACGGCGGTGACAAGCTCTACGTGCCCGTCTCCTCGCTTCACTTGGTCAGCCGCTACACGGGAAGCGATCCGGAGAGCGCGCCACTGCATCGCCTGGGCAGCAAGCAGTGGGAAACGGCCAAGAAGAAAGCCGCCAGGCAGGTACGGGACGTCGCCGCGGAACTGCTCGACCTGTACGCGCGGCGTCAAACCCGCGAGGGGTTCGCTTTTCCGCTCGACCAGCGCCTCTACGCCGAATTCGCCTCGGGCTTTCCCTACGAGGAAACCACGGACCAGCAGAACGCCATCGACGCGGTACTGGCCGACCTCGTATCCCCCCGACCGATGGACCGAGTGGTGTGCGGTGACGTGGGATTCGGCAAAACAGAAGTTGCCCTGCGCGCCGCCTTCGTTGCGGTCCAGGCCGGTAAGCAGGTCGCGCTGCTGGTGCCCACGACGCTGCTGGCGCAGCAGCACTTCGCCACCTTCTCCGATCGTCTCGCCGACTGGCCCGTTCGAGTGGAATTGCTGTCCCGGTTTCGCACGGGTAAACAGTCCGGCGAGGTGATCGGTCAGCTCGAAGACGGAAAAATCGACATCGTGATCGGCACCCATCGGCTGATCCAGAAAGACATCCGGTTCAAGAATCTCGGGCTGGTGATCATCGACGAGGAACAACGGTTCGGAGTCCAGCAGAAAGAACGCCTGAAACAGCTGCGCGCCGAGGTGGACCTGCTCACGCTGACCGCCACGCCCATCCCACGCACCCTGAACATGGCAATGTCCGGTATCCGCGACCTGTCGATCATCGCCACTCCGCCGGCACGCCGCATGGCGGTCAAAACCCTGATATCCGAGTGGGACCGCAGTATCATCAGAGAGGCCCTACTGCGCGAGTTGCAGCGCGGCGGCCAGGTGTTTTTCCTGCACAACGAGGTGCGCAATATTCAGAAGATCGCGCGCGAAGTGGCAGAACTGATACCCCACGCGCGCATCGCCGTGGCGCATGGCCAGCTGGGAGAACGCGAGCTCGAGACGGTGATGCTGGATTTCTACCGGCAGCGCCATAACGTGCTGGTGTGCACCACCATCATCGAGAGCGGCATCGACGTGCCCACGGCCAACACCATCGTCATCAACCGGGCCGATCGTTTCGGCCTGGCCCAGCTCCACCAGTTGCGTGGCCGCGTCGGTCGTTCACACCATCGTGCTTACGCCTACCTGGTCGTGCCGGAACGCCGTTCCATGACGGCCGACGCCCGCAAGCGGCTCGAGGCCATCGCGTCACTTGAGGAGCTGGGGGCGGGATTCACGCTGGCCACCCACGACCTGGAAATACGTGGTGCCGGCGAACTGCTCGGCGCCGAGCAGAGCGGCCAGATCAACCAGGTGGGTTTCAGCCTATACAGCGACATGCTGGCCCGTGCCGTGGCCGCGATGCGAAAAGGCGAGGAGCCGGATCTCGACCAGGCCATGCGGCGTGGTGTCGATATCGAACTGCACGTGGCAGCGCTGATCCCGGACACGTACCTGGCCGACATCCAGTCCCGCCTGACGCTCTACAAACGCATCGCCAGCGCCGCCGATGCCGCCGCCCTGAGGGAGCTTCAGGTCGAGATGATCGACCGTTTCGGACTGCTCCC
>JABDPF010000077.1 GCA_013042915.1 Lysobacterales bacterium
ATCAGTCCCAATTGAACGTGGCACCGAGCTCGTAGCGGGTGCCACTGCTGTTCCAAAGGGTCGGCGAATCGTGGCGCAGGCCACGCTGACCCCACTGGGCCTCGTCGGTGAGGTTCTGCGCGGTAAACCGCATCTTCCACATGCTGTTGAAGCGGTAGCTGGCGGAGAAGTCCACGTAGCTGGCGTCTTCAAACCAACGGTTGACACGCGCGCCACCGTCGTTGGGCTGGAAATACTCGGAACGGTGCTTCCAGAACACGCTCAGGTTGAGGCTGCCGATGTCCCAGAACAGCTGCAGGCTGGCGGTGTCGTCGGACTGGCCGTAGATCGAGGCGGGTATCAGCTCGTACAGGCCGGGTGTGACCGTACCGTCGGCTTCGATCTGGTCGCCGTAGATCGGGTCCTGCGTCTCGAAATCGGTGTCGGTGTGATTCCAGCTGACTTTGAAACCGAGGCCGTCGAACGGCTGCGGCAGGGTCGAGAACACGTGCGATGCCGTCAACTCGAAACCCCACAGGTCCGAGGTCTCGCCCGTCAATACGGGCTTCCGGACATCCACCAGGACATCGACGCCGTCGATCGTAAGGTTTTCCTGCTCGATCTGTGACATGACCTCGGCTTCGAACTGCTTATAGTAAAGCGCGGCGCTGAACGCGGTGTCGCCAGACAAATACCACTCGAAAGAGACATCCGCGTTCCAGGACAGGAACGGCTTGATATACGGGTTGCCGCCTGAGGCCGAACTCAGCTCTCCCTGCAGCGCCTGTTCCCGCGTCTCGTAGTCGAAGTCTTCGTCGATGCTGCCGAATTCCCTGCCGGCGCCCATGAACTCAGGGTTGAAGCGCGACATGGCCCGGTAGGCCGCGGCGCGGATCATGAAGCTCTCGCTCATCTCGAAGTTGACGTTGGCGCTGGGCAGCCATACGTCTTCCGTGTTCTTGAGCCGGATAGACTCCAAATCACCCAACTCGACGACGCGCCACAGGCCGGAATCAGCATCCTGCTCGGTTGCGTAGCCTGCGCGTAAGCCCTTTGAGTCCACCTCGGTGCTCACAAAGCGCACGCCGAAGTTGCCCCAAATCGGCACAGAGAAGTTGTCGGTCATGAAGTTGGCCATGGCATAGCCGGCCATCGTGTTTTCCGTCACGTCGATATCGGACTCGTTCAGGGTCCGGTCCGGGGCTGGAATGCTGTCTTCACCGTTGGTGATGATCCTCGTCGCGCACAGCGTGTCGAACGCCGCAAAGGACCCGCCGATGTTGGTGCCGGGGGCGTTATCGAAGAACTTGCTGTTCGGGAACGGGTCAAAGACGCATTCGTCATTAATTTGCTTGAATATCTCTACCAGGGTCACCGAGCCTTCCGGGTAGTAGTCATCGAGGATATCTTCGACGTCCTTGCGGTTGTCATCCTCGTTGTTGGTGATGCGCTGGTAGGTGCCCGCGCGTACACCAAACTTGACGCTCTCCAGGAACCCGCCATCATCCGGCGTCCAGATCGCATCGAGCTGCAAGCCATCGGACTTGGTTTCACGGTTGGTGTCGCGGCGACGTATCTCGAAATCGCTACTTAACCGACTGTTGCCAATGCCGTCGCCATTGGTATCTCTACCCCCAAAAGTGAGGAAGTTGTTCGGGTCGAAATCCGTTTGCAGAGTCCGGCCACCGATCGATTCATCCACCCCGGTGTAGAAAAAGATAGACGGCAAGCCACCTGTCAGATCCATGTCGTACTGCACGTAATCGGACTGCGTGCGCACGTATCGACGCACGCGCTGACGCTCGTGATTGTTGGACGAGATATCAGTGCGGACTTCCCAGTTGTCGTTGAGCTTGTAACCGAAGTTGAAACCCGCGCCTTCCAGCGTCTCATCGCGGCGGTACAGCTCACCGTCGCTTTTCATGCGACTGACACCGGTGAAGCTCAGCAAGGCGTAATCGGGCGTATGCACCACGTTGCGGGGCTCGCGGCGCGAGTCGGCTATCAGGAAATCGTGCCGGTCGTCCTCGTAGTACTTGTCGGACCAGAACCAGTCAATGGTCATGTCCGCCCTCTCTGAGCGCCATTCGAAGGAGCCCATCAGCGCGTCACGCACCTCGACCTCGGCGTTGTTCAAGCGCCAGTAATAGGAGTGCGGGACGAAAAACAGGTCATCCCTGGTGATGCCGTCCGCCGCGTCCGCGGCCTGGTCCGACGGGGTGTATTCGCCCCCGCGGTCCGTGCAGCGATCGTCTTGCGGGTCAATGTCGGCTTGACAGACTTTCCAGTTCGAGCTGGTCGAGAACGTCTCTTCCGGGTTACCGGAATCCCAGCGCGAGTAACCGATGGAGAAGCCCAACTCGTTGCCGCTGGCCAGTTCCCACTGGTCGATGTAGCTGATCGAGCCACGGTAACCCCAAGGATCGGCGTTGTCCGCCCTATCGGCATACTCGTTGTACTTGGCGCGCAGGTTTGCGTTGATGGACCGCTTGCCATATTCCAGCGCACGCATCGTACCGATGTCGATCGTGCCGGCAATGCCGCCCTCGATCAGGTCGGCCTGCTGGGTCTTGTAGATCGTGATGGACTTGGTCAACTCGGACGGGAACACCTGGTAGTTCATGTCACGGCTGGCTGCCGCGGTGGTACCCACGCGTCCGTTGAACGTCTGCAGCGACAGGAACGGGCCGAGGCCACGGATCGAGATACCCGATACGCTGCCCTTGAAGCGGTGTCCGGTGGCGCCGGTAATCTGCTCGATGGCTTCACCCACCGACAGGCTGGGGATGTCGCCGATATCGCCGATACTCAACGCGTCGACGATGCCGGTCGCCGACCGCTTGATTTCGATTGAATTCTGGAGTGCGCGGCGCGTGCCGCTGACGATGACCTCTTCCATCATGTTTTCAGCGTCGGCTTCGCCGTCAGTGTCGGCCTGGTCCTGCGCCATGGCCGGCATGTGCGCAAGCATGAAGCCCAGCGCCAGGGACTGGAATACCGTTGACTTTGATGTGCCGCAAAATTGCGGGTCTCTAATCTCTCTATTTTTCATTACTCCCACCCTATGTATGGCGATTTGGTAGCCTCGTGAGTATAACCAGAATTTAACATTATGGTCAACCAAACGTGCAACCACTGAATTGATTTCTATCTTCACATCATTTTGACCAATCAATGGGCATGGAAATATCAGAAAATGAAAAAACCGGTCTTCAGGAAGTTTTTAAGCCTGTATTAAGCGTCAATTGGTTATATTCCTTTATGACCAATCGATTTGCACGTGGTATTATCATCCGCAAAACCGATTGTATTGCGGTTATGTAAGATACTAAGGACAGTAGAAGATGGCTAACGCGAAAAGGTTATACCGGGACGTGCTGGAAAAGATGCTGGAACTGATCGACTCCGGCGAATTTCCAGCCGGCGGCAGGCTGCCGCCCGAGCGTGAACTGGCGGAACGTTTCAACGTCAGCCGGCCCACCGTGCGCGAGGCAATCATCGCATTGGAAGCGCTCGAACGGGTGAACGTGAAAACCGGCTCGGGCGTTTACGTGCTGGACCACCCCGACCTCAGCGGTAATTCCTATTACAGCATGAGCCCGTTCGAATTGACCGAGGCGCGCGCCTTGATCGAAGGCGAAGCCGCGGCGCTCGCCGCCAAGATGATCACCGAGGAAGAGCTCGAGGCGCTGAAGGAAACGTTGGAGAAAATGTCCCGTGAAAGCGATACGGGCGACCTGGCCGATGGAGACGCGGACCGGGAATTCCACCATTTGATCGCCCTGGCCACGCGCAACCGGATGATCCAGTTGATCATCGACCAGTTGTGGTTCGTACGTAACAACGCGCCACAGGTGCACAAGGCTTACAAGACGATCTGCGACGAGGACGGCCACAAGCGGGTGGAAGAACACCGCGAAATTTACGAAGCGCTCGCTCACGGCGATTCCGAGGCCGCGAGAACGGCCATGCACTGGCATTTCTCACGCATCCTCAACAAGCTGATATCGACCAGCGAAGCCGAGGAGTTCGAGAAAATCAAGCGGCAGTCCGAGCAGGTGCGCAAGCGCTTTTCACTGGACCACCTGGTTTCCGGCGACCCGAGACGGCCTTACGAAGAAGAACGGTTCCGCAATAATTGAAAGACGGCCTGAGTGCGTTACCGGGGTAGCTGAGAGGCCTCACCCGGCCTGAGCTCCAGACGATCGGCTTCTCGTGTGGGCCCTTCGACCGTCACCTTGGAGACCCGGTAACCGAGCCAGGTCACTTTGCCCCCCGCCGAGGCCTTGGCCAGGAACAGGTCACTCCGGTCGTCCAGGCTGAAGCGCGCATCCCCTTTCTCGAACCAGGTCGCTCCCATCAGGAAAACGCCCTCCCCGGATTCGATTGCCACCGAAGCGTCAGATCGGAATTCCGCGGATTGCAGCGCCTCTCCCTCGCGAATCCTGATGGTCCAGCGTCCGGACTCGAGCACACCGTTTACGAACATAGGATACGGCAGACGGCCGGAGAATCCGGCATAAGGATAGAGCAGGGTCAGGAAGTCCCCGTGCTCGCGACTCTGCGTGTACACGAGGTTGCCCTTGCCGCGCCGGAGCTCCCGTGCCCAGGAATCCGGCGTCGCGCCCAACTGAACGATCTCCAGGCCCGAACCGTCGGCAAACGTGGCGCGGTGGTGAACATTGCCCTGCTCTTGCGAATAATGCCCCTGCCAGACCTGCTGATACTCATGTGGCCCGGTCGATGACTCAAGACGATCACGGACAATCCACCCCAGTCCTTTCAGGAACAGCACCGAGCGGAAGGTCGTGACGCCGAGTGCCTCGTAGCCGTCGTGGCTGCCGGCGAAAAAGTCCCAATCCGGACCCGGCCGCCAGGCGATTACCGTGGGGTTTGGAAGGAATCCCCACTTGCCAAACCCCGACCCTCCCTTGTTCCCCCGCCAATCGCGCCCGTGCAACAGACCATCGACAAGGGTCACGTTCTTGACCCGTGAATTCTTGAAATCGATGTAGTCGTCCAGCGAATACCTGACCTGGTAATTGGGCAGGATTTCCTGCCCGTTGGCGTGCGCGACCAGCCCGAGCATATCACCGTGCTGATGGTCCGGCTTTCGCTCGGAAAGCCCGGCCGAGATCACCAGGTGGTGATCACCGTCGGACCATCCTTCCCTCATCACGTAATACCCCGTTTGGGGTAGTGCGGAAGAGGCCAATTGTGGGCGACGCCGCTGCAGGTCTTCGAGGCGGCCGAACTGTTCCCCGCGCAACAGCCAATAAATGTCAGAGGCGACCGACCGGGCGGCGAAATAGTTGATCTGCGGATCATCGAACAGAACGGCCCCCAGCATCATGAAGGCGTCCACCTCGTTGAACTCAGCCCAGGGCTGATCAGTGTCGTCCTGCAAGACCGGAAGGCGGCGATCCGGCCTCGCCAACACCACCGCTGCCTCGAACATCTTCTTGAGGCGGCGCTCCCATTGCGTGGGGACGTCAAAACCGTTGATTCTGGCCAACTGCATCACGCGGAAATAGTTCAACACGTCTCCGGTGTGGTAGTGGACGGAGCGCTCGAACTGGAAACCGTCCGCATTGACTTCCCTCTCCAGGTGTTCATCGAGGATCGCCATCGCGTTCTCGTACCAGGCCTCGGTGCCGGCGAAATCCCGAAACAGGATCGCGATCAGGGCCAGGGCCACCGCGCCGCGGGTCTGGTGATTGCCGTAGCGGAACTTCTGGTTTTTCTGGTGCAGGATTGCGCCGGTGTGCAGCAAGGTTCGCACTAGTTCGACCTGGTCCTGCCAGCGGTACGCGTCCGAGCCCAGAAAAAAGGCATGCACCTGCAGCCAGTTCAGCACGCGGTAACCGGCACGAAAGGACTCGTAGACGCCGTTGCCGCCCTCGTCATCCTCGAACTCACCGGCCATGAAGGCCCGGTTCAGCGAACGCATCTGCCCGGTGAAATAGTCGACATGGACCGGGTCGCGTTTGTCGTAAAGATGCACGAAGGCCATGTCGAGCATTTTGTGTTGGCGCGCCAGGTGCCTGAGTTCGTAGGCTGTGACCTCGTTTCCCTTCAGATTGCGGTAAGGCAGTTTCCAGCGGGCGGCGGCAGGGTAAAGGCCCGCATGTATTTTGGCGAGACTGCGGTGTTGAGCCTCACGTGACGGGAACCGCTTGCGGTAGTCGTCGAAACGGCCCTCGACCCTGCGCCAATCGAAGTAATAACGCTCGGCGAAGGCATCGCGAAGCCGGGCCGCCAGGTGCTGCAAAGCCGCGTCCGGGTCTTCGTCGTAGAGCGCCTGGATTGCTGCCGCTTCGGGAAAAGACTGCGGATCCAGCATGGCGACCAATTCTGTATCCGACAGCAGGCGGTCCGTCGTCACCCACTCGGGCGGAACGTCCGATCCCTGCGCACTCGGCGGGCCGGAGCACAGCAGGCCGGCAAGAAACAGCATGAATAGCGATCGCATCGTGGTTCCCGGTAAATGCACTCAACGGCATTCTAGAGCGATCCGTGCACTCGGCGCCACGCCCGGAGTAGAATCGACGGCCATGTATTGCCTGCGCAAGGGTCCCGACCATGATCACACGACGCCAACTCCTCGCCTCTCTGGCCGCCGCCGCGTGGGCGCCAATCGGCCGTTCGGCCAGCACCGTCCCAGCGAGGAGCGGTCGCAAGATACACCTGTTTTCCAAACACCTGCAGTGGCTGGACTACGACGCCATGGCGGAAACCGCGGCAGCCATCGGCTTCGACGGGATCGACCTCACCGTGCGGCCCGGCGGGCACGTCTCACCCGAGCACGTAACGCGCGACCTGCCCCGAGCGATCGCAGCCATCCGCGGCGCCGGCCTGGTCGCCGACCGCATCACGACCGCCATCGTTGACCCCGACGATCCTGAAACGGACCGAATCCTGGGAGTCGCTGCGGATCAGGGCATCCGGATCAGCCGGCTGGGTTGGCTGAAGTACGACCGCGTTAGACCCTTGCCTTCGCAGATCGAAGATCATCGCTTGCAGATGGAACAACTGGCGCAGCTTCACGAACGGCGCGGCCTCCACGGCGCCTACCAGAACCACGCCGGCACGGGCGTTGGGGCTGCGGTCTGGGACGCCTGGCTGATCACGCGAGAACTGGATCCGCGTTGGCTGGGCATCCGCTACGACATCCGCCACGCGGTCGCCGAGGGCAGTCGCTCCTGGGAACTCGGCCTGCGGTTGGTCGCCCGGCATATTCGCTCGTTGGACATCAAGGACTTCCGGTGGGTAGAGACCAAACCCGGCGAGTGGGGCGTGGAAAGCGTACCGCTCGGCGACGGTGCCGTGCCGTTCGCTGACTATTTCAGAATACTGGAGCGCCGGCAGGTGGAAGGAGATATGACGCTGCACTTCGAGTACCCGCTGGGTGGTGCGGACAAGGGCAAGACCCGGTTGAGCGTTCCCGCTGCTGATGTATTGGCCGCCATGCGCCGTGATCTGCACTATCTGCGCCGTATGCAGCGATAGGGCTGGATTCGATCGAGTCGTTTCAACAACATCCGGGTGTGGAGACGGGTTAAAGTACGGGCATGTTCGGAAACCTGCTGCCATTCCTGATGTTCGGCATCCTGCTTGCCGCGATAGTCACGCGCCCCCTCCAACGGGTTCGCTGGCTTTCGCTGCCGGTGGTGCTGGTCGTTGCCGGTTTCGTCGCGTCCGAGGCCTGGGTCGCACTGGGCATGGACACCGGCCTGCGCTGGAACATCCTACGCGACCTGGTGTTCTACCTGTTGCTGCCCATCCTGATATTCGAGGCGGCCATCAATATCGACGCGCGCAGCCTGCGCCGCGAAGGCTTCCTGATCGGCACGATGGCGGTTCCCCTGCTTCTAATCGCCACGGGTATAGCCGCGGCGCTGTTCATGACCCTGATGGGCGATGCGCTGGGCGGTAGCTGGGCGCTGGCGCTGCTCACCGGCGCCATGATCTGCGCCACCGACCCGACGATGGTTTCCGGGCTGCTGGGCGGTGACGGCCAATCGCGACGTATCGAACAGATTCTCGAGGGCGAAAGCCTGGTCAACGACGCGACCACGATCACGCTGTTCGTTATGATTTCAGGTCTCTTGCTCTCGCCCACCTCGGAGATCACTGCCCTTGGCGTCGCGGGCCGCTTCCTGCTCACACTGCTGGGCGGGGCCGCGATCGGGGTCGCTCTGGGCTGGCTGTTCGACAAGCTGATCGACCCGGCCAACGACAAGGTACTGGCCACTTCCGCAACGCTGGTGCTGGCGTTTTCCAGTTTCTGGATCGGCGAGCACCTGCTGGGGTTCAGCGGCGTGGTCGCGACCCTGAGCGCCGGCCTGACCGTGGCCTGGCGTCAGCGCACACACCGTTCGGAGACCGACATCGCCTTCGCCCTCGACTCCTGGCGTATCCTGGGTTTTTGCGCCAGCGCCATGCTGTTCTTCGCTGTCGGGATGAGCATCACCCTGCAAATGTTCGCCGATCATTGGCTGGCAATGATGATCGGCATCGGCGCGGCCCTGGTTTCCCGCGCGGCCATCGTGTTCCTGGGTGTCGGTCCGCTGTCCCTGCTGCCACGGGTGGACCGTATCGGTCTCAGCGGGCAAAACCTGTTGATGTGGGGCGGCATCCGTGGCGCGGTGGCCATCGCGCTGGCGCTCTCACTGAGCTTCGACATCCCGCATTGGTACACGATCCAGAGCACCGTTTACGGCGTGGCGCTGTTCAGCCTGGTCGTGCAGACCCCGTTGCTGCCCATCCTGAGCAGGAATCCAAGTTGACCGCCCGGCGGCGTGGCACTGCCGGGCATCGGGTCAGATAACGATATTTGCCCTGCGCCAGGGCTGTTCACGGATGCGCACGCCGGTCGCCGCAAACACCGCGTTGGCGATCGCCGGCGTGGCCGGCGCGATTGGCGGTTCGCCCAGGCCCATCGGCGGGAAATCGCTCTGGATGAAGTGAACCTCCACCTCGGGAGCCTGGTCGATGGTGGCCAGCATGTAATCGTGAAAATTGCTCTGCTCGATCGCGCCGCCGTCGAAGGTCAGCTCCAACTGGGCCGTGCTGAGGGCATCCACGATGGCGCCTTCCACCTGGTTCCTGGCCCCACTGAGATTGATGACGGGGCCGCAATCGACACCGGACCATACCTTCTCGACCTTCACGCGGTTGCCGTCGGCCTTCACCTGGGCCACGTGCGAGACGAAGCTGCCGTGATCGAAGTGGAAGGCCATGCCGAGCCCGCGGTTCGCGCCGGGGTCGCGGCCCCAGCCGGCGGCCTCCGCCGCCTTGTGCAGGGTGCCGGCCGTGCGCTCAAGGTCCAGCGGCGGCTCGCCATAGGCTTTCGAGAGCAGGTCCAGGCGGAATGCCAGCTGATCGCGTTCGGCGGCCAATGCCACCTCGTCGAAAAAGCTCTGATAGGCCCAGCAATAGGCCGAGTGACCGGGCGAGCGCCACGGCCCGGTGCGGACGTTGCACTCGATCAGCGATTGCCTGAGGCGGAAGTTGGGGACCAGCCCGGCCGGGTAATGCCCGGGACTCAAGGAGGCGCCCGATACGGTGCTGCCGTCGCGGCCAAAGGTGACGAAGTGGTGGTCGAACGCGGACATGCGGCCGTCGCTGCCTAATCCCGCCTTGAAATGATGCCAGGCGGCCGGACGTGAAAATCCATTTTTCATGTCGTCTTCACGGGTCCACTGCAATTGCACCGGCCGCTTCACGACACGTGCGATCCAGGCCGCCTCCACCATGTAATCGTGGCGCAAGCGCCGGCCGAAGCCGCCACCGATCCGGGTCAGCTGGATATCGATATTATCCGGGGGAATGTCCAGGGTCTCGGCGATAAGGCGGCGGGCGCCCCGGGGGTTCTGGCTCGGCGCCCACATCTCAAGTTTCCCCGATTCGTGATACAAAGCCGTTGCGACCTGGGGCTCGAGATTGGCGTGCGAAACGAAGGGGTAGTAGTAGCTGGCTTCAACGACTGTGTCAGCCGCCTCCAATGCTTTTTCCACATCACCATCGTGGCGCTGGGTCTCGCCTGCCTCTGCGGCCAGGCGCGCGGCTGCGTTTGCATATTCTCCGCTGGAATCCGACTGCACGATTTGCCAATCAACCTCCAGCGCGTCGCGGGCCGCGTTCACCGCCCACCAGGTGTTACCGACGATCGCAACGCCAGGCGCCAATCCGCTTAGATTGTCGCTGCCCTCCACGACGAACGCGTGGGTGATGCCGTTCTGCTTGGCGATCGCATCCAGATTGGCGCTTCGCACCTTGCCCCCGGCCGACGGGCACTTGACGTACTGCGCGTACAGCATGCGGTCCCTGCGCACATCGCAGCCGAACAGGGGCTTGCCGTGGATAATCGCGGGGTTGTCCACACCCGGAACGAACTTGCCCAGCAGACCGAACTGCTCTGGCCGCGTTTTCAGCTTCAGCATCGACACCTCGGGCACGGGCATCTCCGCTGCGCCGTCGAGGAAGTCTGCAAAAGGCGCCGAACGCCCGCTCGGCGGATGCGAGATGACCCCGGCCTGCGCGGTTAGCTCGTCAACACCGACTGTCCATTGGAGCGCGGCCGTCTGTTTTAACAAGAACAATGCGCCGGCGCCCGCGATGCGCAGGTCGTCCCAACCATCCGGCGTACCGCGGCTGCCCCCGATCGCCTGGCGGCCGTAACGATCGTCCAGCGGTGCCTGTTCGACTTCCACGTTCTTCCAGTCCACTTCCAGGTGTTCGGCGACGACCATCGGGAACGCGGTCTTGACGCCCTGCCCCGCTTCCGGGTTCTTGCTGACGATAACGACCCGACCGTCGGGTTGTATCCGCACGTACAGGTTCGGCGCCCAGGTTTGGCCGGCGCCTTCACCGGCCATCGCCAGCCCGCTCCAGCCGACGCCCACTATCAGCGCGCCCGATGCGGCCAGCGAGACCTGCAAAAAGGCCCGGCGCTTGAGGTCCGGTTCTCCCGTCGATTGCTTCTTCTGATCCCGATTCACGACTCACCCCCCTGCTCCGCCTTGTAATGGGCGGCCAGCTTGACGGCCTTGCGGATGCGTGGATAGGTTCCGCAACGACAGATGTTTCCCGTCATGGCCTGGTCGATGGCCTGGTCGTCCGGGTCCGGGTTCTTGTCGAGCAGCGCCGCCGCCGACAGGATCTGCCCTCCCTGGCAGTAACCGCACTGAGCCACGTCTTCCTCGTTCCAGGCGCGTTGCACCGGGTGTCCGCCCTCGGGATGAAAGCCCTCGATGGTCGTGATTTCCATGCCTTCGAGACCCTCGGCGGGCATCGTGCACGACCGCACCGGTTCACCATCGAGCAACACGGTGCAGCTGCCGCACAGGCCGATGCCGCATCCGTACTTGGTGCCCACCAGGTTCAGCGTGTCGCGCAGCGCCCACAGAAGAGGCGTCTCTGATGTGACCTCCACCATGCGTTCCTCACCGTTGACCTTCAGGGTTACCTTGCTCATACGACGACTCCCGGCGCCTTGCGCGCTGCTTTGTTCCGACGAATTCAATGATGATTGAGGACTTCGCCGGCGGCGTCAAGATGTTGCCTTTTTGAGGCATGATTGCCGGGCCAGGCAGACAGGGGGTCAGAGTAAGTCCCTTACCCTGACCCCGTTATTTCCCGCTTAGACGCCCGTTCAGACCAGCCCTGAAAGCGGCGCAACGGCCTTGCTGCCGGGAAAAACATACCGGTCGAGGTCGCCCCGGCTCACGCCCAGGTGGTCCCTGAGAACCCCCTTGAACAGCCCCCGAAGATCGTTGGCCGGGTACAGGTCGCGGTTCTCGAACAGTGCCGACGGCGCCAGCCCCGGCCAATCGCCCAGGATCCGGCCGCCCTTTACCGCGCCGCCGACGAGCAGCGCGGCGCCGCCCGTTCCGTGGTCCGTCCCGAGACTTCCGTTGACCCGCACGGTCCGGCCGAACTCGGTCACTACCAGCACGGCGGTGCGAGACCACATATCCCCCAGCGTTTCCCGCACGGCCGCCAATCCGCGATCGAGTTGCCCCAGCCGCGCAGCCAATGCCCCGCCCTGCGCGCCCTGGTTACGGTGCGTGTCCCATCCGCCCAGCGACAGGACCACCACGCCCGCCGCCCCGCTGGCAACCAGGTTGGCGCCCGCCTGCATCAACGGCTCGTAAGAGCGCCCGCGGGCGACGCCCCTGGCATCGCCTTCTATTCCGCCCGCCGCCCTGTCCAGGGCCTGGGCATCCTGAAGTGCCGCATGCAGGGGTTCGTCATCCTCATACATGTGCATGAGCCGTCCCAGCGTATCGTCGTCCGGCTCGGGCAAGATCGACGGCGCCCAGGTAACGGCGTGGGCGTCTCCCCTGAGCAGCAGCGGCAAAGCGCCGGCAACCGCTGCCGCCTCGATACCGTCGGTGTGTTGCAAGGCCCGGTTGAGCCAGCCGTCACGGCTGGCCAGCACCTCTACGCCACCACTTTCCAGCACATCCTGCCCATCGAAATGCGAACGCTCACGGTAGGGTGACGAGGCAGCATGCAGGATGGCGAGTTGCCCCTCGCGCCAGGACGCGTGCATTCCGCCAAGCGCGGGATGAAGCGCGAAGCCCTCCGAGCCCAGCGGCAGCGCGCCCCCTTTCTCGCCGGGCTTCGGCGGCACGAGTTTGCGGCGCAGGTCGTAGAGCCGGCTTTCCCGGTACGGGATGACGGCGCCGAGGCCGTCCAGCGCGCCGCGCAACACCACCACCATCAACTTCTGCTCGCTCGGGCCGCGGGCAAACGCGAGAGGCGCGGGAATCAGCCCGGCCCATCCCGCGGCGCCCATCATGCGGATGAACGATCGTCTCGAGTGTCTGCTGCTCATGCCGCTACCTCCTTTGAAATTCCGGTGCCATCAGGATCAGTGTCAGACCCTGTTCTCTGCTGTCCGCGCCATTGACCATGCGACGCGTGGTTTGGCCGGCGGCGGCGCCCAGGGTTTCGGCGAGCATCACACGTGGATCGACCCGGTTGCCGACCCGCGCTGACAGCGCCTGCGCCCACTCCAGCCGCTTTTTCACGGCGTCAGGCCCCAACCAGGCATCGGCGTGATCCGGCCAACCGGCCGGCGAAGGCGCACTGAACGGGGTCTGCCCCAGGCTGGCGTACGTGGCTCGCAGCTCCCTCAGTCGCAGTTTCTCGACACCCAGGCCCCGCAGCGTGGAGACCTGGAATTCCTCGGGCGTCTTGAACTTCACCGGCTGTTCCGCCCAGGCCTCCTTCAAGCGAACCAACTCCGCCGAGACCGTTCCGAGGTGCCCATCCGAACCCATGAAGGCCTTGCCGAGGGCATCGATTGCGCTCTCGGGTGGCTGGTCGGCGATAAAATGCCGGGCGAGCTTGGTGGCGATGAACCGTGCGGTCTCCGGCCTCACCGAGAGATCACGCAGGACACGGACCGCCTGCTCTCCGCCCACGGCCGGGTAGCGCGTGCCCAACACGGTATGGGTGCCCGGTTCGTGGCGCCGCTCGTCAAAAAACACGGTCCCGCGCGACTTTGGCGCGCGAGGTCCCGCCACGGTCCAGCCGGTCAGGATTCGGGCAAAGGCCGTAACGTCGTTCTGCGTGTATCCACCGTCCACGCCGACCGTGTGAAGTTCCAGTATTTCCCGGGCGAGATTTTCGTTGAGGCCGCGGTCGCGGCGTCGCCCCAGCGTAGAATTGGGCCCAACCGACTGGGCGTTGTCGAGGTAGAGCAACATCGCCGGATGGGTTTCCGCCGCGTGCAGTAGTTCAAAGAAATGGCCCGTCACACGGGGGCGAATCGCCTCACGCTCGAAGGCCCCGGCCACTGGAACCACGACATTGCGCGTCGTGGACACGGTGAAATGGTTGGCCCAGAATCGCACCAGGCGCTCCCTGAAGGGGGCGTTGGTGGATATGGCAAACGAAGCACGGGCTGCGATTTCCCGCGCTACGAGCTCACGCGGGGTTGTCAGGCCAGACAGCGCCTGTCGCACGGCCTCCTCGTCTCCTTTGCTTTCTTTCGTTGCCCTGCGTCGCGCCGACTGGAATGCGTACCAGGCGACCAGGGATTGCTCTGAACCCTCGAGCCCATCGTTCTCCAGGCGGCTCGATCCGGCGGTGTCGATCTGGGCCAGCAACCAACCGCGCGGGTCCGCGTTGGCCTCGGCTGCCTCGCCCGGCCGGGCGCCCAGGCCAAACCGGTTGGTCGCGATCATGGTCTGGATGCTGTGCATTTTCATTCCCGTGGATGCGCTGATCTTAAACTATCGCGGAATTGTGGACCCTTTGTGAACATGCCGCCTTCGACTTTTTTTCCGTATCGCAAACCCTTTAAACTGTGCGCTTACAACGGAGAAACACCATGCGCCATACCCTGCTGCTCGCCATCCTGCTTGGCCTCACCCTGCCGGCTCTCGCCCAGAACCGGTCGGGACAGGGCGACGTCCGTGAAATTTACGACGCCAACTGCGCCGGCTGCCATGGCGACGACCTGGCGGGTGGTTCCGGCAGTTCGCTGATCGACGATGTCTGGTTGAATGGTTCGCGCGACGACCAGATCGCGCACGCCATCCGCGTGGGCGTCGTGGACATGGGAATGCCGGGTTGGCAGGACACGTTGAGCGATGAGCAAATTCGCGCGCTGGTGATTTTCATTCGTGAGATGAAGGCGAAAAGCGAATCGGGCGCCCTGGAAAAACGCCTGCAAGGGAACATCGTCAACGCGGCAGGCCATCGCTACCGCCTCGAAGAGGTTGGTGAGGGCGACAGTATGCTCTGGTCAATCGCATTCCTGCCTGACGGAAGCCGCCTGGTGACCCAGCGGGACGGCGTGTTGTGGCACTTCGAAGACGGAAAGCGCAGCGCGGTCGAGGGAACACCCGAGGTCTGGCAGCACGGCCAGGGCGGCCTGCTTGAAGTGGCCCCGCACCCGGATTATGCCGAAAACGGCTGGGTCTACCTTTCTTACAGCGAGAACACCGGTGCGATGGAAAACGACAAGGACGCCGGGATGACGACCGTCGTGCGCGGGCGCATCGAGACCGGTCTGTGGGTAGACCAGGAACGCCTGTTCCGGTCGGACGGTGAGCACCATACCTCCTCCGGCGCCCACTTCGGCTCGCGTTTCGTGTTTGATGGCGGCTACCTGTTCTTCAGCATCGGCGACCGCGGCCGGAAGGAGCGCTCGCAGGATCTGGACCGACCAAGCGGCAAGATCCTGCGCATCCACGATGACGGCCGTGTGCCCGCGGACAACCCCTTCGTCGGCGTTGCAGGCGCCTTGCCGGAGATTTGGAGTTACGGTCATCGCAACCCGCAGGGTATGGACCGCGATCCGGCAACCGGCCTGATGTGGGAATCTGAGCACGGCCCGCGCGGAGGCGATGAGATCAACGTCGTCGAGCGCGGGAAAAACTACGGTTGGCCGGTCATTACCCACGGCATGAATTACAACGGCACGCCGATCACCGACGAAACCCATCGCGAAGGCATGGAGCAACCGAAGTTGCACTGGACCCCGTCGATCGCGGTTGCGGGCATCGATTTTTACGAGGGCGATGCCTTCCCCGGCTGGAAAGGCAAATTGCTGGCCGGCGGCATGGCCTCCGAAGAGCTGCATTTACTGACGGTCAGCGATGGTTCCGTCACCAAGGACGTGGTGGTATTGAAAGGCCGCGGCCGCATTCGGGATGTAGCCAGCGGACCGGATGGGTTCATTTACCTGCTGCTGAACGATGGCTCGCCGCGCACCGGCCGCATCGTGCGGATGGTGCCCGCCGATTGATTCGGCGGGGTTCCCGCCAAAGCGCGGGGCCTCAATCCGGGCAAAAACCGACGACCGGGATGCCGACCGATTCGAGCAAGTCGACGGAATCCCTCGAGCGGTAATCGTTTAGGTAAACGATTTTCTCGACGTTGCCCAGGTTGATCAGCCGCTTGGCGCAGGCGACGCACGGCAGGTGCGTGACGAACACGAACTTCTTCGTCTCGCGGGGCGCGTCGCAGTTGATCACGGCATTTTCTTCCGAGTGCAGGCAGCCGCAGTTACCCGGTTCTTCCCGGTCGCAGATGTTCGCCAGGCCGGACGCGTTGCCGTTGTAGCCAACCGCCAGCACTTTGCGGTAGTCGGTCGTGGTGATGACCGTGCCAACCGCCAGGCGGGTACACGTCGAGCGCCGCGCGATGGTCTCCGCGAACTGCATGTACACCTCGTCAAATGTCGGTCGAGTGTTCATCTACAAATTGTAATATAGGTTCATTTCGAACGGGTGCGGCCGGTTTCGCACCGCGATGACCTCCTTCATCTTCTCTTTCACCCAACTTTCGATCAACTCGCGGTTGAACACGCCCCCGGTAGTCAGGTACTCGTTGTCGTCCAGCAACGCCTGCAATGCCTCCTCGAGGCTTGCCGGGATCGCGTCCAGCCGTGCCTGCTCCTCCTCGGGCCAGTCGAACACGTTGTCGTCGAAGGGACCGAAGGCGTTCTCTTCGGTAGGCAGAATGCGGTTTTTCACGCCGTCCAGTCCCGCCATCAGCAGGGCGCTCATCGCCAGATAGTAATTGCAACTGCCGTCGCCGGTGCGGAATTCGATGCGCTTTGCCTCCTCGCTGGTGGCATATTTCGGTATGCGGATGGCCGCGCTGCGATTGGCCAGGCCGAAAAACAACTTCACCGGGGCCTCAAAACCCGGCAGCAGGCGTTTGAAGGAATTGGTGCTGGGATTGGTGAAGGCCGTCAAAGAACGCCCATGCGCCAGGATGCCGCCGATAAAACACAACGCCGTCTCGGACAGCCCGGCATAACCGCCGGCATCGTAAAACACGTTACGACCGTCTTTGCGCAATTGGATGTGGAAGTGCATGCCGTTACCCGGCTCGTCATAGAGAGGCTTGGGCATAAAGGTGGCCGTCAGGCCGTGCTTGAGCGCGCAATTGTGCACGATGTCCTTCACGTACATCATGCGGTCGGTGACCAATTCGAAGGGCAGCAACTCGGTCTCGATTTCCTGCTGGCCCGAGAGCCCAACCTCGTGGTGATGATAGCGGATCGGGCAACCCACACCCTCGATCAGCCGGACCATCTCCTCGCGAACTTCGGTGTACTTATCGAACGGAATGTCAATGTGGTAGCCCTTGCGATGCGCCACCGCGGTACCGTCGGAATCCAGGTAGCCTCCGGGCAGATCATCCTTGTTCTCCACGGAAGTGAATCGATAGCCTGCGCTGTACTTGCCGTTGTCGATACGGGCTTCGTTGAACAGGTAGAACTCGAACTCCGGCACCCAAAGCGAGGTATCGGCAACGCCGGATTCGACCATGAACCGATGTGCCCGCCCAGCCACCGTTCGTGGATCCTTGTTGACGCCGTCTCGGGTGTCTGCATCGCAGATGTAACTCAGCATGCGCAGTCGAGGAAGCGGTGAAAACGGGTCCATGATGGCCGTTGCCGGATCCGGCAGCAGGACCATATCGCCGGCTTCGACCGACCGCATGCCTGGAATGCTGGAACCATCGAAAGGAATGCCGTTTCGCATGACGTGGTCCAGGCGCCGGGCAGGAAAGGTGATGTGGTACCAATTACCCACCAGGTCGGCATATTTCAGGTCGATGCTTTGAACGTCCCGATCCTTGATCAGGGCCTGAACGGATTCCAGGTTCATGCGCGTACCCCGCGAATCGTTGATGAGGATTCACTCTGAACCGGCATGCCGTCCGGGTCAATGAGCCCGATCAATGCTTGCCCTCATGGCCCTGCTCGGAGTAACTTCTGCGAGAACTCACCGGACCACGTGCCATGCCTTCCGAACCTTCGCACGACAAGCGGTACGAAACGCAAAACCTCGTTATCGGCGGCGGCATCGCCGGAATCGTGGCGGCGTTGGAGCTGTTGGACAAGGGCCAGGCAGTGCTGCTGCTGGACGCCGACACGCCGGATCGCTTCGGCGGGCTCGCCCTGTGGGCGTTCGGCGGGATGGCGCTTACCGGCACGGCCGAGCAAAAACGCATGGGCATCGACGACTCGCCGCACTTGTGCCTTGAGGACTGGTTGCGGTTCGGTGAGCTTGCAGGCGACGAACAATGGCCCAGGGCATGGGCAGAATGCTACGTCAACGAGTCGCGCGAACTCGTATACGACTGGGTCAAGTCCCTGGGCCTGAAATTCATGCCGGCCGTGAATTATGTAGAGCGCGGCGAACGCATCAAGGGCAATTCCGTGCCCCGCTATCACGTGTTGTGGGGCACCGGGCGGGAACTCGTGCAGGTCCTGATCCGCCGCCTGTTCCAGCACCCCTCAGCCGATCGGCTGACCGTATTGCACCAGCACCGGGCCACGGGCCTGGTCAGCGAAGATGGCCGGGTGACCGGCTGTGTCGGCATCGGCACGGATGATCGCCGGGAAGACCGCGGTGCGCAGGACATGGCGTTCACGGTAAGGGCGGACCGCACACTGGTTGCAACCGGCGGTATCAACGGCTCCGTGGAAAAAGTACGTGAGCACTGGCTTGCCGATTGGCCGGGCCCACCCGACGAGTTTCTCAACGGCGCCAATCCGAGCAGCGACGGGACGATCCACGAATCGGCGGCCTCGCTGGGCGCGCGGCTGGATCACCTCGGCGACATGTGGAATTACGCGGCCGGCGTGCCCCATCCCCGGCCGCATTTCGACGGGCATGGGCTGAGCCTGATCCCGCCGAAAACCTGCCTGTGGCTGGACCCGGACGGCAACCCCGTGGGCCCCGACCCGATGGTGACCGGCTTCGACACCAACGGCCTGTGCCGGCAAGTCGTTTCCCATCCGTACACCTGGCAGGTCTTGAACCGGAAAATACTGGCCAAGGAGCTGGCGATTTCCGGGGCAGAGCACAACCCGAATATCGTCGACCATCGCCTGTTTGCATTTCTCAAGGACATGTTGCTGGGCAATACGCGCCTGGTGGACCAGATGCTCTCCGAGTCGAGCGAGTTCCTGCAGGCATCGAGTTGGGAAACGCTGTCGGAGCGCATGAACGCTCTGACCGGAGAGGACCGCATCGAGGCCGACCGACTGGCGTCGCTGGCTACCGACTACGACGCGGCCATGTCAGATGCGGCGGAGCGCGAACGGCATCCCGCCATCCGCCGCATCGTCGAGGCGCGGAAATGGCGGACAGAGAAGCTGAGGACCTGCAAGTTCCAGGCGATCGGCGACAAGAAAGCGGGGCCCCTGATCGCCATTCGGTTGAGATTTATCAGCCGCAAGAGCCTCGGCGGTTTGCAAACCGACCTCTCGTGTCGGGTCCTGGATGAACTCGGCGAGCCGATCCCCGGCCTCTACGCGGTGGGCGAGGCCGCCGGCTTCGGAGGAGGGGGCGCCTCAGGCAAACGATCGCTGGAGGGCACCTTCCTGAGCGGTTGCATCCTGACCGCGCGCAAAGCCGCCGCGGCGATCGAACGCGGCTGCTGATCCGAACGAGTGAGCCTCAGTGCTTCGCGGGAATCCGCTTGAGGGTCTCGAGCAGGTAACCCCAGAATTTCTGCACGGAGCTGATCTGCACCTTCTCGTCCGGTGAATGCGCACCCCGAATGTTCGGACCGAACGAAATCATCTGCATGTCGGGATAATTCGTGCCCAGGATGCCGCACTCCAGCCCGGCGTGGCACGCCATGACCGGAGCCTTCTCACCAAAACACTCTTCGTAGAGCTTGCCCATCAGCTTGACGATCGGCGCATCGGGCCGCGGCGCCCAGCCGGGGTATTCGCCGCTCAGCGTGACCTCGGCGCCGATCAACTCAAAACCAGCGCGAATCGAGTTGGCGTGGGCTATTTTCTCGCTGTCGACCGAGCCGCGGGTCAGGCACAGGATGCGATACGAGCCGTCCTTCGCGCTGATGCTCGCCAGGTTGTTAGACGTCTGAACCAGATCATCAATGTCCGGCGACATGCGATGGATGCCGTTCGGGCAGGCCGCGATGGCGCGCAACAGGCTGGACTGGAACGCCGGCTGGAACACGGTGCCCGCGTCCTCGGTGCGATCCAACAGGACGACGAGGTGGGGGTCGGTGCTGGTGTATTCGTTTTGCAGTTCTGACTCGATACCTTCCAGCCATTTTTCAAACGACGAAGCGTTTTCCGAGTCAACAACGACCGTCGCGGCGCCTTCTCGCGGAATGGCGTTACGCAGACCGCCGGATTCGATCTGTGCCACTCGGATGCCCAGCGATTCGGTGGCTTCCAGCAAAATCCGGTTGAGCAGCTTGTTCGCGTTGCCGCGGCCAAGGTGGATGTCCATGCCGGAGTGACCACCTGACAGACCCTTCACCGCCAGGTGGTAGGTGCGAGCCTCTGCCGGCGCCGGCGCCGACTCGAACTGGCCGGTGACCGTCACGTCGACGCCACCCGCGCAACCAATGGTGATCTCGCTGTCGTCCTCGGAGTCGAGGTTCAGCATGATGTCCGCGTCGAGCACACCTCCCTTCAGCGCCATCGCACCGGTCATGCCGGTTTCCTCGTCGATCGTGAACAAGGCTTCGATCGGAGGATGCTCGAGATCGTCGGAGGCCAGGATGGCCATCGCTGTCGCTACCCCGATGCCGTTATCGGCGCCCAGCGTCGTGCCACGGGCCTTGACCCAGTCGTCCTCGACGTACATGTCGATGCCCTGGTTGTCGAAATCGAAATCGGTGTCTTCGTTTTTCTGGCAGACCATGTCGAGATGGCCCTGCATGACCACCGTGGCGCGGTCCTCCATGCCCGCTGTCGCCGGCTTCTTGATGATCACGTTCCCGGCCTCGTCAACGAGCGTTTCCAGGCCGAGGCTCTCGCCGAATTCTTTCATGAAGGCGATCACGCGCTCTTCTTTCTTGGACGGCCTGGGAATCGCGTTCAGGTCCGCAAAGCGGGTCCACATTGCCCGGGGTTCGAGGTTTCGGATGTCAGCATTCATGATGTTGTCTTGTACCGTTTGTTCGAGGTTGTATGCACAATAAATCAAGCCTGCGGGGCTTGCCATTACCCAGATCATTTATGGGCGACGCGGACGCTTCACAAGGTGGCTGATTGGCCAGCCAGCCGAGATGACGATACCATTACGGCTGCATTTCTCATTGCTGTCTTCAAGCCCCCGATTCGGGCGGGCCCCACCCTTGAGAAATCCGCCGAAACCGACAGGAGATGTAAATGAGCCAGGCGAAAGCAGGCGACACCGTCAAGATTCACTATACCGGAACGCTCGACGACGGCACCCAGTTCGACAGTTCCTCGGGCCGCGAGCCCCTCGAGTTCGAAGTGGGTTCGGGACAGGTCATCCCCGGCTTCGAAAAAGCCATCGAGGGTATGGCCGTGGGTGACACCAAAACGGTCAACATTCCCGCCGAAGACGCCTACGGCCCGAGTCACGACGAGATGATCCAGGAAGTGCCCAAGAGCGCCCTGCCCGACGATGTCGAGCCGCAGATTGGCATGGGTCTGCAGGCACGCAGGGCCGACGGCGCGATGCTCGACCTGACCATCACGGAAGTCGGGGAAGATTCGATTACCGTGGACGGCAACCACCCGCTGGCCGGCCAGGCACTCAATTTTGACCTCGAACTGGTCGAAATCAAGTAAACCAATCGACCGGGATTTCTAATCCTGAACCCGGCCGTGCAGGATGGGACCCCCTTTAAGGGGGCGCTCCCTCGCGGGAACATCCCTGTATCGCTTGTCTGAATACATCCTGTATTCATACACCCCTGAAAGGGGTCCACCCAGCACGGCCTGGTTTTCGGGAAGAAAGTGGCGGCAACGAGAGAACTGCGGGCGCGCCTATCGAGGCAATAAAAGACCATCCCAGCTTCTGATTTCGTCCAGGCCGTGCGGTCGCGTGTCCCTTTACGGGGGCGTATGAGCCCCGGACGGGCTCAGACCGAGCGCCCCAGGAATGGGCTGGAGCGTCCCCTGGAAAGGGATATGCGGCAGCGCGGCCGGGTTTGAAAAGCCAGTGGGACAATTAA
This sequence comes from Lysobacterales bacterium, assembly GCA_013042915.1. Lineage (GTDB taxonomy): Bacteria > Pseudomonadota > Gammaproteobacteria > Xanthomonadales > SZUA-36 > JABDPF01. Next base: position 21,937 of record JABDPF010000077.1, read on the forward strand.
CAGCATCCAGGCTTCTGATTTTGTCCAGGCCGTGCGGTCGCATATCCCTTTACAGGGGCGTATGAGCCCCGGACGGGCTCAGACCGAGCGCCCCAGGGATGGGCTGGAGCGTCCCCTGGAAAGGGATATGCGGCAGCGCGGCCGGGCCCTTGTCCCCAGTGGCAGTGAACCGCGGATCTCAGTCAAAGGTGTACCCGAACAACTCGATTTCCCGCGACCAGCGCCTGGCGACGAGGTCGCGGGTTTCGGGCGTGTAGTAGTCGGTGTACGGGCGCTTCACGCTAACGTTCTTGCGCGGCAAGGCGACGTGGGGGATGCCGATTCGCCAACAGATGGTTTCCCAGTCATCGTCCAGGTTTTCCAGCTTGCCGACGAAGTCCATCAGCAGATCGCCATTCGAATCGCACAGCTGGTTGACCTGGTAGGCGTCGCGCCGCGGGATCTGCATCTCGATGAACGAAGCAAATCCGTCGAGCGCTTTCACCCGCCGGTGCCGGCCGTGGTTGGGCGATTTCAGAATGAACTCGTATTCTGAAACCAGCCGATGCCAGGGATTGCGGACGATCGCGAACTTGAAATAGCGCTCGAACCGTTCCGGCGGCAGCAGCCGTTTCGCCGTGGTGATTTCTTCATGCGCCCGAAACCGGTACTTGCGGTAATCGCGTTCCAGCCCGGCCCGGCTTTTGAAGCGCGCCCAACGGCCGGCAGGTCGAGGCAGCACGTAGGGCTCCAGCGCGGTCCACATGCTCTGGCTGGCCGTCTTTCGGACCCTCACGAAGATAAATTCATGGCTGTCGGATATCAGCATCGCGTTTTGCGGCCCTCAAAACGCCTAAATGCCGTAGCCCATGATTGCCACCACGTGGCAAAAAGTGCCGGCGAGAACGAACAGGTGCCAGATGAAATGGGAAAAAGGCATTTCCTTGTGACGATAGAACCAAATGCCGCCGGTATACGCCACGCCCCCCGCTACCAGCCACGCAATTCCCGCCGGGGCCATCGCGGCGAACAGCGGCTTTACCGCGATCACGACGATCCACCCCATTGCCACGTAAATCCCGATGGTCAGGGTGTGAAACCGCTGGCCACTGACGGTTTTCAGGACAATGCCGGCCAGCGCCAGCCCCCAGACCAGACCAAAGAGCGTCCAACCCCAGGCGCCGTAGAGCACCCCGAGGACGATCGGCGTGTAGGTGCCGGCAATGAGCAGGTAAATGGCGTTGTGGTCGAGCAGGCGCAGGAGTTTCTTACCGCTTGGGTGCGGCACCGCGTGATAGATCGTGGAGGTGGCGTACATGAACATGATGGTCGCCGCGAAAATGCTGACGCCCACGACGTCGGCCAGCGTGCCGCGTTCCGCCGCCGACGCGATCATGAACGGCGCGGCAATAACCGCCGCAAGCAGGCCGAAACCGTGACTGGCGGCGTTGGCGATCTCCTCGCCCCTGGTTTGAATCCGTTCCTGTCTTTCCCGCTCGCCCATCGACCCACAGCATCCGTTACGAAGGCGACATGTTAACCCGAACCTTGCCGTCGAATCGCGGATGACGGCGCAATGCCCGGGTCAAGCGATCACCAGCCGCTACAGCGCGACCATCGCTCCACCACGCGGTCGTCGCTATCCAGCACGGAATAACCTTCGTAGGCGGCCGCCGTCATGCAGGCATGGTTCGGCAGTATTCGCAGCTGGCTGCCGACCGGGTAGGCGTCGAAATCCGAAACATGCGCTAACTCGATCATGCCGTGCTCCTGGTTGACCTTGCTGACGGACAGGCCGGAAACGACCCGGCCGTCAGCGGCTCGAGCCACCAGACCGTAGCCGCAATCGAGGGCCTGGCCCGCGGTGCTGCGATCTTTTGACAGCGCCAGTCCGCCGGCATCGATGATCAACCGCCGATGCGATTTCTTATGGCTGATCACGGTGGTCAGTACGCTCAATGCGATGTCCTCGACTCGGCAAACGCCAAGACCGGCCTGGAACAGGTCGAAAAAAACGTATACGCCGGCGCGCAGCTCGGTAACGCCGTCGAGCCGGGCGGCAGCAAGAGCCGTGGGCGTCGAGCCGACACTGACGCCGGGACAGCGAATACCCGCGGCCCGCAGACGCCCGGCCGCCGCAACGCAGCGCTGCCGCTCCTGTTCGGCGTGGGCCTCGAGCTCTGGCATGTTGCGGCAGTTGTAGGACCCTCCCGCGTGCGTCATGACCCCCCGCAGTTCGATACCCGACGCGGACTGCAGGCCCCGTCCGAGTTCCACCAGCTGGGGATCTTCGGGCTCCAGACCGGCCCTGTGGCCATCGACATCCACCTCGATCCAGGCCTCGAATCCACAGCCCAGGTCCGCGGCGGAAAGCGCCAGCTGTCGGACAGCCTCCGGGTTGTCCAGCAGGACCTGGACACGGGCGCCGGCGGCATTCAGGCGCGCCACGGCCGGCAGCCTGGCGGGCGCGATGCTGACGGCGTACAGGATGTCGCGAAAACCCCCATCGGCGAAGTACTCCGCCTCTCGCAAAGTGGAGACCGTTACGCGCTTCTTGCCCGGGGCAAGATACGCGCCGATTTCCAGGGACTTGCAGGTCTTGAGATGAGGTCGCAGCGCCACGCCAAGCGAAGCGGCGCGTTGCGCCATTCGTTTGATGTTCGACTGCATGCGCCGGCGGTCGAGCACCAGGCAGGGCGTGTTCAATTCAGCCAGGCGCCGCGCCATCACCGTGGTTCAGGTCAACGCCACCAGGTCGGTGAAGGCGATACCGATGTGCTCGGCCAGGCGGTCGATATCCGGGATCACGGTGCGCCCGGCCACCAGCCCGACGTTCATCTGGCCGGCGTAACTGTTGGCGGTCACGTTCAGTGCCGTCAGCGGCGGCAGGGTTGAAATCGGGTACGCGTGGACTCCTTTCGCGCCCCGGAAATACAGCATATTCCTCGGACCCGGGACATTCGAAACCACCAGGTTTTGTACCGGCGGCAGGAATTTGCTGAGCTTCAGGCTCTCCTCGAACAGCGAAATCAACGCGACAGCCAAAGAATAAAGTTGGATGGCCGGCTTTCCGAATCCGGAAAAAACCTCTCGAGCCGTGCGCGAGGAACGGCGGATTTCGTGCAGCGCCGTCAACGGGTCGGACAGCTTCGACGAGAGCCGGACCTGGAGCAGGGACACCAGGTTGCCGCGCTCACGATCGTTTTCAGTACGCAGGTTGACCGGCATGTAAACGACCAGCGCATCCTCGAGCGGACTGCCCTTTTCCGTGAAATAGCGGTGGATCGCCAGGTCGACCATGGTCAGCAGCACGTCGTTCACCGTCACCCCCTGGGCTACGGCCACCGCCTTGACATCCTCGAGTTGGAAGGACACGGCCGTCAGGGCCCGCGCGGAACCCGTGGTGACGTTCAAGGGCGTTCGGGGAGCGGCCAACGGCAGCGTGATATCCCGATTTTTCGCAAACAGGCGCCCGTTGACCAGGCGAATGGTCAACGTGGTCATGTCAAGCGCGGTCCGGATGCTGCCGCCGAACACACGAATCGATTCACCCAGCAGGCGGGCGTAGCCCGGTTCCTTTTTCGATGCCTTGGGCCGGATTTTCTCGCCGTGCCAGATCGGCAGCGTATCGTGCTCCGACGAATCCTTGGAACCCGCGTCGGTGAACCAGCGGTTAAGCGTGATGCCGTCGGCCAGCGCGTGGTGGATCTTGGTGTAGAACGCGAAGCGGCGATTTGCGAGCCCCTCGATCAGGTGGAACTCCCACAGCGGCCGTTCGCGGTCCAGCAGGTTGGCGTGCAGGCGCGCCACCATTTTCCACAGCTGCTCATCGTCGCCGGGATGAGGCAACACCGTGTGACGGACATGGTAATCCATGTCGATGGCGCGATCGGTCACCAGCTCAGGCTGAAGCGGAATCTTGTATTGCAGCTTCTGGTTGAAGGGAAATCCGGCCGGGTGCTCTTTCAGATCGGCCAGCAGGCCGCGCAGCCAGGCCGATCCCTTGCCTTTCGGCAGTTCCCATACCTGGAGGCAGGCCACGTGCTTGGGACTGTTCTGCGATTCTGTCAGCAGGAAGCCGTTGTCGACGAGCGAGATGTTGCCCATGGTGTTGTCCTGTGTTTCTTACGCGTATTCTACCGCACGCGGCCTAACGAACCGCTGGTTCTAGGCCGAACAATCCCTCTTTGATGTTGGAAGGGCCGTAGCCGATCAGATCTTCAGCTTCATCATCAGCGAGAACAGAAAATCCCAGGTCTTGCCGTAGGGAGGATACAGGAGCTTGGCGCTGGTCCGGTTGGCCTGGCGAAAAATCGGCCTCAGCTTGGACAACTCGTTGAAGCCCTCGCGGGCATGGTAGTGACCCATGCCGCTGTTGCCGATGCCGCCGAACGGCATATCGTGCTGCGCGGCGTGCAAGACGCAGTCGTTCAGACAGACCCCGCCGGATATCGTCTGCTTGATGACCCGGTCCTGAACCTTGCGGTCACCGGTAAACAGATACAGGGCCAGCGGGCGTTCGCGCGTGTTGATGTACTCCAGCGCATCGTCCAGGTTTCGGTAGGTCTTGATCGGCAGCAGCGGGCCGAAAATCTCGTCCTGCATCAGCAGCATGCCTTCGTCCACGCCGGTGATGAGCATCGGCGCCATCTTGCGGCTTTCGGGGTCCGACTCGCTGCCGGGCATCAGGCTGACAGCACTCGCGCCTTTCTGCTGGGCGTCCTCCAGCCACTCGGACAACCGGCGGAATGACCTGTCGTCAGCGATCGAGGTATAGGCCGGGTCATCCAGCCCGTTGAATCGACGCCCCACGATGTCCCTGCAATGCGTGACGAAGTCTCCCACCTTGTTTTCCGGAAGAAACAGGTAATCGGGTCCGACGCAGGTCTGCCCGGCGTTCACGAATTTGCCGAAAATGATTCGTTCGGCTGCGGTTTCCAGGTTGTAGTCATCGCAGACAATCGTCGGCGACTTGCCGCCGAGTTCCAGCGTCACCGGGGTCAGGTTTTCCGCGGCCGTTTTCATCACGGTTTTGCCGCTTTCGGGCGAGCCGGTGAAAATGAGGTGATCCCAGGGCAGCGGCGTGAACTCCGAGGCGCGCACACCGGGCAACACGGCCAGGGTGTCCTCATTGAACTGTTCCGCGACCAGGCGGGCGAACAGCCGGCACAGATTCTGCGAATTGGACGCCATTTTGACCATGCAGCGGTTGCCCGCCGCCAGCGCGCTGGCCAGGGGGCCGACCACCAGGAACAAGGGGTAATTCCACGGGGCGATCACGCCCACCACGCCCTTGGGCTGGGGCAGCACGGTATTGGAAGCAGGCTTGAACCAGATCGACGTCTTGCGCTTTTGGGGTTTCATCCACCGTTTCAGGTGTTTTCGGCAGTATCGCAGGCCATCGAGCGGCAGGAATACGTCGACCAGGAGGGACTCCTGGCACGCACGGTTGCCGAAGTCCTTTGAGATCGCATCGGCAATCGCATCGCGGTTGTCTGTCAGGATTGCTTCCAGCTTTTCAAGGTTGGCAACCCGTGTGGCGTAATCCGGGTACGGCTCGGCAAGGTATGCCGCTTTCTGGAGATCGAAGATACGCCGGGCCTCGTTGGGCGGCGACGTATCGCTGTTCGGGAACTGTTCTACCGGCTGACTCATGGCGTGGCTCGCTCGCGGTTGCAAGGGTGTAGTGAGGGACTGTCGACACTCACTGAAACGGCTCTAGTTTACGCCTTTTGGACGGATGGCTCCCGTTCCGGGCGGGTCCGGTTGCCGCCCCGGCAGCAGCCGGCGCGGCAACCCACCGCAAAAGACTCAGTTATCGCCGTTCTGGAGGCGTGCCGCGTGGTCGATTTTCCATTCGGGCAGCTCGTCATTACCCTGCACCAGGAAGTGGTCCATCCAGCGAGTCAGGCGCAGCGCGTAGTCGTATCGCGCGGCCGTCCTTGCGTTGCCGTGGCCCTCACCGGGGTAATACACCAGCCGCACCGGTGTGTCAGTCCGTACCTTGACGTTACGGTACATCTCCAGCGACTGCGAGGGGTGCACGCGGGGGTCGGAATCACCGTGCATGATCAGCAGCGGCGTCTCGACCTGGCCGGCGTAGTAAATCGGGCTGCGCTCGAGCATCCAGTTCCAGTCCTCCCAGGGCCAGCTGCGGGCGTGCACGTTGTACATTTCCTTGGGTATATCGGTAGTGCCGAACTTGGAGAGCTGGTTCGATATGCCGACGAAGGCGACCGATGCCTGGAAGTGCTCGGTCAACGCGCTGGCGGCCCACATCGAGGCGTAACCGCCGTAAGAGCCACCCGTGATACCGGTGCGGTCGCCGTCGGCCAGGCCGGCTTCGACCAGGTACTGCTTGGCGTCGACGATGTCGTTGAATTCACCCTCGGCGTAGGCGTGCTGGCCGTGCTTGGAAAACTCGACACCGCGCCCGGTGCTTCCGCGGTAGTTCGGCAGTGCCACGATATAACCCTGCGCGGCCCAGTACTGCGCGGGTCGGCTGTAGGCGCTGTTCCAACCGTTCGAATAGTGCGCTTCCGGCCCGCCGTGGATCACCAGTACCAGGGGGTTGCCGCGGCGCTTTTCCTTGAACGGATGAACCACCAGCATCTCGAGCTCCATCCCGTCGCGGGCAGAGTACGTGACCACCTCTTGCCGCGCCAGCTGGCGTTCTTCGAGAATCGGGTTCGAATGGGTCAGGCGCTGCGGTGCGGCGCCATCCCGCAGCAGGTAGACCTCCTGCGGGTGCTCGGGTGAATCGGCAACGGCCGCCGCCACTGACTGGCCGGGATGGGCATCGATGCTGCGCAGGACAGGCCCGGAAGCAGGTGCTTGTCCGGCAGCCTCCGGTTCGTCGATGGCGACGGTCCCGGTCTCCGTCCAGACACCGCGTCCCGCCATCCAGCTAATCCGGCTTGAATCACTCCAGTAAAAATCGGTCACGTGGCCGGGATAATCCGGCAGGAGCTCGACGCGCTCGCCACCTTGGGCGGAAGCGGTGTACAGGCGGCCCTCAGCCGGATCGTGAATGTCCTCGCCCCCGATCCACGCGATCTGACTGCCGTCGGGTGAGAACAAGAAACTACCGAACTTGCCGACCAGGCCCATCTGGTTGCGTATCTTGGCGGTCGCGGTCTCGACGACGAATATGTCGCGCGACATGTACTCATCATCGATCAGGGGCGTCGGCGCCAGCGCCACCGCGTAGTGGCGGCCGTCCGGCGCCCAGCGCAATGAAGAGGCCGAACCCTTGATGTCCTGTTTGGCCGCCTCACCCGACTCCAAGTCCAGCAGCCAGACGTGGACAAAGGGGTTGGATTCTTCGTACACGTTAGCCCTGAATCCCTTTTTGGCGAGCGATTTGCTCTCCTTGGGGTCCGGCTCAGGCGCCAGGAAGGCCAGGGTCTCGCCGTCGGGAGAAGGAGCGATCGAGCGGATCGCCGATTTCGCCTCGTAAGCGACCGCCGCCTCACCACCGCCCAGGGGCATCCGGAAAATATCGGAAAATTCAGCCGAGGGATCGCGCTTGCCGACAAAAAACAGGTCATTTCCATCCGCCGACCACGCAACCGCGGAGACCCGGACTTCTCCGGAGAAATAAGGACGGGATTCTCCTTGCGTGCTGACTACGTGCAGTTGACGCCAGGCTGAGCCGTCCTCATCCACGTACAGATCGCGCGGCACGTTCAACAGGTAGGCGACAGCTTCGCCACTCGGGCTCATCACGGCGCTCGACACGTTGTTCAAGCCGACGATTTCCTCGAGTGAAAGACCGGCCTCGTCGGCGGCATTCAGCGTAAGGGGCAAAATGAGCAGCAGGGCGATCAGGCAATGGCGCCAGGCGCGCGGACGGATTAAGAACATGGACGACTCCAGGTGGAAGTGTGAAGGGTTGAAATTCAGCGTCGGAAGGGTACCCAACCTGCAGGGGCCGAATCAAGCCGGGAAACGGGAAAACCCCTTTTTTGAGCTTCCGGGCGGGCCTGTTGAATTCAAAAAACAAGGAGCCACGAGGCCGGGTCAGCGCGGCCAAGGCGTCCGGCACGTAGACTCCTTCCTCGTTCGAAACCTGGCCATGTTTTCCTCCGTCGGCACGGCGCGACTCAATCGAGCAGGTACTTGGCCAGCCAGTCATGAACCTCGTTCCAGAAGTAACGGGCTTCCTCACCCTTCATGATCCAGTGGTTGGCGTCGTGGAACACGAGAAGGCGGCCGGGAACCTGGTTGCGCTGCACATAGCTCCAGGCCGCGATGGTTTGGTTGACGGGCACGCGGTAGTCTTTCTCGCCGATGGTCAGCAGGATCGGGGTCGAAAAGCGATCGGCGTAGGTGGACGGGCTCTGTTCCCGCCACACAATGCTGTCGCCCCAGGGCGGCCCGCCGTTCATGATTTCCCGGTGATAAATGCCGTCACTGCTGGCGTATTGACCTTCCAGGCTGACCAGGCCCGCGTGTCCGACCAGGGTTTTGAAGTGCTCGGTGGTGGCCTGCAGCCAGTTCACCAGGTGGCCGCCGTAACTGGCGCCCGTGGCGGCCTGGCGGCTGCCGTCGATGAACGAAAACCGATCGATGGCGACTTCAGCGGCCCGCAGCAGGTCCTCGCCGGGGGTTTTGAGCGGATCACCGCCGATATCCCGGGAAAAAGCCTCGCCGTAACCGACCGAGCCCGTGTAATCCGTCATCAGTACCACGTAACCGGGCGCCGCGAGCAAGGACGCGCTCCAGCGCACGTGCTGTGAGTCCATCGACGAGGAGAAGGGACCGCCGTGGATCTGAAGCACCAGCGGATACTTCTTGTTCTCATCGAAGCCGGGCGGCAAGGCCAGCCAGCTGTGGACCTGCCGGCCGTTTTCGTTCTCGAACCAGAATTCCACGAACGGTGCCAGATCGATGCCTTCCACCCGCTCGGCGTTGAAACGGCTCAGCGGTTGATGGCGGCCCTTGCGGTCGATCTTGACGATTTCGGCCGGTACCGCCGAGCTTTCCCACTTCGCCACCAGGCGGTTGCCGGCAACCTGCAGGCCCGAGTACACGCCCCGACTCTCGGGATTGAGCGCTGCGACTTTGCCTCCCCTGGCCGGTACGCGGTAGATTCGGGTCCGACCCGCATCGGCTGCGATGAGATAAACGGTTCGCCCGTTCGATCCGATCACGAAATCATTGACGGAACGGTCGAACCCGTCCGTCAGGATACGCGGCGCTTCGAGGCGTTCGCCGTCGCGCCAGTCGAAACGCGCGATCTGGTCGAGGTTGTAAACCTCGTCGTTCTCCGGGCTGTAACCGCAATACAGGTGTTCGCCATCCCGTGAGAATTTCGGACCGGTGCAACTCCAGTCATCGGCGCCGGCCAGCGCGCGAGGCTCGCCGCCGTCGCGGTCGACCGCGTAGAGCGCAAAGCGAACGCGAGCGTGAGCCGCTTCGTTGAGGTTGGTCGTCGCATTGAACACCAGAGAATTCCCATCCGGCGCCCACGCCGCGTGCAGTGTTGCCCCTGACAGTGTCGAGGCGCCGGAAAACCCGGCCTGCTCAACCAGATCGCTACCGGCCAGCAGGTTTTTGGCCACGGCGCCTGCCTTCGCCTCCTGCACGAACAGGTGCACCTGGAGGTCGTCGCGCCAGTGGTCCCAATAGCGGATGGGAAACATCTCGTACGCGGAAACATTGTATTTGCGCTCCTCGCGCGCCTCTTTTTCTGCCTGGTTGGCCTCGTCGTCGAGCGCCCCCGGGTACACCTTGCTTTCAAACGCAACGTGACGGCCATCGGGACTCCAGATGGGCTTCGAGGCGCCGGTGGCGAGGTCCGTGATGACGACTGCCTCACCGGGACCTGTCATGTCCAGCACGTATATCTGCGAAAGCTCGTCGTCGCCACGCTTGGCCGAAAAGGCGATCGCCGCCCCGTCGGGCCGCCAGGCCACGTCGCTCTCGCCTTCCCGGGTCGCCGTCAGGCGACGGGGCTCGGCGCCGCCGTCGACACGCAGCAACCACAGGTCGCTCACATCGCCATCCTCCTCGTAAGAAGGCTCGGTAACGCTGACGACGGCAAACTCACCGGACGGGTCGACGACCGCTGAACCCAGGCGATTCATCGTCCAGATGTCCTCGTGGGAAACGGGGTGCAGGTCCTCGGAAAAGGCCAGTTGGGGAAAAACGGCTAAAAGCAGTAGGGCGGCGGCAGTCCGTGCAAGGCGCATAAGACCTCCTCAGTCATGCAGGTTCACGTCGGTCGGAAGCGCACATCTTAGGCCAACGCGATGGGTGACGGCCACCCGCCAGGTGTAAAACGAAATTCGCTTCCCTGCTTCCACCGAAGGCATGAGCAGAGAGGCGAGACTCCTCTTATAATGATCTCGTCTTTAGGTTCGTGCCCGAAATGTCATCAGAATCAACAAAAACCGCGGGAGAAAATCATGAAAGTTCTGATTTTTGTCGGCGCCCTGTTGGCCGACGCCGTCCGCGCGCGGATCGAGCCCAACGCTGAATCACTCGATCATGGGCCTGTATAGCCGCTACGTCCTGCCCCACGTCGTCCACTTCGCCTGCGGACAGAAGCCCGCGATGAAGCAACGACAGAAAATCGTCCCGCAAGCCAGCGGACGGGTGCTCGAGATCGGCATCGGCTCCGGTTTGAATATCCCGTACTACGATCCCGCCGCGGTAACTCACCTCTGGGGTCTGGAGCCCTCTGCCGAAATGTGGTCGATTGCCGGCCGGAATGCGAAGCAGCACCACCTGGACGCGGAATTTATCGAGGCCAGCGCCGAGTCGATTCCCCTCGACAACAAGTCGGCGGACTCGGTGGTCATGACCTACACGCTGTGCACGATTCCCGACGCGGCGCTCGCCTTGCGGGAAATCCGGCGCGTGCTCAAACCAGGCGGCTCCCTCTTGTTCTGCGAACACGGCGTTGCCCCCGACGCGGCCGTCCGGAAATGGCAGAAACGAGCCGGACCCGCCTGGCGCTACCTGGGGGGCGGTTGTCACCTGGACCGGCCGATACCGAGATTGCTGGAAGCGGCGGGCTTTCGCTCTCCGGACCTGCAGACGATGTATATCCCGGGTTGGAAACCCGCGTGCTTCAACTACTGGGGATCAGCTGAGAACCGTTGACCGCCCATCGGCCGACGGTACCGAAACCACCGTCGCGCCCCTGGAACGATTGCAAATAAACGTCGAAACGCGACAATAGCGATATGAAAACCGTACTGATTACCGGCGCCAACCGGGGGCTCGGACTCGGATTTACGCGCCATTATCTCAAGCAGGGCGCGCGCGTTTTCGCCTCGGCGCGCGATCTCACCTCGATCGACGCCTTCGAGGAACTGTCGAGCACGCACGGCGAGCGTTTCACGGCGATTCTGCTCGATGCCGCTCTGGAGTCGTCGATCAAGGAGGCGGCCTCGAAACTCAAGGGAGTCCGGTTCGATCTCGTCCTCAACAATGCCGGGGTCTGCCCCGACGAGGCGTTCGGTACGTGGAAAGCGGATACCTTCGCCACTGCCTTTGCCGTCAACGCCACCGGGCCGGCGCTGATCTCGCAGGCGATGGCGCCGCTGTTGAACCCCGGCGCAACCCTGGTCAATATCTCGTCCGGCCTGGGCTCCTGTGGCGCGAACCTGAGCCCGGAAACCGGCCTGGATGCCTACGGCGCCAGCAAAACCGCACTGAACTTGATCACGCGTCGGTTGGCGACGAAACTGGCGACGAAAAAGATAACGGTCGTCGCCATCAGCCCGGGCTGGGTGCAGACGCGCATGGGCGGTGAACAGGCGGACCTGACGGTCGGGGAATCGATCGCCGCCGTCACGGCCACCATCGAGGACCTGGGCCTGGAACGCAGCGGCAGCTTTCTGACCCGCAGTGGAGACAGCATTCCCTGGTAGCCCGAACCGGGCCGGCGGTGCGCCAAAAGCCTGCCTTGGGTATGATTCGAACGAACAGTCGCGCCACAGGGGAGAACAACTAAATTGTTTGAACTGACCACAGCCTGGCAAATCGGCACGGCCCTCGGTCTGGGGATGCTGATCGGTTTCGAGCGGGGCCGCACGCAGGGCGACGAGGGTACGTTTGCGGGGGTCCGTACATTTGCCCTGGTGTCCCTGTTCGGAGCCATCGCGGTGTACGCGGGAACGTTGGCCGAACTTCCATGGCTGATCGGCCTGGTGTTTTTTGGCGTCCTCGCGCTGGTGGTCACCTCCTATAACGTCACCTCTCGACGGGGAGAAATCGGCACTACCACCGAAGTTTCCATCCTGATCACCTTTTTCGTCGGCGCGCTCTGCGGTTGGGGCGAGGTGGGCATCGCCGGCGCGCTCGCGGTGCTCGTGATGCTGCTGCTGGCGCTCAAGGGGTGGCTGCACAACCTGGCGGCCCGCATCGAGCCCTCGGACGTCGAGGCCACGCTCAAGTTCGCCATCATCACCCTGATCATCCTGCCGCTGGTGCCGGACACCAATTACGGGCCCGAGGGTCTGCAAGTCATCAATCCCTACAAAACGTGGTTGATGGTGGTGCTGATCGCGGGCCTGAATTTCGTCGGCTACATCGCGGTGAAGGTCGTGGGCCGGGAGCACGGCTACGGCCTGACCGGCCTGCTCGGCGGGCTGGTTTCCAGCACGGCCGTGACCCTCAGCTTCTCGCAGCGCAGCCGCGGCGAGCCCGGCCTGTCGCCGGTACTGGTCCTGGCGATCCTGTTGGCCTGGACGGTCATGTTTTTCCGGGTGGTCGTGGAGGTGGCCGTGGTGAACTTCGCCCTGGCCAAAACCCTCACGCTGGGCATGGTCATCATGGGCGTGGTCAGTTTGCTGATCAGCTTTTACCTGTGGCGGCGCGAGCGCAGCCACGAGAAAGCGGAGGTCGAATCGGGCCACAATCCGTTCGAGCTGGGCGACGCCATCAAGTTCGGGCTGCTGTTCGCCGTCGTGCTGTTCGTGGCCAAGGCGGCGCAGGTTTATTTCGGCGACACCGGCCTGTACGTCGCGGGCGCGTTGGCGGGCCTGACCGATGTGGACGCCATCGCGCTGTCGATGGCCGACCTCGCCAAGCAGGACCCGGCCAGTTCATCGGCCGCCGCCCGCACCATCGTCATCGCGGTGATCTCCAACACGATGGTCAAGTGCGGCATCGTGATTTGGCTGGGCGCGGCGTCGATGCGGCGCACGATGATCCCGATTACCGCCGCGCTGGCCGTTGCGGGTGGCATCGCCGCCTTCCTGGTCGGTTGAGCCGCCACAACCAGGACACGCGAACGAAGCAATGGCTTTTGGCATCCCTTTCGTCAGCAAGCTCATGGCCTCTGCGCCCGTGCGCACGGCCGCCAACCGCCTTAAGGGCGATGAGCGCATGGTGCGCGTGGGCTGTCCATCCCACAACTGCGGCGGACGCTGCCTGCTGCGCGTCTATGTCAAAGACGGCCTGATCCGCCGCATCGAAACCGACGACCGCCCCGGTGACACCGTCGCCGACCCGCAGCTGCGGGCCTGCATGCGGGGCCGATCCTACCGCCATCGACAGCACCACGCCGACCGCCTGAAGTACCCGTTGAAACGCACCGGCGAACGCGGGTCGGGGGCGTTCGAGCGCATCAGCTGGAACGAGGCCACTGACCTGGTGGCGAGCGAAATCACCCGGGTACGCGAACGCTACGGCAACACCTCGCTTTACGTGCCCTACGGCACGGGCAGTTATAACCAGGTCGGGGGCAAGTGGTCGGCCGACCGCCTGATGAATCTGTGCGGCGGCGCATTGGGCTACTACAACTCCTACTCCTGGGCCTGCATCACACCGGCTACGGCCACCGTCTACGGCACCGACGTGACCGGCAACCAGCGCCAGGACTGGCTCAACAGCCGCTACATCCTGATGTGGGGCTGGAACCCGTCCGAGATGCGCGACGGCACCAACAGCGAATACATCCTCAAAGAGGCCCGGAGGCGCGGCGCGCGCGTCGTCTGTATCGATCCCCGCATGACCCTGAGCGCGGTTGCGCACGCCGACGAGTGGATCGCGATTCGCCCGGGAACCGATGTGGCGATGATGAGCGCGATGGCCTGGGTGATGATCACCGAGGGGTTGTACGACAGGGCTTTCGTTGAACGCTGCTGCATCGGTTTCGACGCCGGGCAGATGCCGGCCGGCCAGGAAGATCAGGAAAGCTACCGGGATTACATTCTGGGAACCAGAGACGGCCAGCCGAAAACCCCGGAATGGGCCGAACGCATTACCTCGGTACCGCGCCAGACCATCGCCCGGATTGCCCGAGAATACGCCGCTGCCGAGGCCGCCGTGCTCTACCAGGGCTACGGCATGCAACGACGAGCTTACGGCGAGCAGGTGGTGCGCGCGGGCTGCGTGCTGGCAGCGATCAGCGGAAACGTCGGCAAACCGGGTGGCTGGGCCAGCGGCATCGCTCTGCAGAAAGGCGGCGGCCCCTTCTGGAATATCTTTCCCACCGGGGAGAACCCGGTCAAAGCGCAGATTCCCACCTTCCTGTGGACCGAGGCCGTGCTGCGCGGCCCGGAACTCACCGAGAAAGACGGCCTGGTGGGTATCGACCGCCTGCCCCACGGCATCAAGTTGATGTGGGCGGTGGCGTCCAACGCGGTGGTCAACCAGCACGCCAATGTCAACCGCACGGTTGAAATCGTCAAGGACACTTCCAAGCTCGAGTTCTTCGTGGCGCAGGACAACTTCATGACGCCCACTGCCCGTTTCGCGGACCTGGTACTGCCTGCATGCACCCAGTTCGAAACCTGGGGCCTGGAGGACGGCTGGAAGTACGGCGAGGAACTGATCCTGCAGCCGCAGATCCTGGACCCGCCCTGGGAAACGAAAAGCGACTACGCGATCTGCGCCGCGGTGGCCGACAAACTGGGCGTGGGTGAGGCGTTTACGCAAGGACGCGACGAAAAGCAGTGGATTGGGCACTTGCTCGACGAATACCGTGAACTGCGGTTTCCGGATCTGCCCACACTGGAGGAATTCGAGGCGCAGAACCTGGGCGTGTACTCGCGGGCGGTGAAGCAACCGAAAATTGCCTTCGCCGACTTTCGGGACGATCCGGAAAAACACCCATTGGACACCCCGTCCGGCAAGATCGAGATTTACAGCCAGCAGATGGCCGACCGCCAATTGCCCGAGACCGTTCCGCCCATCCCCAAGTACATCGAGGAATGGGAGAGCCCGTTCGGTGAATCCGCCGAGCAGTATCCGCTCCAGGTCATCGGGACCCATTTCATGCCGCGCGTCCATTCCACCTTCGCCAACGTCGACTGGAACCGCGAGGCCTTTCCGCAACGGGTGTTCATCAACCCGATCGATGCCGAGCATAGAGGAATCGAAGACGGTCAGTCCGTCAGGGTGTTCAACGACCGCGGCACGCTGATCCTGCCCTGCCGCGTTACGCGGCGAATCCTGCCGGGCGTGGTGAACATACCGCAGGGCGCCTGGTGGAAGCCCGATGGCGACGGCAACGACGTCGGCGGCTGCGTCAACACGCTGACCTCCGAGCGCTGGACGCCGTTCGCCTTCGGCAACGCGCAGCACACGATCATGGCCGAGGTCGCCTTGGCCGAGACGGTCCCGTGACCCGGCTCGCCTTTTACTTCGATTCCAGCGCCTGTTCAGGCTGCAAGGCCTGCCAGATGGCCTGCAAGGACAAGAACGACCTGCCGGTCGGGCAGAATTGGCGGCGGGTGTACGAAGTAACGGGCGGCGAATGGCGAAAAGAGGGCGCGGCCTGGCGCAACGACGTGTTCGCCTACAACCTGTCGATTTCCTGCAACCATTGTGAAGACCCGATTTGCGCACACCACTGCCCGACGCAGGCGCTGCTGAAACGCGAGGACGGCATCGTTAAGGTCGACCGAAACCGCTGCATCGGCTGCAAGTACTGCGCCTGGGTTTGCCCTTACGGCGCGCCGCAGTTCGATCCCGTGACTGGCGTAATGGGCAAGTGCGACCTGTGCGCGGACTATATCGACCAGGGCAAGAATCCGAGTTGCGTGGATGCCTGCCCGATGCGCGTACTGGATGTCGGCGACTACGACCACCTGGTGCAGAAGTACGGTGCCCCGGAACACGTCCACCCAATGCCCGACAGCTCCCTCACGCAACCTTCGATTGTCGTCAGGTCCCACCCCAAGGCAGGCGGCTCAAGCCCCGTCGTGGCCAACATCGAGGAAGTCGACGATGCGTAGGCGGGATGCCTCGCTGGTGTTCTTCACGACGCTGACGCAGTGGAGCGTCGGCATCACGATATGGCTTGCGGTATGGCAATGGACGGACATCGCGCCCTCGGGCACATTCGCCACGGGATGGGATGCCGGCAACCCGGTTCTGCTGGCCCTGGCACTGGTCGGTTCGGCCACCCTTGTTTCCTTTTTGCACCTGGGCAAGCCCGCGAACGCACGTCATGCCACCAACAACCTGGAAAACTCGTGGCTGAGCCGTGAAATCCTGGCGCTGGGACTTTACTCGCTGGGCCTGGCAGCATGGCTAACAGCCCGCTGGCTCGAACCCGGCGGGGCGTCGGGAGCTGTCCTGTCATTGGCGGTCCCCACGGTTGGACTGTTCCTGCTGTGGACCATGACGCGCGTTTACACGGTGGCCACGATTCCGGCCTGGAACAGCGGTCATACCCCGCTGTCTTTCGCGGCCACCTCGCTGTGTCTGGGGCTGCTCACGTTGATTATCCTCGGGATGGTGCAGGGCTCGGGACCTCGAGGGCTTACCCTGGGGTTGCTGTGCACGATTCTTTTTCTGGAAGCGGTCTCCGCAATCCTGAACCAGTCACGGCTGGCCACGCTGAGCCCCGGAATTGCAGGTTCCATGGTCACCCGAGAAGGCTATCGGCGCGTTTTCAGGTTCCGCATGGCGTTGTTACTCACGGCCTGCGGACTGGCGCTGTTCCTGGCCGTTCAGCCGGGTGCGGGGTCATCGGCTGCCTGGCTGGTGGTGCTGGCCATCCTGGTCCTGGGGCAGGAACTGGCCGGACGCGTACTGTTCTACTCGTCGTATTTCCGGCTGGGCTTGTAACAGCCCTCGCGCGCGATGCTGTCAGGCGATCATCGCCTGATGGCGTGAATCGGGTGCTATGGCTGGCGGTTTGACCCAACCTGTCCGATCGAATTGATCGAGGCAACGACACGACCCTCGGGCGGGACCGAGACGTCATTGGGGTCGAGACATTTATCGTGCATTCCTTGAACCGGAATCAGCTTTCCAACGGAAGCTCCTGTTTCTGCTACACCCATGCCGATTTCCGTGCCGCCAACAGCAGGGCCTGGCGGCCCCTTTCACCCTGCCCCGACGTCTCATTCCCTGTTGCCTTTGACCCCTTTTTCTTGTAAGATACTCTTTTTATTTGTCTTTTTTACGCTCGGATATTCAAGGAGAAAGGCCATTACCATTTCCCAAGGAGATTCCATCCACCATCCGCACCACGGCATCGGCCTGGTGCAGTCCATCCGTAAAAGAAGCTTTTCCGGTCCCGACGGGCCTAGATACGCCAAGTTGTTTTTCGCCCGCGAAGACATGGTCATGCTGGTGTCGGAAGATGAGTTGAGCGGCATGGTACGAAAACCAATACAAAAGACAGCCGCCGAGCGCGTGCTGGATCACATCAAGAACTGGAGCGGCTCGGTCAGCGAGCAGTGGAAAGTTCGCGCGAACGCCCAGCAAAAGAAACTCGACGACGGCGACCCGTTCGCCCTGGCCGAAGTCTACAAGACCCTCGCCGTGCGCCAGGTACAGGATTCGCTCAGTTCGGCGGACCGCCGGCAGTTAAGCCAATCGGAAGAATGCCTGGCCGAGGAACTGGCCGTGGCGCTGAAGCAACCAAAGCGGAAGGTCTGCCGCTTGATGGAGCAGGCCGCGCGGAACTGACGCCCTCGTCGTATCAGAATGCCAAAAAGCCCGCCTAGTGCGGGCTTTTTGGCATTTGGCTGTGGTTACTGCCTGGCAAGAAGGGGTTCTGCCCACCGGGCAAGAAGCCGTGAGCAAACGACGGCAGGCCGTGGGTTTCGTTCGGCTCCCTGTCTCCCGTTCAACATCTGCGTCTTCGCATTCGCTGAATTTAGAAAGCAAATTTGCCAACAGCACAACGGCGAATACACAGCTCGAAAGCGCCCGGCTCGGGCGCCGACGCGCCCGGGCCGGGACTAACACGGCGCCGACGGCCCGTGGACGGGCCTCCCGCCGCCGCTACTTGAAAGGGTAAAAGCAGCCCGAAGGCCGCCGGCCCGTTCGGCCTGGAGCCCGCTTGAAATCCTGGTTCGGGTTCTTGTTGGAAAACACGGCGTGCACCTCCTTCAATTCCGGGGATGAAGAGGCGCGAAAGAACTGTCGTTATCATTATCCAACCTTATGGCTTAATGGAAGCTTAAAATGCACCTCGCGTCGTTCTGCGGCCCGGGGTCGCGCTCCCGGCATCAGAGCGAAATATCCCACTGGATTCGAAACTGCCAGTCGCTGGTCGCCCGGGGCGTGCTGCCCTCGTCGATCGTCAGCCAGGAAATATCGGTCGTGAGCTTGTTGCGATGCCCATTGAAAAACCCGTTGGCGGCCAGGGTCAGCTCGGTATTGTCGTCACCCTGCACCTGGCCGGGGTGGACGTACGCCGCGCGCGCGGCGAACTCCAGTGCTGTGGGCCAGCCGTCAGACAGGGTGGACGGGAAAAGACCCGCCTGGAAGTAAGCGCCGTGGAGATCGGTTGTTTCGCCGGACTATCGGTCATCGATCAACTTGTAGTGCCCTTCACCCTGGTTCGACAGGTCATCCTGCAGTGTGGGCCGGCTCACCATCAATCCAAGTCGCTTTCCGGCTGGTTGAGGCCAGCCGGAAAGCTGCCCGGGATCAGGGAGCGTGGACGAGGAGTGTCAACTGATTTTCCGGGCAATATGACCGCGGTTGTCCGCTGTTGCGACCAGACCTATGGCAAGTATGAAAACAGGAGGGATTATTCAGCCCATCCCTGGGCCTCACCCTTCGGGCTCGCGGCCCGCTTAGCGGCCCGTCTCGTTAAAACTCGCTCCCGGCGAATTATTGATGAAAACCATCCTGGTTTTCACCCTTGGGGCGCACTTCGTGCGTCCAAATTTGTTCCCGACAAATTTGTCGAACCCTCAGGCAGCTGCGCTGCCAAGGGTTCCACATCCCGACCGTTCCAACAGAAATAGAAAAGCCCGCGCGAGGCGGGCTTTTCTATTTCTGGCGGAGAGGGAGGGATTCGAACCCTCGAAGGGCCTTTTAAACCCTTACTCCCTTAGCAGGGGAGCGCCTTCAGCCACTCGGCCACCTCTCCAGAAATCGTATTTTGCGAGCCACTATCAAGTTGGCTCCTGGCGCTCCCAGGAAGCGCGTTATTCCGGGCATCCTGCCCTCCACCCCTGCGGGGCTGGCTATTTTATACGCAATGGATGGGCAATAACAGGCTCAATGCCGGTTTTTTGGCGACGCCGAATTGCAGCAGGAGCCGCAACGGCGAACGGGGCTGGAATTCCTTATTGGTCGTCGGTGGGGGTGCCGGCGGCGTCGCTGCGTTCCTTGAGAATCCGCTGGTAAATCTCTTCGCGGTGCACCTGGACTTCGGGCGGCGCTTCGATGCCGATCCGAATCTGGTTGCCCTTTACTCCAAGGACCGTGACGGTAACCGTGTCACCAATGACAAGCTTTTCTCCAATTCGCCTTGTCAAAATAAGCATAACAACCTTCCTTTGGTTTCGGACACTTCATGTATCCGCGCATTTTTTCTCTTTTACGCTTATGCCAAAACCATTCGCGAGACGTTTAAAAGCACCGCACGGGCTCGTGCCCTTGCGATGCGCCATTCCCTTCATTGTGAATCGGCCCCGGTCAGCTGTTGTCGCCTACCCAATCGCGGACTGATTCGAGCGCCCCATCCAGATTTTCCGGCTGGGACCCGCCGGCTTGGGCAAAATCGGGTCGTCCTCCTCCCCTGCCGCCGACTTGTTCTGCAACGAAGTTTACCAGATTGCCTGCCTGAATCCGACTTGTCAGATCCTTGCTCACTCCGGCTGCGAGTCTGACCTTACCATCTCCTGCGCCGCCGATCACTACCACGGCCGACCCAAGGCGGTCTTTTAGGCGATCAACGGTATCTCGCAAGGCTTTCGGATCGACGTCGTCGAGCCGCGCGGACAACACCTTGAAGCCGTTGACCTCCTCGGCGCTGTCCACCAGTTCGTCGCCGCTGGCGCTGGCCATTTTAGACTTGAGTTCGGCAATCTCTTTTTCCATCGCTTTGCCGCGCTCGAGCATCTGGCGCAACCGGTCCTCGACGGCATCGGTGCCGACTTTCAGCACACGGGCCAGGTCTTTGAGCTGGCGGTCCACGGTCTGGATCTGATCCACTGCCGCATCACCGGCCACGGCGACGATACGACGGATGCCCGCAGCGATGGCGGATTCCTCCACGATTTTGAACTGGCCGATGTCGCCGACGCGCCTCACGTGCGTGCCGCCACACAGCTCGGTGGAAAAATCGCCGAACTTCACGACCCGCACGCGGTCGCCGTATTTCTCGCCGAACAGCGCGGTGGCGCCGGTTTTCAGCGCGTCATCGAAATTCATCACATCGACGGCGGAATCGGGGTTCACTCGGATCTGCTGGTTGACCAGGCGTTCGATTTCGATCAGTTCGCCCTCGCTCACCGCGCGCGGGTGGGTGAAGTCGAAGCGCAGGTGGTCCGGTGCCACCAGGGATCCGCGCTGCTCGACGTGATCGCCCAGCACCTGTTTGAGCGCCGCGTGCATCAGGTGAGTTGCCGAATGGTGCAGTACGATGGACTGGCGGCGCTCGTCGTCAATGATGGCGTCAATCGTATTACCGGTTTGAAGGGAGCCGCGCAGCATTTGGCCCACATGGGCGTGGAACACCCCGGCCAGCTTGATGGTGTCTTCTACATTGAACTCCGTCGTGCCATCCCTAAGCGTTCCCTTGTCGCCCACCTGGCCGCCGGATTCAGCGTAGAACGGCGTGTTGTCCAGCAGCACAATGCCTTCCGCGCCCGGGTCCAGCGTATTGACGACCTGGCCGTCCACGAGGATGGCGACCACCTTGCAGTTCTCGGCCTCGACTTTCTCGTAGCCCAGGAATTGTGTCGGCACGATGTCTCTGACCACGTCGGCCGAGATTTGCGCCTGCTGGGAAAACTTGCCGGCCGAGCGGGCGCGTTCCTGCTGACGGGTCATCTCGGACTTGAAGCCTTCCTCGTCGACAGTCATGTCGTTTTCGCGGGCGATATCCTGCGTCAGGTCAAGCGGAAATCCGTAGGTGTCATACAGCAGGAACGCCGATGCGCCGTCGATGACCCCGGATTTGGCCTCGCCTGCCTTTTCCATCACACCCTTGAGAATACCCATGCCCATATCCAGCGTGCGCGAGAAGCGCTGCTCTTCCTCGAGCAGAGTGTTCTCGATCTGCTCGCCCTTGCGGATCAACTCGGGATAGGCATCGCCCATCTCGCCGGCCAGCGGCGCGACCATCTTGTGAAAGAAGGGCTTCTTCATGCCCAGTTTGTAACCGTGGCGAATCGCGCGGCGGATGATACGGCGCAACACGTAGCCGCGGCCGTCACGCGAGGGCACGATGCCGTCGGCTATCAAAAAGGCGCAGGCGCGGATGTGATCGGCAATCACGTTGAGCGAGGCGTTGCCGTTGTTCTCGGAACCGGTCACTTCGGCGGCCGCGCGCACCAGGGCTTGCATCAGGTCGATCCGGTAATTGCTGTTTTCATGCTGCAACACCGCGGCCAGGCGCTCCAGGCCCATGCCGGTGTCCACGCAGGGCGCGGGTAACGGGGCCATAGTGCCGTCGGCTGCCCGGTCGAACTGCATGAACACCAGGTTCCAGATTTCGATGTAGCGGTCTCCGTCCTCGTCATGAGACCCCGGGGGTCCGCCCTGGTAATCGGGGCCGTGGTCGTAAAAGATTTCCGAACAGGGGCCGCAAGGGCCGGTGTCGCCCATCGCCCAGAAGTTGTCGCTCTCGTACTTCGGCTTGCCGGGCTTGTCGCCGATTCGGACGATTCGGTCTTGCGGAACGCCCACCTGGTCTCTCCAGATGCCGTAGGCCTCGTCGTCGGTTTCGTACACGGTGACCCACAGTTTGTCGCCGTCCAGGCCGTAGACGTTGGTCATCAACTCCCAGGCATACAGGATGGCGCCTTCCTTGAAGTAATCGCCGAAGCTGAAGTTGCCCAGCATTTCGAAGAAGGTGTGATGACGGGCGGTGTAGCCCACCTGGTCGAGGTCGTTGTGTTTGCCGCCGGCGCGCACGCATTTCTGCGAGGAGGCCGCCCGCGTGTAAGATCGCTTCTCCGCGCCCAGGAACACGTCTTTGAACTGGTTCATGCCCGCGTTGGTAAACAACAGGGTCGGGTCTTCGGCCGGCACCAGCGAGCTGGAACGGACCACTTCGTGGCCCTTGTCGGCGAAGAATTGAAGAAAGTCCCGGCGGATCTCGGCGGTGGATTTCATTTCGGCAGAACCTGTTGTTTTCAATAGTCGTTATGTGAATGCGGAGTGTACCTAAAGCAAGGGGGAATCGGTATGGGAGATCGAAATTTGGATGCCGCCAATTGATCCGGAAAGTACGGAGTGCAGCCCGATTTTCCTGGACCCGACCATGCTGCCGTACGCCCCTCCCAAGGAACGCTTGGCAGGCCGCACGTTCCTGTGTCGCTTGGATTCGCACTTCCTGTGCTCATACATCCCTG
Organism: Lysobacterales bacterium; assembly: GCA_013042915.1. GTDB lineage: Bacteria > Pseudomonadota > Gammaproteobacteria > Xanthomonadales > SZUA-36 > JABDPF01. Next base: position 44,655 of record JABDPF010000077.1, read on the forward strand.
GAAGGGGCGTACGGCAACATGGCCTGGAGTGGGTCCCGGGTTGGGCATGGAGACCCCAACTGCAGGAGGCCCCTTGGCGCCGACTGAGGGAGGCGGGTCGGAGATAATTTTGGCGCCGGGAGTTACCCTTCGGCCGCGAGGGAACTTCTACGTATTTCGGGCCATGGCTTCCATGGCCTGGGCGTGGGTGAAGCCGCGGTTGGCCAGGCGGCGATAGTATTTTTTCTTGAGGTCGTAGTCGATGGGGCCGGTGTGCTGGCGTTGCAGCCATTCGCTGGCGAGGTCGCTCCACTCGCCGGCGTGGGCTTCGAGTTGCATCGAGACCAGCGCATCGTCGACGCGCTTGTCTCGCAGGCCGGCCTTGATCTTCAGGGGGCCCTGGTAGCGGCTGATGCGCGAGCGGACGAAGGACTCGACGAAGCGTTCGTCGGAAAGCAGGTTTTCTTGCTGCAGTGCTTCGAGCAGTTCCCCGATCAATTCGTCGATACCCTCGGCCTCGCTCCATTTCATGCGCATGCGCTGCCCGAGTTCGTGCACGCTGTATTCGCGCCGGCCGAGCACGCGATAAGCAAACGCCCGCAGCTCGGTGGCCTCCGGCGTTTGGGTGGGATCCGCTTTGGAGCGGCTCATCGCGTCAGTCGACGGCCGGGGCCTCGGGCTCCGGTTTTGCCGCCGGTTTCGGCGCCTTGTCCGGCATCATCTCGGCGCGGATTTTGGCGTCGATCTCGTCGGCCATCTTGGGGTTGTCCTTCAAGAACTGGCGGACGTTTTCCTTGCCCTGGCCGATACGATCTCCGTTGTAGCTGTACCAGGCGCCGGCCTTGTCGATGAACCCGTGATTCACGCCCAGTTCGATGATTTCGCCCTCGCGGGAAATTCCTTCGCCATAGAGGATTTCGAACTCGGCCTTCTTGAACGGAGGCGCCAACTTGTTCTTGACCACCTTCACGCGGGTCTGGTTGCCGACCACCTCGTCGCCCTTCTTCAGCGCACCGATACGGCGGATGTCGAGGCGCACTGTGGAATAGAATTTCAGCGCGTTGCCGCCGGTGGTGGTCTCGGGGCTGCCGAACATCACGCCGATCTTCATGCGGATCTGGTTGATGAAGACCACCATGCAGTTAGAGCGCTTGATGTTGCCGGTCAGCTTGCGCAACGCCTGCGACATCAGCCGAGCCTGCAGGCCAACGTGGGAGTCGCCCATGTCGCCCTCGATTTCGGCTTTCGGGGTCAGCGCGGCTACGGAATCGATCACCACCATGTCGACCGCGCCGGAGCGCACCAGCATGTCGACGATTTCCAGCGCCTGCTCGCCCGTGTCGGGCTGGGAGACGAGCAGGTCTTCGACGTTCACACCGAGCTTTTCTGCGTAGGACGGGTCAAGCGCGTGCTCCGCGTCGACGAACGCAGTGGTGCCGCCGGCCTTCTGGCACTCGGCGATCGCGTGCAGGGTCAACGTGGTCTTGCCGCTGGATTCCGGGCCGTAGATCTCGACCACCCGGCCCTTGGGCAGGCCGCCGATGCCCAGCGCGGTGTCCAAGGTCAGCGACCCGGTCGAAACGACGCCGATGCCATCGGCCGCGGTGCCGTCGCCCATGCGCATGATCGCGCCTTTTCCGAACTGGCGTTCGATCTGCTGAAGGGCGGCTGCGAGGGCCTGTTTGCGATTTTTATCCATGTTCCTCTCCGTGTATTCGGCGTTGTTTTATGTTCCACATCGTGCCTTCGAAAGGCCCGATGGCGGCTCTACCCGAGCGCGGCGTGGAGGCAATTATGACACAGCCCCCGGCCGCGCTTCAGCCCCGATTGCGGGGCGGGAATATTTCCTACCCGCGTCTCGGAAAATCCCGTTAAGAAACGGCTTTCCAGCGGGCAATGTCACGATAAATCACTCCGCGGTTCACGCTGACTGACTCGACCAGGCTGAATCCGTCCAACCGCCACCTCACCGCGACAGGGGCCATTGTCGGCGGCGGCGTTCTCAATTTGCGATAAAGGGTGAGGTGCAGTTTCCAGGGCTTGCGATCGTAGCCGATACCGGCCGCCAGCAGCGCATCGACCAGTCGGTGCTGAAACCCAGCCAGTTCCCGGGACAACTCGCTGGCGCCCAGCCACAGCACGCCGGCCCGTTTGAACCGCCCCTGACGGTCGAGAACGACCTCACAGGAGGGAAACGGCACCGAAGCGGCCACCTCGCAGACATCCGGGATCGCGGCGACGTCCTGCATTCCAAGGAACGCGAGCGTGACATGAAAATTCTCTGGGGGCACGGCCCGGCCTTGCACGCCCAAATCGCGTTGCAAGGCGGCCACTTCGGCGCGCACCCGCCGGCTGGGATTCAGGGCAAAAAACAGGCGCTTGCGGTCGGCCCGGTTCACAGGCGTTCGATCATCCCCCGCAACGCATGGGCAACGGTCTGGCGGCGCACGGCCTCGCGGCCGCCGGCAAAGGTGCAAATCTCGCTGTCAACCCTGTCTTCCAAGGCCCAGGCGAACCACACGGTGCCCACGGGTTTGTCCGGCATGCCGCCTCCCGGGCCGGCGATACCGGTGACGGCGAGGGCCAGGTCGGCCCGGGAATGTCCAACGGCACCTCTGGCCATCTGCCGGGCCACGACCTCGCTGACAGCTCCCTGCGATTCGAGTTCAACGGCGTCGACACCGAGCACCTCGCGCTTGGACGCGTAGCTGTAGCAGACAAAGCCACGCTCGAACCAGCTTGAACTGCCCGCGATGTCTGTGCAGCACTTGGCTATCCAGCCTCCCGTGCAGGATTCAGCGGTCGCCAGGCGGCGGCCCGACGCAATCAAGGCTTCGGCCAACTGCTTGGCCAGGCCCTCCAGGACCCTGTCGTCTGCTCGTGTCATTTTGGCGTAGCGCGTTCCTGTCCGTGTTGGGCGTGGATGGACATTACGTTACACTTCTGCGGATGCCATCTCCAGCCCCGTCCAAGGATTCCAAGTCCACCAAGCACACGCCCCTGATGCAGCAGTATTTCAGCGTCAAGGCGGACTTCCCGGACACCCTGTTGCTGTTTCGCATGGGCGATTTCTACGAGGTGTTTTACGACGACGCGCGCCGTGCCGCCGAATTGCTGGACATCACCTTGACCACCCGTGGTGAGTCGGGCGGCGCGCCCATTCCGATGGCGGGCGTTCCCTACCATGCGCTGGACAACTACCTCGCGCGCCTGGTGCGGCGGGGGGAATCCGCGGCAATCTGCGAGCAGGTGAGTGCACCCACCGGCAAGGGCCTGGTGGAGCGCAAGGTGGTCCGCGTGGTCACGCCGGGAACGCTCACCGAGGAAGCGCTGCTCGAGTCGCGCCAGGAAAACTTGTTGGCGGCGCTGGCCGGGGCGGACGGGGAATTTGCGCTGGCGTGGCTGGAACTGGCATCCGGCCGCTTCGTGGTTCGGCAGCTGGCTTCGATAAGCGAGGTCGAGGCCCAGCTCGAGCGGTTGCAGCCGGCCGAGTTGCTGGTCGCCGAAGACGCCTGCCTGGTGCTATCCAACGCGCGCCGGGTGCGGCAGCGCGCGCCCTGGAAGTTTGAATCGCGGCAATGCCGCAAGATGCTGCGCGAGCAGTTCCGAACCGCCGACCTGGTGGGTTTCGGCATCGATGATCTTCCGCTGGCCATCAGCGCGGCCGGCGCCCTGCTGGATTACCTGCAGGAAACCCAGCGCACCGCCCTGCCCCATTTGCAGGGAATCCAGGTCGAGCAGGCCGACGAGTTTCTGCACCTCGACGCCATCAGCCGCCGCAACCTGGAAATCGAGACCAGCCTCGGCGGCGATCACCGGCACACACTGGTCGGCATCATGGACTCATCGGTTACCGCCATGGGCGGGCGGTTGTTGCGCCGCTGGATCGGCAGCCCGCTGCAGAGGCGCGGGCGCCTGGCGCAGCGGCACGAGGCCGTCGGCGCCTTGCTCGACGAGCACGCCTGCGAGGGGTTTCGCGAGGAGCTTCGCGGCATGGGCGATGTCGAACGCATCCTGACGCGCGTGGCCCTCAAATCGGCCCGCCCGCGGGACCTGGCCACCTTGCGCCAGGCCCTGGCGGTGGTGCCGAGGTTGCGGGCCCTGGCGGAGAAGGGGGACGATGCCCTGCGATCCGCCGTTGGCCGGCTGCCGGCCTTTCCCGAACTGCACGACCTGTTGAAACGCGCCATCGTCGAGGAACCACCCATGCTGATTCGCGACGGCGGTGTGATCGCGCGCGGCTACGACGACGACCTGGACGAGCTGCGCGGCCTGTCCGAAAACGCCAGCGAGTTCCTGTTGGCTTACGAGAAAGAGCAGAAAGAAAAGACCGGCATCCCCAGCCTGAAGGTCGGTTATAACCGGGTGCACGGCTACTTCATCGAGGTCACCCATGCCCACCAGGCCCTGGTGCCCACCGAGTACACGCGCCGCCAGACCCTCAAAGCCGCCGAACGCTACATTACCGAGGAACTGAAGGTGTTCGAGGACAAGGTGCTGTCCAGCCGCGAGCGTGCGCTGGCGCGGGAAAAACACTGCTACGAGCGGCTTTTGGAGATCCTCCTGGGCGAGATCGCGCCGCTGCAGGACCTGGCCACCCGGCTGGCCCGTCTCGACGTGCTGTGCGCCTTCGCCGAACGCGCCGGCAAACTGAACCTGGTGAAGCCGCGGATGACCGACAGCGAGGGACTGACGATCAGGGAGGGCCGCCACCCGGTGGTGGAACAGGTGCAGGACGAACCCTTCACGCCCAACGACATGCACCTGGACGAAGACACCCGGATGCTGATCATTACCGGGCCGAACATGGGCGGCAAATCCACCTACATGCGTCAGGCGGCCTTGATCGTGCTGCTGGCCCACGCGGGCAGCTGGGTGCCGGCGAAGGCGGCCGAAATAGGACCGGTAGACCGGATATTCACCCGCATCGGCGCCGGCGACGACTTGGCCCACGGGCGATCCACCTTCATGGTGGAAATGTCGGAAACCGCCAACATCCTGCACAACGCGACCAGCCGAAGCCTGGTGCTGATGGACGAGATCGGCCGCGGCACCAGCACCTACGACGGCCTGGCCCTGGCCTGGGCCAGCGCGGTGTACCTGGCTCGCCGGGTTGGCGCATACACGCTGTTCGCAACCCACTATTTCGAACTCACGCGGCTCGAAGAGCGCGAAGCCTCGGTGGCCAACGTCCACCTGCGCGCCGTCGAGCACAAAGACCGTATCGTGTTCCTGCACTCCGTCGAACGCGGCCCGGCCAGCCAAAGCTATGGCCTGCAGGTAGCGGCCCTGGCCGGCGTGCCGAACGCGGTGCTCAAACAGGCCCGTAAACACCTGGCCCTGCTCGAGCAACAACAACGCGCCGAGGGCCCGCAACTGGGCCTGTTCGACCAGGGCGTGTACGACGAACACGAGGTAGAAGAAGACGAACGCGAGGACGCGCTGCGCGCGAAGATCGAGGCGATCGACCCTGACAGCCTCACACCCCGCGAAGCCCTCTCGCTGCTCTACGAACTGAAGGATCTGTAGCTCCCCTGGGGCCAACCTGAACGCGACCATTGTGTCCTCTGAACCTGGCAAATTGATCGCTGTAGGAGCGATGTAAGTCGCGATCAAGCGCCAAGGATTGAAGCAACGGCACAACCGTTCTTTTTCGCGACTTACGACGCTCCTTCGTGGAGGGGAAGCTAGTCGCGTTTTCCCTTGAACCGGACGATCTGCCGGCGCTGGCGCTTGTCGGGGCGGCGCTGGCGGTCGCGGCGGGCCTGGTAGTCCAGTTTACGCTGTTCGGCGGCGGCCTCGCGGCGAGCCTTGGAATCGGGGTTTTCGGTATATTTTTCGGCGGCAAGGGCGGCCGAGATGCGGCGGTCGCCGGTGTCTTCGACCGTCACGATGAACTCGTCCTCGCCCCGGCGAATGGCAAGCACGTCGCCCGCCGAAACGCTGCGTCCCGGCTTCACGCGCACACCCTCGATCTGCACCTTCCCGCCTTTGATGGCTTCACGCGCCAGCGAACGGGTGCGAAAGAACCGCGCGGCCCAGAGCCACTTGTCGATGCGGACTTTGTCGGTCATGTCCCGATTGTACTGTGATCGAAGGGAAGGTCGACCGTAGAAGCGGCCCTGGCCGCGAACAAGACTTGAGCGGAGCCGGTCGCGGCCGGGGCCGCTCCTACGAGATCAGCCGACCAGGAGTTGGTTTACGCGGCGCACGAAGTCGGCCGGGTCTTCCAGCACGGCGCCCTCGGAGAGCAAGGCCTGTTCGTACAAGACCAGGGCCAGGTCGTCAAAACGGCCGCCTTCTTCGCTACCAAGCTTGGTCACCAAGGGATGGCCGGGGTTCAATTCCAGGATGGGTTTGCTCTCGGGCACGTCTTGGCCGGCTTGCTCCAGCATGCGTTGGAGGTGCAGGGCCATTTCCTGCTCGCCGAGCACCAGGCAGGAGGCCGAGTCGGTCAGACGCCGGCTGCTGCGTACCTCGGCAACACGATCTCCCAGGGCAGCCTGGATTTTTTCGAGCAGGTCTTTTTCCAGGGTCTTTGTCTCTTCGGTCTCTGCCTTGTCTTCGTCTCCGACCTCCGACTCGCCGACCTTGCCAAGGTCGATGTCGCCCTTGGCCACCGACTTCAGCGGCGTGCCCTCGAACTCGTTGAAGTACGCCATCATCCACTCGTCCACCCGGTCGGACAGCAGCAGCACTTCGATACCCTTCTTGCGGAATACCTCGAGGTGCGGGCTGTGCGCGGCGGCGGAATGGTTCTCAGCGGTGATGTAATAAATCGCGTCCTGGCCCTCGGGCATGCGCTCGACGTAGCCTGCCAGGTCCACGACATGCTTGGCGCCATTGCCCTTGGTCGACGCGAAGCGCAGCAGCGGCGCGATGCGCTCACGGTTGCCGAAGTCCTCCACGATGCCTTCCTTGAGCACCGCACCGAACTGCGCCCAGAAGGGTTCGTATTTCTCGTCACCGTCCTTCGCCAGCTTGCCGATCAGGTCCAGGCTGCGGCGAATCACGGCGGCGCGAATCTTCCCGGACAGCTCGTTCTCCTGCAGCAGTTCACGCGACACGTTCAGCGGCAGGTCAGCCGAATCTACGACGCCGCGCATGAAACGCAGGTAATGCGGCAACAGGTTTTGTGCGGCATCCATGATGAACACGCGGTTCACGTAGAGCCGCAGGCCGGTGCGCTCGTCGCGCTGCAGCATCAGGTCCATTGGCGCGGTGGACGGCAGGTACAGCAGCGTCGTGTAGGTTTGGCTGCCCTCGACCTTGTTGTGCGCCCAGGCCAGCGCATCGTCCATGTCGTGCGTCAGGTATTTGTAAAAGGACTGGTATTCCTCATCGGCGATCTCTCCCTTGGGCAGCGTCCACAGCGCCGAGGCCTTGTTGATGTCCTTCCACTCCGGCTCGTCATCCTCGCCTGTCTCCTGCATCCGTATCGGGAACCCGATGTGGTCGGAGTAACGGCCGACCAGGGAACGCAGTGCCCAGGGGCTCAGGAATTCCTTTTCATCCGCTTTGAGATGCAGAATGACCTCGGTGCCGTGGGTTTCCTTTTCGACCGCTTCCAGCGAGTACTCACCGCCGCCGTCCGAAACCCAGCGTACCCCTTGGGAAACCTCGTCACCCGCCTTGCGCGTGATCACGGTGACCATGTCGGCCACGATGAAGGAAGAATAGAATCCGACCCCGAACTGACCGATGAGGTGCGCGTCGGCCTTGGCGTCACCGGTAAGCTGGTCAAGGAACGCCCGGGTGCCCGAGCGTGCGATCGTGCCGATGTTTTCGATCACGTCATCGCGGTCCATGCCAATGCCGTTGTCGCGAACGGTCAGCAGCCCCTTTTCCTCGTCGAGCTCCAGCTCGATGCACAAATCGCCTTCGTCCTGGATCGAATCATCCGCAATGGCCGCGAACCGAAGGCGGTCGAGCGCATCGGAAGCGTTCGATATCAGTTCGCGCAGGAAGATCTCCTTGTTTGAATACAGGGAGTGGATCATCAGGTGCAGGATCTGCTTTGTCTCTGCCTGGAAGGTGTGGGTTTCTACGTTGTTCTGTTTGCTCATGGCATTCACAGGATATAAGGGAATGCCGGTTAGATAGGGATGGTGCAGCCCAATTCAAGGCGGGGAGCATGACAAAGCGATCGCACTGCGTCATATTTCGCGACTCGCGTCGCTCCTACAGGGTTGTCGCCTGTGGTTAGGCGGCCGATGTGGTAATACTGGCGGTTACAAAAAAACCCGCCGTGAAGGCGGGTTTTTTAGGTCGGCAGCGTACTGCCTCAGCCGAGCTTCTCGCGGATACGGGCGCTCTTGCCCTCGCGGCCGCGCAGGTAATAGAGCTTGGCGCGGCGAACATCGCCACGGCGCTTGACCGTGATCGATTCGATCATCGGGCTGTACGTCTGGAATACGCGCTCCACCCCGGTGCCGTGTGAGATTTTACGCACGGTGAATGCGGAGTTCAGGCCGCGGTTGCGCATCGCGATACACACGCCCTCGAAAGCCTGCAGGCGCTCGCGGTTGCCCTCTTTCACCTTGACGCTCACCACCAGGGTGTCGCCCGGCGAGAACTGGGGGATGTCCTTGTTCAGCTGCTCGGCATTGATTTCGTCGATGATGTTGCTCATTTTCCCGATCCTTTGCGTTTTGCTTCAGTGGGGTAAGAGTAAAACCGGTAATTTCTACTCGGACCCCGTGTGTTCGTATTCTGCCCGGAACTCGGCCAGTAGTTCGGCCGACTCCTTATCCAGTTCCTTTCCGTCCAGCAGGTCCGGCCTTCTCAGCCAGGTGCGTCCCAGGGACTGCTTTTTGCGCCATCGCTCGATGGCCCCGTGATCGCCGGACAACAACACCGACGGCACGTCCAAACCCTCGATTCGTTCAGGCCGGGTGTAATGCTGGCAATCCAGCAGGCCGTCCGAGAACGAATCCTGCTCTGCCGATTGCTCGTCTCCGAGCACGCCCGGCAGCAGGCGCGTGACGGCGTCGATCATAACCGCCGCGGCGAGTTCCCCACCGCTGAGGACGTAGTCGCCTATGGACCATTCCTCGTCAATCTCGAGCGCGATCAGTCGCTCGTCGAACCCTTCATAACGGCCGCAGACCAGGATCAATTCCTCGCGTTGCGACAATTCGCGAACCGCGGCCTGGTCAACCAGGCGGCCCTGGGGGCTCATCAGGCCCACCCGTGCGTTTGCACCGGCTTTTTCGCGGGCGGCGCGAATGGTGCTGCGCAGCGGTTCCACCGCCATCACCATGCCCGGACCGCCGCCGTAAGGGCGGTCGTCCACCGTGCGGTGCCGATCGATGGCGAAATCGCGCGGGTTCAACAATTCCAAACCCACGTCACCGTCGCGAATGGCACGGCCCGTCACGCCCAGGTCGACCATCGGCCGAAACTCGTCCGGGAACAGCGTAATGACCTGTATCCGCATCGTCGGCCGGCTCCTAGAAATCCGGATCCCAGTCGACGACCACGCGTTTCTTGTCCAGGTCCACGCTCTTCACATACTGGCCCTGGACGAAAGGCACCAGTCGTTCCCGGTCGCCTTTCACCACCAGCACGTCATTCGCTCCGGTGGCCATCAAATTTTCAATCGTTCCCAGGTCGGTGCCGTCTTCGAGTTCCACCCGCAGCCCAATAAGATCGGACCAGTAATACTCGCCGGCATCCGTTTCCGGGAACTGATCGCGGTAAACGGCGATGGCTTGGTGCACCCACGCCTCGGCCGCATCGCGATCTTCCGTTTCATCAAACAGGGCAATCACGCGGTTGCCGTGTTTCTTACCCTGGCGGATGCAGACCTCCTTGCGCGAGTCACCCATCAGCCACGGCTGGTAATCAAATATGGCTTCCCTGGGCTCGGTCAGCGAGTGGATCTTGACCCATCCCTGAATGCCATGAACTCCGGAAACGTGCCCCAGTGGGACGACCTTGCGTTCCTCGGCCTGCTCAGACACATTCCGCTCCAGGGAGCCGGCTGTTTCAGGCAGCCGCAGTCGCCGCTTTGCGAGCCTCTGAGACCAGCGCCTTGACGCGATCGCTCAGCTGCGCGCCGGTGCCCTGCCAGTAGTCGATGCGCTCGAGGTCGAGGCGCAGTCGTTCTTCCTGGCCGCGCGCAACGGGATTGAAGAATCCGAGGCGCTCGATGTTACGTCCATCGCGAGGCTTGCGGCTATCCGCGACGACGATGTGATAAAACGGCTGCTTCTTCGCGCCGCCGCGTGACAATCTGATTGTAACCATTGTTTTTTAAATCCAATTTGGTGCTAGCGAACCACCCATTTTAACTTTCTTTTCTGCAAAAGAAAACCATTAACGCGCTCAGAACGGCATCTTTCCGCCGGGAAACTTGCCACCCGGCATCTGCTTTTGCATCTGGCCCATCTTGCGCATCATGCGGGCCATGCCGCCTTTACCCATCTTCTTCATCATTTTCTGCATCTGGGCGTGCTGTTTCAGCAGGCGATTAACGGTTTGGATCTGCGTGCCCGAGCCGCTGGCGATACGTTTCTTGCGCGATCCGCGGATCACGTCGGGAAAGCGGCGCTCGTGCGGCGTCATTGAGTTGATGATGGCAATCATCTGGCGAGTCTGGCGGTCGTCCACCTGGGATTTGACCTGGTCCGGCAGGTTGCTCATACCGGGCAGCTTGTCGACCAGGCCGCCGAGGCCGCCCATGTTCTGCATCTGCTCGAGTTGTCCTTTGAAATCTTCCAGGTCGAACCCCCTGCCCCTGCGAATTTTCTTGACCAGCTTCTGCGCTTCGTCCTGATCGACCTTGCGGTGCACTTCCTCCACCAGCGACAGCACATCGCCCATGCCGAGAATGCGCGAGGCGATACGGTCCGGGTGGAACGGTTCGAGTGCATCCACTTTCTCGCCGGCGCCGATGAACTTGACCGGCTTGCCGGTGATCTGCCGCACCGAGAGCGCCGCGCCGCCACGGGCGTCACCGTCGGTCTTGGTCAACACGATACCGGTCAGCGGCAGCGCCTGGTCGAACGCCGCTGCCGTGTTGGCCGCATCCTGGCCGGTCATGGCATCCACCACGAAGAGGGTTTCGTGCGGGTCCACCGCGGCATGGACCTCTTTGATCTCCGCCATCATCGCATCGTCGATATGCAGGCGGCCAGCGGTATCGACCAGCAGCACGTCGCATGCCCGGCGTTTCGCCTCGGCCAGGGCCTGGCGGGCGATATCGGCCGGCTTCTGGCCCACGTCCGAGGGCTGGAACTCGACGCCGACCTGGGCGGCCAGCGTTTTCAATTGCTCGATGGCTGCCGGACGGTACACGTCACAGCTGACCACCATGACCTTTTTCTTGTGCTGGTCACTCAACAGACGGGCCAGCTTGGCCGTGGTGGTGGTTTTACCCGAACCCTGCAGTCCGGCCATCAGAACCGCGACGGGAGGCTGCGCGCGCAGGTCCAGGGCCTCGTTCTGTTCGCCCATGATGGCGACCAGCTCGTCGTGCACCAGCTTGACCATGGCCTGGCCGGGCGTGAGGCTCTTGAGGATTTCCTGGCCCAGCGCTTTTTCGCGAACCTCGCTGATGAAGGTCTGCACGACCGGCAGCGCAACATCCGCCTCGAGCAGCGCAATGCGCACCTCTCGCAGGGTTTCACGAATACCGTCTTCGGTCAGGCGGCCCTTGCCGCGCAATTGCGTGACCGTCCGGGAAAGGCGATCGGTCAGATTTTCAAACATGGCCCCTCCGGGGTGAGAAGTTTATCGAGCAAAGTGCAAAGAGTCGGGTATTATAGCGCCAGAACGAATCGACAAGCGGTACGAAATGTCCCACGACTCACTACTGATCTTCGCCGCCATCTTGTATATCGTGTCGGCCAGCTTGCTGTACCGCAGCATCGGCAAGCGATCCACCTCTTTGCAACAGGCCTCGTTCGGCTTTGCCCTGGCCGGCGTCGTGGTGCACGGCTACGCCCAATACACCCATTGGTTCGCCGGCGCCGTCCCGGACGTTAGCGTGGCCCCCCTGTTGTCGCTGTGCGCGCTGGTCATCATTCTGCTGTTGCTGACCTCGACCCTGACCGAGAAACGCCTGTTCACCGCCGGGCTGGTGGCCCTGCCGCTGGCGGCGATGGTGCTGGCTTTGGAATTGGTCATACCCCATCAGCCCTTCACGCTGGACAAAATGTCGACGGGAATCGCGGTGCATCTCGTCAGCTCGGTTCTGGCTTTTGGCCTGCTCAGTATCGCCGGGCTGTATGCCTTTTTCGTGTTCATCATCGACTATTTCCTGCGGCGGCATCATCTCAATCCGGTGGTGCGCACGCTGCCGCCGCTCGAGGTGCTCGAGCACCTGTTGTTCCAGCTCATCACGGCCGGTTTCCTGATGCTGACGATCTCGCTGGGCTCCGGCATCATCTTCATCAACGACATTTTTGCCCAGCACCTGGTTCACAAGACCGTCCTGTCGGTCCTGACGTGGCTGGTGTTCGGCGTGCTGCTGTTCGGACGCTGGCGCTACGGTTGGCGCGGCAGCCTGGCGGTGCGAATGACGCTGGCGGGGGTCGTTTTGCTGATTCTGTCCTACTTCGGCACCAAGCTCGTTCTCGAAGTCATCCTGGGCCGCAGCTGGCAATCCTGACCCATGGAAGAAGTCTCCCTCGGTAGTCTCTACACCACGCTGTTTATCCTGATTTTGTTGTCCGGCTTCTTTTCCAGTTCGGAAACCGGATTGATGGCGATCAACAAGTACCGCTTGCGCCACCTGGCCAACCAGGGCCACCGCGGCGCGAAACTGGCGTCGAAACTGCTGCAGAAGCCGGACCGCCTGATCGGCCTGATCCTGCTGGGCAACAACCTCGTTAACATCCTGGCCGCGTCCATCGCCACCGTCATCGGCATCCGGCTGTTCGGCGTCAACGGTGTGTGGATCGCGTCCCTGTTGTTGACCGTCGTGATCCTGATCTTCTCGGAGGTGGCGCCCAAAACCGTGGCGGCCGTCCATCCCGAGCGTATCGCCTTCCCCGCCTCGTTCCCGCTTTTCGTGTTGCTGAAAGTCTTGTATCCCGTGGTCTGGTTGGTCAACGGGTTGGCCAACCTGGTGCTGCGGCCGTTCCGGGTGCACACCAACGTCGAGCTGATGGAGCATTTGAATCGAGAGGAACTGCGGACCCTGGTCAAGGAAGGCGGCAAGCGGATTCCGGACGACCATCAGCGCATGCTGGTCAACATTTTGGATTTGGAGCAGGCTACGGTCGAGGACGTGATGATTCCGCGCCAGGACATCGTAGGCATTGACCTCGACGACAACTGGGAAGAAATTCTCACGCAGCTCACCCAGACCTTGTACACCCGCATGCCGGTGTTTCGCGAGAACATCGACCAGGTCGAGGGCCTGCTGCACATCCGCACCGTGATCGCCAAGCTGGCCCTGGGCGGACTGACCTTCGACGACCTGAAGCGCTCGGTGCAACGGCCCTATTTCATCCCCGAGGGCACGCCGCTGACCCAGCAGCTGCTGGAATTCCAGCGCCGTGAGCGCCGCATGGGCCTGGTGGTGGACGAATATGGCGACATCCAGGGCCTGGTCACGCTGGACGACATCCTCGAGGAGATCGTCGGCGAATATACAGCTGAGAGCCGGGCCAAAACCCGCGATATACGGCTGCTCGACGACGGCAATTACCTGGTGAGCGGGTCAGCCCCTGTCCGCAGCCTGAACCGCATGATGAACTGGACCCTGCCGGAAGGCGATGCGAGCACGATCAATGGCCTGTTACTGGAACTGCTGGGCGACATTCCCTCCGGCAAGACCAGCGTCAAGATCGGGCCCAACATCCTCACTGTGCTCGAATCCAAGGACAATATGATCGTCAAAGTGCTGGTCAAGCCCCAACGGGCGGTTGAAGATCCTTCGAATTAGGGCAATCTCAGGCACATGAACCGGCCCTGGCCCCGATGCTGATCAACATACAGTTCCTGCGCTTCGCCGCGGCCCTGCTGGTGGTGCTCTACCACGCCAGCATGCATGTTCGCGCGACGGGCGTGGACCAGGGCGCCGTGTTCGCCGCTGCAGAAGCTGCCGGCTTTGCCGGGGTGGACATCTTTTTCGTTATCAGTGGCTTCATCATGTTTTACACGACCACCGGTGCCTCCGGCGCCCGGGCCTCGATGGAGTTTCTAAAACGCCGCGCGGCGAGAATCTACAGCGGCTACTGGCCGTTTTTCGTACTGGCCGCCGTGGTATTCGCTTGGGCACGACCCGAGCATTTTTCGGAAGCAAACCTGTGGACGTCGTTCCTTTTGTGGCCGATGCCCCTGAACCGTGTACTGCTGGACGTGTCGTGGACGCTGTCTTACGAGATGTACTTCTACGTGCTGTTTACGGCGCTGCTGCTGTTCTCCGCGCGTTGGCGCTGGCACTTGCTGGCCGGTGTTCTTTTGCTGGTGACGGCTTACGCCGTGTTGAATCATTTCGTATTCCACCGCTACGACCCTGAGCATTACTACTACAACACCTTCGAGTGGTTGTTTTACACCGCACCCTATCTCGCGGAATTTTTTGCCGGCGCGGTGCTGGCCTCGTTCGCCCACCGGGGCTCCGAGGCAATGGGCTGGTCATTGCTGTTTTGGGGCATCGTTGGATTCGCGGCAGCCGGGGTGGCCAACACGTTCTGGTACGACGGCAAGATCGAACAGGGTTTTCACGTGGTGCCGCGAGTGCTGCTGTTCGGAGCCCCCGCCGTGATGATGTTGTGGGGATTGGTCAACCTGGAGCATCACGGCCGCGTCGCGCCGAAACGGTTCAGCCTGGCGACCGGGGGCGCCTCGTACGCGATTTACCTGGTGCATACCATCGCATTCGTTGCCACGATGAAACTCGGGATTTACGGATGGATGCAGGGCTGGTCCACGATCGCGGTGCAGCTGTCCTACCTTGTTTATTCAGCGCTGCTCGTGGCGTACGGGGTCGTTCACTACCGCACGCTGGAACGCTGGCTTCACGGGGTATTCAAGCGGGCGCTCGGCGTTAAGCGACTCGCCTAAAACACCTTCTCCAGCGCCGCGGAGACGTGGCTCAGGCCAACGATCCTCAGACCGTCCAATGGTTTTCGGGGCGCATTGGCCACCGGCACCAAGGCCGTGGTGTACCCGTGCCCGACCGCTTCGCGCAGTCGCTGTTCGCCGTCCGGCACGGGGCGGATTTCTCCGGAAAGCCCCACTTCCCCGAAACACACCAGCTTGTCCGGCAGGGGTCGGTCTCGGAAGCTCGAATAGAGCGCCATCAGCATGGGCAGGTCAGCCCCCGTCTCGCTTACCCGCATGCCGCCCACGACGTTGATGAACACGTCGTGATCGGACAGAGCGATTCCGCCGTGTCGGTGCATCACGGCCAGCATCATCGCCAGGCGGTTGTGCTCGAGCCCCAGGGCGACACGGCGTGGGTTGTTCAGATGGCTGGGATCCACCAGCGCCTGAACCTCCAGCAGTATCGGTCGCGTGCCCTCACGAACAACGGTGATCACGCTGCCGGGGACCGGCTTGTCGTGACCCGACAGAAAAATTGCGGACGGATTCTTTACTTCTTTCAGACCGGTGCCGGTCATCGCGAACATGCCCAGCTCGTTGACGGCGCCAAAGCGATTCTTGATGGCCCGAATCACCCGGTAGCGGCTGTCCCCGTCACTTTCGAAATACAGCACCGAATCGACCATGTGCTCGAGCACGCGGGGCCCGGCCAGCGCGCCTTCTTTCGTGACGTGCCCAACCAGGATGACGCAGCAGTGATTCTGCTTGGCCCAGCGCACCAGGGCGGCGGCCGACTCACGAATCTGGGCGACCGAGCCGGGGGCGGAGGACAGTTCTTCGGTGTACACGGTCTGGATGGAGTCGACGACCATCAACTTTGGTTTTTCCTTCTCGGCGTGGCCCAGGATTTGTTCGATCGAGGTCTCCGTAAGGCAGCGTATGCCGTCCAGCTTCAGCCCCAGACGTCGTGCGCGCATCCCCAGTTGCTCCAGCGATTCCTCACCGGTGATGTACAGCCCGGGCACGCGCTGACCCAGGGCGGCGGTGAGCTGCATCAAGAGGGTCGATTTGCCGATGCCTGGATCGCCACCCAGCAAGATGACCGAGCCGGGAACAATACCCCCGCCCAACACGCGGTCGAGCTCGCCCACGCCAACCGCCAGCCGGGCAACCGTCGCATCGCCGACCGACGCGAGATCCTGTACCTCGTTGCCGAGTTTGCCGGCGTAGCCCCGAAACCGACCGGATGGCCGGGCCTGGGTCACGATCTCGTTGACCGTGTTCCATTCGCGGCACTCGGGGCATTGGCCCGCCCACTTGCTGAGCGTGGCGGCGCAGTTATCGCATTGATAGGCGTTTCGGTTCTTGGCCATCGAGGGTTCGCGGGATGGAAAAGTGATCTTTTAACAGATCGCGGTGCCGGCCACCAGCACGAAGCCTTGACGCGACGCATATTCTCACCTTGAATGAAGTTGTAGACTGACTTCCATACCCCCGTCGTCGACCAGCACCTGCCAAGGAGCCGAACATGTCGGAATCCCACGTCGTCCTTGCCGCCGAGTTGCCAGACTTCGAGCCCCTCTATCCGATCCTGGAACACGAAGCACCCGAGGCCCGGCAAGCACTTTTCCTCGAATTTGTCGATGAGCAATTCGACAGCGAATACGACGACGACCTGGTCATCGAGGACATCGCCATCGAGGGTGGGCGCTTGCTGGTCGAATTCCAGTGCTCCACCGGCCTCAGCGCGGAGATCACCCAGGCGCTTTTCGAGGGCCTGGCAGAGCGCGACGCCGACGGCCTGGCGGCACTCGATTATGACGGGCGCATCGGCGTGTACGCCATTTTCGTACCCGGGTATGACGAGGCGGAGAACGTAGAGGAGTGCTTCGAAGAATTCGACGGCCTGATGCATGACCTCGAGGAGATGATGGATCGCCGCGAGCAACTGATGCACGTGCTCGAACTGATGGAAAACGAACCGGTGCGGTCCCGGCTCCGCGAATACCTGGGTGAAGAAGAGCAGGAGGCGCTGGGCCTGCCGACGGAATCTCTTACCGAGGATGACGATGACGCGGAGCCAAGCGGGGACTCTCCAGAACCACAGGTCCGCTTGAACGAAACCGCGCCGGATCACGAAGAACTGATGGCCCAGCTAAAAAAGGCCATGGCCGTCGGAGACGAGGCGCGCGTCGAAGAGTTGTTCCGGCAAATACAGAACACGCCCTGAACGAACGACCATGACCATTCGCCCATGGCCCGGCGCGAGCCCATCTTCTACAATGGTCTTCGACCCCAACTGCAGGGCCCAGCATGGATCGTCAGCAAGAACAGCCACTTATCGGTGAATCCAGGGCTTTCCTGGACATCCTGGAACACGTCTCGCGCGTTTCCCAGCTGAACCGCCCGGTGTTGGTGATCGGCGAGCGCGGCACAGGCAAAGAATTGATCGCGGCGCGTATCCACTACCTCTCGCCACGCTGGGACCGGCCTTTCGTCAAGCTCAATTGCGCCGCACTGGCCGAATCCCTGCTGGAGACCGAATTGTTCGGTCACGAGGCCGGGTCGTTCACCGGTGCCACCCGGCGCCGCCTGGGTCGCTTCGAACTGGCCAACGAGGGCAGCCTGTTTCTGGACGAACTGGCCAGCACGTCTGATCGCGTGCAGGAAAAAGTGCTGCGCGTGATTGAATATGGCGAATTGGAGCGGGTCGGCGGCAATGAGACAATCCGCAGCGATGTTCGTATTATCGGCGCCACCAACGAAGACCTGCCCCGCCTGGCCGAGGAAGGGCGGTTTCGCGCCGACCTGCTGGATCGGCTGGCATTTGACGTGATTACCTTGCCCCCCTTGCGCGAACGCCGTGACGACATCATGCCGCTGGCTCAGCATTTTGCGGTGAAAATGGCCGGTGAACTCGGGCTGGAAGTGTTTGAAGGTTTTTCGGAGGAGGCACGCGATCAACTGATGGAATATGCCTGGCCCGGAAACGTCCGCGAGTTGAAAAATGTGGTGGAGCGAGCCGTCTACTCGGCCCTGGGCGAGGACCAGTTGGTGAATGACATCCTGTTCGATCCTTTCGAGTCACCGTGGCGCCCCGGCTTCGAGGCAAACACGTCCGACACCCCGGCTCCCACTGCGCCGTTAGAGGCTTATGATTTCAAGGAACACATACAGCAAACCGAGATTGACTTGCTTAAGGCCGCACTGGAACAGAATCGGTTCAACCAGAAGAAAACCGCCGTATACCTCGGCATGACCTACCACCAGCTTCGCGGTTACTTGAGAAAATACGAACTGACCGAGGGCGAGTAGAAAGCCTCAGGCACTGCCATGCGGCGGGTCGTAGCGAAACTCCGGCGCGAAATTGACGAATCGCAACCACTGCCCCTGGAACAGGAGTTCGACCTTGCCGGTCGGGCCGTTTCGATGCTTGCCGATGATGATCTCCGCCTTGCCTTTGTTGTCTTCTTTTTCCTTGTGATAAACCTCGTCACGGTAGATGAAGACGATCAGGTCGGCGTCCTGCTCGATCGATCCCGATTCGCGCAGGTCGGCCATGACCGGGCGCTTGTCCGGTCGCTGTTCGAGGGCACGGTTGAGCTGCGAGATCGCGATGACCGGAACGCGCAGTTCCTTGGCTATGGCTTTGAGCGACCTTGAAATTTCCGCAATCTCGGTCGCCCGGTTTTCGCTGGAACCCGGAACCGCCATCAGTTGCAGATAGTCGACCACGATCAGGCCAATATCGTGCTCACGCTTGAGCCGGCGGCAACGCGCGCGCAGCTCGGCCGGCGACAATGACGCGGCCTCGTCGATGAAGATTTTGCTCTTGTGCAGCAAGGTCATAGCCGAGGTGAGTTTCGGCCAGTCCAATTCGTCCAGGTTGCCGGTGCGAAGACGCGTCTGATCAATCTGACCCAAGGAAGAAAACAGGCGCATCACCAGCTGGACCGCTGACATCTCCATGCTGAAGACGGCCACGGCCTTTTCGCTTTTGATGGCTGCGTTCTCGGCAATGTTCATTGCGAACGTGGTCTTGCCCATGGCCGGGCGCCCCGCCACGATGATCAAATCCGAATCCTGTAAGCCAGCGGTCAATTTGTCGAAATCGTTGTAACCGGTTGGAATACCGGTGATCTCACCCTCGTGCTCGTGCAGTTCCTGGATGCGCTCGATGGCCTCGTTGATCGCCGATTGCACGGAAATGAAGTTGGACCCGCTTCTCTGGCCCTGCTCGGCGATGGCGAACACCAGCTGCTCGGCTTCTTCGAGCAATTGCCGGCTGGACTTGCCTTCCAGCGAAAAAGCGCCTGTGGTGATGTCGGACCCCACATCGATCAACTGCCGCAGGATCGACTTCTCACGGACGATCTCCGCATAGGCGCGCACATTTGCAGCACTGGGAGTAGTCGAGGCGAGCTGGCTGATGTAGCCTCCCCCGTCTACCTGGTCGACCAGTCCGTGGGATTCGAACCACTCGGTAACGGTGACGGCATCGCAGGGTTTACCGCCATCGCTCAGCTGAGCGATGGCGCGAAAGATCAGGCGGTGGTCTTCACGGTAGAAGTCCGGCTCGGTAATCAAGTCGGCCACCGCATCCCAGGCGCGGTGCGACAGTAACAAGCCCCCCAGTACCGCCTGTTCAGCCTCGAGCGAATGAGGAGGAACTTTCAGATTTTCGACGGTAGCGGGTTTGGAGGCCGGCATTCCCTTATATTATTCCGCTTCTACGGTGACCTTGATGGTGGTCTCGACGTCAGCGTGCAGCTGCACCACGACATCGTGCTCACCCGTGAAACGGATCGGGCCCTCACCCATGATGACCTCGCTCTTCTCCAGTTCTGGGCCTTCGTTACTGACCGCAATCGCGATCTCACGAGGACCGATCGAACCGTAAAGCTTGCCCTCTTCCCCGGCGTTGGCGACCAACTTGATTTCGAAACCTTCCAGCGCCTTGAGTCGGTCTTCGGCGGAAGACAACTTCTTCATTGCCGCCTTCTCGAGCTCGGCGCGTCGCGCCTCGAAATCGGCCATGTTGGCCTTGGTGGCGCGTACCGCCATGCCCTGCGGCACGAGGTAATTGCGGCCGTAACCTGGCTTCACGGTAACCTTGTCACCGAGGTCGCCCAGGTTCTGTACTTTTTCAAGCAGTATCAGTTCCATGTTCTTGTTTCCTCAGCGGTTCAGTGATTGTCGGTGTACGGCAGCAGGGCCAGGAATCGGGCCTGCTTGACCGCTTTCGCCAACTGGCGCTGGTATCGCGCCTTGGTGCCGGTGATTCGGCTGGGTACGATCTTTCCGGAATCGCCCACGTATTGCTTGAGGGTATTGATGTCCTTGTAATCGATCTCGGTTATGCCTTCCGCCGTGAAGCGGCAGAATTTTCTGCGTCGAAAATGACGTGCCATGGGTTATCTCCTGTTCCTGATCAGGCGTCGGCGCTTTTCGCAGCGTCGGCGTCTTCGTTTGACTCGGGGGCAGCGGGTTCGGCCTTCTTTGCCTCGTCGCCCGAAGCATCGTCAGCGGCAGCCTCGGCCTTTTCTTCCGCAGGGGCAGCCTCGGCCTTTTCTTCCGCAGGAGCTTCCTCGGCCTTTTCTTCCGCAGGGGCTTCCTCGCTACCGGCCTTTTCGGCTTTTTCCGGCTTGGCAGCCTTGCGATCGTCGTAGCTGCGGCTGGAGCGATCTTTCTCCTCCTTGGCCTTCATCATCAAAGACTGCTCGGTGATGGCTTCCTGACGACTGATGGTCAGGTGGCGCAGCACGGCGTCGTTGAAGCGGAAAATGCCCTCGAGCTCTGCCAGGGTATCGGCGTCGCACTCGATGTTCAGCAGAACATAATGGGCCTTGTGCAGCTTGGCGATGGGGAAAGCCAACTGGCGGCGCCCCCAGTCTTCCACGCGATGGATCGAACCGCTGTTGTCCTCGATGAGGCTGCGGTAGCGTTCCAGCATGGCAGGAACTTGCTCGCTCTGGTCCGGATGAACCAGAAAACATATTTCGTAGTGTCGCATTGTGACTCCTTGTGGATTTGTCGGCGCGCAAACCCGCGCCAATCAAAGCTTCCTTCCATGTGAAGTGAAGCAAGGAAACCGTTGCCCGATTACTCGTCAACGGAGCCGACGGATTATATCAGCAAATCAAGCGACGGTGAAACTTTCCCCGCAACCACATTCTTCGGACACGTTGGGGTTGATGAAGTGGAAGTTGGAGCCCAGACCTTCCGAGCGGAAGTCCACGACAGAGCCATCGAGAAACTCGAGGCTTTCGTGATCGACCACGACTTTGATGCCGTCCTGTTCGAACACAACGTCTTCGGGTTGGATGTGGTTGGCCAGGTCCACGGTGTATGCCCAGCCGGAGCAGCCGGTTTTCTTCACGCCCAGGCGCAATCCGAGACCGCCGTCCTTTTTCATGAAGCCGCGGACCCGTTCCGCCGCGGTGGGTGTTAACTCGATTGCCATATCTCCAGCCTGTAAGTCAGTTTTGATTCTGTTGCCGCCCGGGGTTTCTGTTCCGCGCCTTGTGCATTATTATTTGGGGTTTGCTTATCCCGGATCAACTCTTGACCATGTCTATTACACGAATCAAAGACGCCCTCGCCGGAAAACCCACGATCGGCGCCGAAATCACCATCCAGGGCTGGGTGCGCACCCGTCGAGACTCCAAGGCCGGTTTCTCCTTTATTAATGTGCATGACGGATCGTGCTTCGATGCGCTCCAGGTTGTGGCGCCCGCTGATCTGGAAAATTACGAGACAGAGGTCAAAAAACTCACCAGCGGCTGTGCCGTGAACTGCACCGGAACGCTGGTCGAATCCGGCGGCCGTGGCCAGAATTTCGAAATACAGGCCGACAAGATCGACATCGTTGGATGGGTGGAGGATCCGGATACCTATCCCATTCAGCCCAAGGCACACAGTTTTGAATTTCTGCGGGAGGTGGCTCATCTCAGGCCGCGGACCAACACATTTGGCGCCATTACCCGGGTTCGGCACGTGGCGGCCCAAGCCATCCACCGCTTTTTTCATGAACGAGGCTACTACTGGATCAACACGCCGATCATCACCGCATCGGATGCCGAGGGTGCCGGGGACATGTTCCGGGTCAGCACCCTGGACATGGTCAATCCACCTCTCAAGGACAACGGTCAGGTCGATTTCGGCGAGGACTTTTTCGGACGCGAGACCTTCCTAACGGTTTCCGGCCAGCTCAACGTGGAGGGCTATTGCCTGGCAATGAGCAAGGTGTACACCTTCGGCCCCACTTTCAGGGCCGAAAATTCCAATACCTCTCGCCATCTGGCCGAATTCTGGATGGTCGAGCCGGAAATTGCCTTTACCGACCTCGATGGCCTGGCGGACGTGGCCGAGGACTTCCTCAAG
Organism: Lysobacterales bacterium; assembly: GCA_013042915.1. Taxonomy (GTDB): domain Bacteria; phylum Pseudomonadota; class Gammaproteobacteria; order Xanthomonadales; family SZUA-36; genus JABDPF01. The sequence goes on from JABDPF010000077.1 coordinate 67,020, forward strand.
TATGTATTCAAAACCGTACTTGATGAATGCCCGGATGATATGGCGTTTTTTGAAAAACGCATCGAGCCCGATGCCCTCAAACGACTGGAAAAATTCGTCGAGGCCGAATTCGTTCGCCTGGACTATGAGGAGGCCATCCGAATTCTCAGCGAGTCCGGCCAGAAATTCGAATTTCCGGCCGAGTGGGGTCTCGATCTGCAAACCGAGCACGAGCGTTACCTGACCGAAACGCATTTCAAAGCCCCGGTTGTCGTTATGAACTACCCCACCGAGATTAAAGCGTTTTACATGAGACTCAGCGATGACGGCCGCACGGTGGCCGCCCTCGATGTGCTGGCCCCAGGCATCGGCGAGATCATCGGTGGCTCACAGCGTGAAGAGCGCCTTGACGTCATCGAGCGGCGAATGGACGACCTCGAACTGGATAAGGAACATTACAGCTGGTACCTGGACTTGCGTCGATACGGAACCGTACCCCACGCCGGCTTCGGATTGGGTTTCGAGCGCCTGATCAACTACATCACGGGCATGACCAATATAAGGGATGTCATCCCCTATCCCCGCGTTCCGGGCAAGGCCGACTTCTGAATCGAATACGTTTGAGCGCTTGGCCTGAATTTCCAGCCGCGCATAAAAAACGACCAGAGATATCATCCGTAACATCTCTGGCCGTCCTGCGGACGTCTCGCCACCCGCAAAGTGCATCCATGCTCAACAAGACAGCAGGTCCTTCTGCTATTGGAGCTGGCAATCCTTGCCTTTTCCAACCTTGTTGACTGACATTATAGCCATGTTTGTCTATAGACGCAAGTGTCTATTTGTAATTTTGTCTAAATACATTTTTGGCTACCTGCATTCCGGTCTATATTCATAATTGTCTATAGACAGTTACGTCTATTTTTGTTAGAGTCTCTCCATGCTTTATGTACTCCACCACAAGAAAGGCGCGCTGATGCTCTCAGCGGATGATCCTACCCAGGTTCGCCGGTGGAGTGAGCGACAGTTGGGTAAAGAAGCAGGTCTGGTCTCCATCTCCGAGGGAAACTGCATGGATGCAGCAACTTCGGTTGAACGCGATGGGACCGGAATCGGGACCGGTACAGACAGGGGTTGTCGGCCGGTATTGGGCGTTTGGTCTGATGTGTCACAGGATGTGAACCCGGAGCAGGGAAGCTCCAAGATTCTAAACGCCCTATTTCCTGGCAATCTGCCGAATTACGCAAAACCTACCTCGCATTAATTGCTGTGGGTAGGCCGGTGGCATGGATGCCCTCGGTAAGATAAAGGGACTGATTAGCGGAAATGTAATTCCGGAATCAGTAATAGATTATTTAGGGGATAGGATATCTCGCAAAGGAGCAGGTTGGCTCCTTGAAATACAGAGCGCCAAGAAGTTGTTTTCTTGCGATTAATTCAGCCACCGGAAAGATAGGCTGGATTCAGGTTAAATAAACTTGGCAAGTCTTTGATAAAAAGGATATCCTATGATTAATACGCCGTTTAAGCCTGCGGCTACCTGTTCGAGGACGCGAACAGGTTTTCACGAGATGGATTTCATATACTGCTGTAGGGGATTTTCAGGAGACTGAAAGATGCCTAGCGTAGTAATGAATAATAATTTGAATCAACAAGACGACGCGAAATCCATCACCCACTTTCTGAGTCGTGTGTTTCGTAAAGTCGTACGCCTGGTTATTGGTACCGTCTCCCTCCCCGCTCTGTACGACATTCTCAAAGCTCTCTACGTTGAAGAAGCCCAGCGAAAGCTCGAACGTGAGGGCTCCAGACCCACAAAAAGTGCCATCGCCCTGATGACGGGATTGGATACCCGCGTGGTGTCTTCATTGATGGCAGAGAACCTCGAAACCACGATTCAAAATCAAAACGTCAATCCTGAACACGCGCTCATAGATATGTGGTCTAGCGACCCGTTTTTTCAGGACTCTGAGACCGGTGAGCCAGCCGCACTTCCCATTGTAGGCAAGGGTAAGACCTTCCAAACGCTCGTTCTTCGGTCAATTGGAAGAAACATTACCGTCAAGACTGTAATAGGCAGACTTTTGGCCTCCCGTAACATTCGGGTGACTCAGGAAGATGTCGAAAAAGTCGAGCTCTTATCTATGCTCTACTCACCAATTTCCGATGATCGAGCCAAACAGACCGAGGTTGGATTGATTGAGGCCTCACGCGTTTTAAGCGCGGTAATCCACAATATGAGCGCGACGGAGGAGACAAGAGTTCCTCAACAAGGCAGATGGACATATCGATTGAGTCCAGAAAGATATATCGAGTTTAGATCCCGTGCACGGGATCTTTTGGATAAACACATTAAAGAAGGGGAGTCACTCCTTGAAGAATTCGAGGAAGCGACAAAGAAAGACGGTCAAGTCACAGTCGGTATCGGTTGGTACCAGTGGGGCGACCATGAGCCTGAAGAAGAGGAGGTAGAGTAGAAGGGGGATTTAGTTACTCAAAATCTTCTCAGGTACTCGTTTAGCAGCCGGGTCGAACGCAGAAGGCACAAAGCCCGCGTAAGACCAAAACCTGAAGCAAGAGGAGAAGTAATATGTCTCGTTGGACAATTGAAAAAAATGGTACAGGGATCGAAAAGTCGGGAACCGGGATTGAAAAATCCGGCACCGGCATCGAAAAGTCAGGCACCGGAATTGAAAAATCCGGCACTGGCATTGAGAAATCCGGAACAGGAATCCGCCGTGCGCTACTCGCATGCACGCTGGCGACGGTAACTTGTGCAGCAAGCCTGCAGGCAGCTCCTGTTGATCCTGCTGGATCTTTGCAGGTCGTTGTACAAGACAACGCAATTGCCGTTTCCTGGATCATCGGAGAAAGCGTTTTTTCAGGTGTTACAGCCCGTAGTGGCTCGTTCGCCAATCTGATGCTGACGGAAGTTTCGCTCAATGTGCCGACACATAACATTGATGTAACCGGGGGAGGAACTGGGGCCGAAACTCAAGTGACTGGCGGCGGAACTGGTGCCAAGACCCAGGTAACTGGCGGTGGAACTGGTGCCAAGACCCAGGTAACTGGCGGTGGAACTGG